>DATGEO010000154.1:0-18384 GCA_035310015.1 Candidatus Dormiibacterota bacterium | reverse complement strand
GACCTCGTAGACGTCGATGTCCTCCTCGTACTCGCGGCGTTTGGCGTCGATGAAGGCGGCCCGCTGCTCCTCGGGCAGCTCCATGATCTTGTTCAGGTAGATCGCGTTGATCGCGCTTTCCGGCCCCATCAAGGCGGGCTTGGCGGTGGGCAGCGCGAGCACGGCGTCGGGACCCATAGGCGACCCGCTCATGGCGAGGTAGCCGCCGCCGTACGCCTTGCGCACCAGCACAGCGATGCGCGGCACACGCGCCTCGGCGACTGCGAACAGCATCTTGGCGCCGTGCCGGATCATGCCCGCCCGCTCGACCTGGCTGCCGACCATGAAGCCCGGGATGTCCTGCAGGAAGAGCAGCGGGACGTTGAAGGCGTTGCATGTCCAGATGAAGCGGGCCGCCTTGTCCGACGAGTCGGGGAACAGCACGCCGCCCTTGTAGCGGGACTGGTTGGCGACGATGCCCACCGGCCGGCCGCCCAGCCGGGCGTAGCCCGTCACCAGCTCGCGGGCCCAGAGCTTTTTGACCTCGAGCCAGCTGTTCTCGTCGACGAGCGCTTTGATGAGGTCGACCATGTTGAAGGCGATGCGCTGGCTCACGGGCACGATCTCGGCGATCGTCTTGCCGGGCTGTGGAGGCACCGCCTCGGTCAGCGGCGGCTTCTCCGACCAGTGGCCGGGGAAGTAGCCCAGGTACTGCTTGGCGACCGCCAGAGCCTCGTCCTCGTCCTTGCAGAGAAAGTCGCCGAGGCCGCTCACGCGGGCGTGCATCTCGGCGCCGCCCATCTCCTCCATCGTCACCTTCTCGCCGGTGGCCATCTCCGACATGCGCGGCGAGCCGATGTAGGCGGTGGCGTTGCCCTCGACCATGATGCAGACGTCGCACAGCGCCGGCTGGTAGGCGGTGCCCGCGGGCGACGGGCCCAGCAGGACGCAGACCTGCGGGACCACGCCCGACAGCTGGATCTGGTTGTAGAAGATGTTGCCCCACGCCTTGCGGCCGGCATAGCTCGCCCGCTGCTCGTCAATGCGCGCGCCGGCCGAGTCGATTAGATAGAGCAGCGGGCACTTGGTCCGCCCGGCAAGCTCCTGCATCGCGGTGATCTTCTGGAACGTGCGCAGGCCCCACGTGCCCGCCTTGACCGTCATGTCGTTGGCGATGACGCACACCGGCCGGCCGCTGACATTGCCTACGACCGTAACCACCGCATCCGCCGGCAGGTTGCCGTCGACGTGGCGGGCCAGGAGACCGTCCTCGAAGGACCAGCCGGGGTCGAGGATCCTGTCCAGGCGGTCGCGGACGAAGTGCTTGTTCTGCTCGCGCAGCTTCGCGTGGTAGCGCGGGTCGCCGCCGCGCTTCGCCTTGTCGAGGCGCGAGCGGAGATCCTCGTCCGGCGTCGGCCGCTTGGGCTCCGCCTCGCCCGCACCGGCCTCCGGCCTCGGGTCAGCGCTCAATCCGCCAGCTCCATGCGCAGCACGGCGGTGCTGAAGGCCTTGCCGGTCACGTCATAACGCAGCGTCTTGGTCGCGCCACCGCCGAGCGCATTGTGCAGAAGCAGGTTGAACGCGTTCAGGTTCTTCATCGGGAAGACGTCGACCTCGCCCTTCACCCAGTCGCCGAAATGGGCCTTGATCCGCTCGGGCGTAAGCGTTCGCTGCAGGCGCTCCCACGCGGCGTCGTCGAAGGCGAGGACGCCGACGTTGACGACGTCGCCCTTATCACCCGACCGCGCGTAGGCCACGTCCTTGACCTGCATCGTTCACCGCACCTTAAACAAACGAACGTTCACTCACTTGACACTAAGTTTGGGACGAGTCTAGCGTATGCCGAAGCAGCCGGAAACCCACGTGCTGCGCGGCCATTTCCGCAGGAGAAACCCATGGCCACCGTCCCGCTCCAGGCGATTTCGTCCGGCCCTGCCGAGGCCGCGCACTCCGGCATCCGCGAGGTGGTCAACCTCGCGCTCGTGACCCCCGGCTGCATCCGGCTCGAGGTGGGAGAGCCGAGCTTTCCCACGCCGAAGCACATCGTCGACGCGGCCATCGAGTTCGCCCGCAAGGGCCAGGTCAAGTACACCGCCACGCCAGGCATCCTGCCGCTGCGGGAGAGGCTCGTCGCCAAGCTCGAGCGGGTCAACGGCATCAAGGCGACCGTCGAGACCATCAACTGCACGGTCGGCGGCGTGGGCGGAATCGCGGCCGCGATAGCGGCGCTGCTCGAGCCCGGCGACGAGGTGCTGCTGCCCGACCCGGCCTGGCCGAACTACCGGCTCATGCTGGCGTGGGCCCACGGTGTGCTCGTCCCGTACCCCTGCCGGCCGGAGAACAAGTTCCTGCCCGACCCGGAAGAGATGGAGCGGCTCATCACGCCGCGGACGAAGCTGATCATCATCAACAGCCCGTGCAACCCCACGGGCGCGCTTTTCCCGCGCAAGCTGCTCGAAGAGCTGGTAGACGTCGCCGTCAAGCACAATCTCTACCTGCTTTCGGACGAGTGCTATGACGAGGTCATCCTCGACGGCGAGCACCACAGCCCGGCGTCTTTCTGCACCGACGGCCGCGTCATCTCCGTCTTCACATTCTCCAAGACGTACGCCATGACCGGCTGGCGAGTCGGCTACGTGGTCGCCAACGCGCAGGTCTCGGACTCGATCACCAAGATCCTCGAGTCGAACTCCTCCTGCCTCCCGACCGTGTGCCAGATGGCGGCGGTGGCCGCGCTGGACGGCCCGCGCAAGCCGCTGAAGGAGATGGTGGACGCCTACCGCGAGCGGCGCGACCTGTGCGTCGGGCTGCTGGACGAGGCCGGCATGCTGATCAGCCGGCCGCAGGGCGCGTTCTACATCATGGCCAACGTCCGTGGGTCGGGCATGGACTCGCGCGAGTTCGCCTTCGACCTGGTCAAATCCAAGCAGGTCGCGGTCGCGCCGGGGACGGCGTTCGGCCAGTCGGCCCGCGACGCGGCGCGGATCAGCCTGGCCAGCTCGCCGGAGGACCTGTCGGTCGGGATCGGCCGGATGATCGAGCGGATCGAGGAGCTCGGGGGAAAGTAGAGCTGGCGGCGGCCAGCGTTCGAGTGCCGGCGCCCGGAGTGTTTTTCCGTTGAGAGCCGCGTCGAGGGCCGGCCCCCGACATCCGGGACACGTCAGGCCAGGAGCATCCCCCCGTCCACCACCAGGGCCGCGCCCGTGACGTACGACGCCTCGTCTGAGGCCAGGAACGCGACGCACCGCGCCACCTCCTCGTAGGTGCCCTGGCGCCCGAGCGGCACGTGGGCGCCGGCGTATGCGTACCGGGCGGCGACCTGCTCGTCGGTGAGGTCGCGGCGCCTGTCGGTCATGACCATCTCCATGAAGCCCGGGCACACGCAGTTGCACCTGATGCCGTCACGCGCGAAGTCAACCGCCAGCGACTGCGTGAGCGAGATCATCGCCGCCTTGGACACGCTGTACGCCGCCTCGTCGCCCGCGGCCTTCAGCCCGGCGATCGAAGCGGTGTTGACGATCGCTCCTCCCCCGCTCTCGCGCATGAGCGGGATCGCCGCCCTGGCGAAGAGATAGGCGGACTTCACGTTCACGTCGAGCACGCGGTCCCAGTCGGACTCCTCGGTCTCGAGCACCGAGCGTGCCCGCAGCGGGTCGATGCCGGCGTTGTTGAACAGGACGTCCAGCCGGCCGAATGTGGACCTCGCCATCTCCACCGCCGCCGCCGCCGTGCCGGCTTGCGAGGCGTCGCCGGGCAGGCGCAACGCATCGAGCTCTTCGGCGACCTTACCCAACGTGGCCGCGTCCCAGTCGACCAGCGCCAACGATGCGCCCTCCGCGCGCAGCAGCCTGGCGGTCGCGAGGCCGAGCCCGGACGCGCCGCCGGTGATCAACACGACCTTGCCGCTGAAGCGGCTCATAGGATGGCGCGCAGAAAAGCCTGGGTTCGCGGGTTGGAGGGACTCTTGATGACGTCGCGCGCGGGGCCTTCCTCGACGATCACGCCGCCATCCATGAACATCAGCCGGTCGCCCACCTCGCGGGCGAACCCCATCTCGTGAGTGACGACGATCATCGTCATGCCCGCGAGCGCGAGCTTCTTCATCTCCTCGAGGATGCCGCCTATGAGCTCGGGGTCGAGCGCCGAGGTGACCTCGTCGAAGAGCATGATCTGCGGCTTCATAGCCAGGGCGCGAGCGATGGCGACGCGCTGCTTCTGGCCGCCCGAGAGCTGGCTCGGATAGCTCTTGGCCTTCTCGCCGAGGCCGACGCGGTCGAGCTCCGCCATCGCCCGGTCTCGCGCCTCCTTCCTGGAGACGCGCAGCACGCGCGTCAGGCCGAGAGACACGTTGTCGATCGCCGTCATGTGCGGGAAGAGGTTGAAGTGCTGGAACACCATGCCCACGCGTGCGCGCAGCAGGTTCAGCTGGTGCTCGTACTTCAAGCGCTCCACCGGGTTGATCCGCGGTACGTTGTCCTTGGTCCACCGCCGTCCCAGGAAGACGACGGTGCCGGTGTCAGGCGGTGCGACGAAGTTGATGCAGCGCAAGAGCGTGCTCTTGCCCGAGCCCGAGGGCCCGATCACCACGAGGACCTCGCCGCGGGTGACGTCCATCGTGATGTCCTTCAGCACGTGCTGGTGGCGAAGCGTCCCGCGATGGAACCACTTGTTGACCCCCTCGAGGCGGAGGATGGGACCGCTGGAGTCGTTCGCGGCCAATGGGTCCATGGCGCGATTCTAGCCGCGAATCGGTCCCTGACTAAACAAGCGCTCGTACGGCTTTACACTCTCGCGCGTGGATGCTATCGCCATGCTCCGCCAGCAGCTGCACACCGTCAACCTGCGCCTGCATCACTCCGCCGGCGACCTGACGGCCACCGAGCTCGGCGCCCAGCCCCTGCCCGGGGTCAACCCGATCGGCTTCATCCTTTGGCACATGACCCGCAGCCAGGATTGGGCGGTCAACACCGCCGTCCGGGGTGTGCCTGAGCTCATTGAGCGGGAGCCGTGGTCGAGCACTGTGCTCGCCCTGCCGGGCATGGGCACGGGCTTCAGCGCTGAACAAGCCGCCCAGGTGGCGCGCACGATCGACCTGGGCCGCCTGCTGGACTACGCGGATGCCGTCAATCGTGGGGCGGACGCCTGGCTGGGCGAGATCGACGAGACCGACCTCGACGCCATCCCGAACGTCGCCGCCCACGACGCGCCACACCCGGAGTATCAGACCGCCGGGTTCAAAGCCGAGATGGACAGCGGCCCGGAGCACGACGACGCGGTCGCGGACAGGGGCGGGCTGCCGGTGTGGATCTTTCTCACGTCGGTGGCGGTCACCCACCTGCACCGGCACCTCGGCGAGGTCGACCTGCTGAAGGACCTCCTGCGCCGAGAACGCGCTAGCGGGGCGTAGCCGCCGCCAGCACGCGCGCCGACTCCGCGGCGAACGATTCGGGCACGTGGAGGCCGCCGTACAGCCAGCCCAGGTAGGCGGCTCCCCGCGCCGAGGACCCGGCCCGCCGGTCCGCCTCCGCGACGAGGTGCCGGCCGAGCCAGTAGGTGTAGACGTAGGTGCCCCACAGCGGGTGCTCGATGCGGTCGAGCTCCTGGTTGGCGCGCTCAGGCGTCATGTGGCCGGACCGCTGCAGCTGGTGCAGCACCTCCTCGCGCGACTCGCCGGCTCCCCGCAGCCGGACCGCGGCCATCAGGCAGGCGGCGCGGCGCAGCCACTCGAGCTTCCACGCGAGCTCTTCCTCCGGGCCGTGCTCCGGATGCAGCCGGAAAGGCGCGACCTCCTCGATGCCCTCGGCGATGACGTTCTCCGGGGCGTTCTTCAGCTTGACGCACGCGGCCGCGCGGCCCTCGACCGCGTAGGTGTGCTGGGTGAGGATCGCCATGTGCAGGTAATCGCCCGGATAGATGTTGTGCGCGACCTCATACGCGATCGTCCCGCGCGTCCGCGGCACATTGACGTTGACCTCGAACACGAGGCGGTCGGGTTCGCGCCACGTCAGGTGCAGAGAGGCCAGCGGGCCGTCGAAACGGGCGATCTCGAGGTCCTCGACGAACTTGACCGGAAATCGCTCCAGCGCCCAGCGCCTCCCAGCGCGGTAGGCGGAAAGAGCGGCGTCCCACTTGGCTTCGCCCGAGATTAGCCCGGACACCTCCCACGTCATCACCGGGTCGACGCCGGTTGAGCCGAGGTGCTTGGCCAGCGCCGCGACCTCCTGCTCGAGGCCGACGACCTCTTCGGGATCCGGTGGAACGAAGCTGCACGCGAGCAGGCGCTCCACCAGCTCGAGATACCCGTAGCGCCTCGGATCATCGTGCACCTCGATCTGCGTGGCGATCGCCCGCGCCTGCGCGGCCAGGTAAGCGTCGCCGCCGCGCTCGGCCAGGCCCGCGAGCGCGTGAGCGCGCTTCAGCAGCTCGCCCAGGTCGGCGGTGTGCGATCGCGAACCGGCCAGCCATTCGTACGGCCCGAGGTAGTCGGACACGAGGTTCGGAAGCTGCGGCCACGCCTCGAGCGAGATCATCACCATCTCGGCGCCGAGCGGGTCTTTCTCGAGCAGCTCTCCGGCCGGGGCGGCGGCGATCATCTGAGGTGCCTGCGCAGATGGTGCTCGAGCCGCGATGCGAGCTGGGCCACGATCACGACCATCGTGAGGTAGATGGCCGCGTCGGCGGTGTAGAACTCGAACGGCCGCTGGTAGAAGCTCACTCGCTCGATGCTCTCGTACATGAGGTCGCCGACTCCGATGAGGGCGACCACCGACGAGTCCTTGATGATGTCGGTGAACTGGTTGACGAGCGACGGCAGCGCGATGCGCCATGCCTGGGGAAAGACCACGTTCGCGAACGTGCTGATGTGGCCGAGGCCGAGGCTTCGTGCCGCCTCATGCTGTCCTGGATCGATGGCCTGGATGGCGGCGCGATAGATCTCGGCCATGTAGGCGCTGTTGAGCAGCGTCAGCGAGACGATGCCCGCGGTCAAGGGATCCAGGTTGAGGCCGAACAGAGCAGCCACGCCGAAGTAGATGAAGAGGATGTAGACGTACAGCGAGAGGGCGCGAAAGACCTGGACGTACGCAAAACCGATGAGCCCGACGGGGCCGGGGGTCATGCGCACGAGCGCGACGATGAGACCGAGGACGAGTGAGAAGACGAGCGAGAAGACGGTGATGCGAAGAGTCACGGTGATTCCGCGCTCGAAGAATTGGATCGACTTTCCGATCACGCTCCAGTCGAACGTGTACGTCAGCAGCAGTCTCATGTGGCGATCTGCAGCCGGCGCTCGAGGAGATAGACGAGCGCGGAAAAGAAGAGCACCAGCACGACGAGGATCACCGCGACGGCGGTGAACACCTCGAACGGGGTGAACAGGGTGACGTTCAGCTCGTTCGCGAGGAACACCATGTCCGGGACCGCGATCACAGACATCAGCGTCGCGCCCTTCAGCAGGCCGATGAAGGTGTTGCCGAGCGGAGGCACGACGATCCGGAATGCCTGGGGCAGGATCACGTGCCGGTACGTGAGCAGGCGGTTCAGCCCTATCGAGCGCGCCGCCTCCATCTGACCTTTGTCGATCGCGTTCAGACCGGCCCTGAAGATCTCGGTCGTGTAGCCGGAACCGGTCAGCGCGAGCGCGATGACCATGGCCTGGAAGGAGGTGAAGTTGATGCCGAGAACGTTGGCGACGCCGAAGTAGATCCACAGGATCATCACGTACAGCGGCACGCCGCGCATCAGCTGCACGTACAGGAACGACGGGATGCTGAACAGGTTCACGCCCGACGTCCGCAGGATGGCGTTGGCGAGCCCGAGCAGGCATGCGAAGCCGAAGCCGAGGACCGCCACCCATACGTCGACCCAGGCGCCTTCGGCGAACTGGCGCCAGCGGTCGGTGACGACCGACCAGTCGAGCGTGTACTGGGCGTCGAGAAAGATCATCGCCATGGCGAGAAAGCGGCGGGGGCGACCGGCGCACTCAAGCCGGCCACCCCCGCCTGGTGTCGATCAGACCTTGACGAGCTCGGGTTCCGATCCGGGACCCACGCCATACGTGGTCAGGTGGTACTTCTGCAGGCCCGGGCCGAGCCACTTCGTCCAGCCCGTGACCATGCGCTGGTGCGTCGCGTTGTAGCGAAGCCAGTTGTTCACCCACGCCTGCAGCTTGTAGTCGCCAAGAGGCATGAGGTAGGTGTTGGCGTCGACCCACAGCGGCGGCCCGGCCAGGATCTGCAGGTCGGGGTGCGCCTTCTTGGAGTCGTCGACGTCGAACTCGGACAGTACGACGGCGTCGGCGCGGCCGGTGGCCACCTCGTTCACCGAGTCGGCGAGGGCGGCGAACGGCGAGAACGTCGCGTTGGGGAACAGCGCCTTGCTGCTGAACTCCTGCGAGCTTCCCTGCAGGATCGCGATCTTGACGCCCGACTTGTTCAGCTGAGACTGGTCGGTGATGGTCGAGCCCGGCTTCAAGAGGACGACGATCGATTCGTAGAAGACGGGAAAGCTCGCGAACAATCCCTTGAGCGCGCGGCTGGGCAGGATCGTCGCCGAGATGCCCATCATGTCGAACTTGCCCGCGACGAGACCCGCGAAGAGCTGGCCGAAGGGGATCTCGACCCACTGCGGTGTCACGCCCAGGTCCTGCATCATCGCGATCGTCAGCTCCATCTGGTAACCCGTCGGGTTGCCGCTGGAGTCTTTGAACTGGATCGGCGGGAACGTCAGGTCGACGCCGAGCTTTGCGGTCTTCGTCGAAAGCCACTTGTCGAGGACAGAGGTCTCGCCCGCGGCCTGACCATTAGTGCCCGGCGCGGTCGATGACGAACACGCGGCCAGGGCGTATGCGCCCACGCCGAGAGCGGCCGAACCGCCCCACTTGAGCAGTGAGCGTCGAGACGTGAGGGACACGCCGGACGCGCCCACTCCGTTGCTGCTTGCTTCGTCCTCAGGCATAAACGAACCCTCCCTTGTATGGGCGCATCTGGGATAGCAGGATGCCGCTAAGGATAGTCAGATCGAATGCCGTGTCAAGAATGAAACGAACGGGCACTAGTTCGTCCTTGAGGCCCGCCGAGCCGCCATTTGAACTCAGGATCGGGTACTGTCGGCCGCCTCTCCCCAAAGAGCCAGCTGCCGGTTGACCGCCTCGGCGGGCATCCCCGGATAGCTGCAGCGCAGCACGAGATGCACGCGCTCGCCATAGCGCTTCCGATATTCGCCGGCCCGCTCCGCGACCTCGGCGGGTGTGCCGAGAAGCAGCCTGTAGTGCTTCGGCGGCAGGACCTCGGTCTCCGGCTTCCCCATCCACCGGTCGTAGTTGTGGCGCATGTAGCGAAAGCCGTCCGCGACCTCGGCCCAGGCCGCTTCTTTACCTCGCTCCGAAAGGCCGCCGTACGTGAAGAGCACGAGCGCGCCCTCGCGATCGCCTCGGGCGGCGTCGTACCTCTCGACGGCAGAGTCGACGACCGCCCAGGGCTCGGTGGGATCGACCATCATCATGCCTGCCAGTCGCGCCGCGCGCTCCGCGCCTCCCTCGCCGTCGGCGGCGATCATGAGCTGTGGACCGCCGGGCGTCGCGGGCGGCGGCGTCACTCGCGCGCCGCGAATGGGCCGCCCGGCAAATGCGTCGCGCAGCTGCCGCGCGGCGGCTTCCAGCGTCACCTCGTCGCTCGCCCGGTCGACGCCCAGGCCGTGGAACTCTTCGTCGCGATAGCAGAGCGACAGGCCGAGAACGAACCGCCCGCCGCTCAGCAGGTCCAGTGCGATCGCGTCCTCGGCCAGGCGCACCGGGTCATGGAGCGAGGCGGCGAGGCGGTCGGTGGCGACGGTGATCCGGCGCGTGCGCGCCAGCAGCGCCGACACGATCGGCAGCACGGCAGGCATGTATCCGTCCGCGGCGAAGTGGTGCTCAGAGACCCACATCGAGTCGAGGCCGGCCGATTCGATGCGCTCCGCATGCTCCAGGAGCTCGGCGTACAGCCGCTGATGCGTGACCGGCGACCCGGGCGGGCGCTGGCCGCTGAAGTCACCGACCCCGAACTTCATTCGGCGGCGCTCAGACGATCTTGTGCGGCCGGGCGATGAAGCGTTCGGTGCCAAGGCGAAGCCCGGCCAGCTGCCAGTCCGCGCGGCCCGCGGCCTCGGAGACGGTCCACGCCATCGCGTCGTGCGCGGATGCAAACCAGTGGAGGTCGATGGCCTCCGCCGAAAACGGCGGGCGGTTCGGCCGGTCGGGGATGGTGATCAGCAGCTCGTGCCGCAGCGGCTTCGACTCGGCGACGGCGGTGGAGTACGGCCGCAGCAGCGCGGAGTGGAACGCCTCCTCCGAGACCGCCGGCGCGCGGCGCATGAAGTTGATCAGCTTCACCGCGTCGGGCCGCGGCGTGCCCTGCACCATCACGTGCCGCGTGGTCACGGCCAGGCCGGTGCGCGACGTGTCGATGAAGTTGGCCTCGTCGTCGACCGAGTCCCGCTCGTGTGCGGGCGAATCGATCGCCGCGTCCATCGCGGCGAGGTCGTCCCAATCGAGCTCAGGCATGATGTCGAACCCGGGATACGGGAGGAGGAACCGGCCGCCGTCGAGCAAGCCGTGGTTCTGGACGTACGCACGCACGCGCGGCAGCCGGGCGCCGATGGCCGCGTGGCGCCCGCGCCAGTGGTCGAGGCACTGCTCCGGGGTCATGTCCAGCCTCCGCGCGGCGATGAAGACGCGTGTGATCACGCTTTCGGCTTGCGGACGTGAATCGGCCGGCCGAGGCTGACCTCGGCGGCCTCCATCAAGGCCTCGGCGAACGTCGGATGCGCGTGCACGGTCAGTGCCAGGTCCTCCGCGGTCGCTCCCATCTCGATCGCGAGCGCCATCTCGGCGATCAGCTCCGTCGATCGTGGGCCCGCCAGGTGCGCGCCGACAAGCGGACCGCCCTCGCCATCAAAGACGAGCTTGGCGAAACCTGACGTTGCCTTCGCCTCGATCAACGCGCGGCCGAGCGCGGCGAGGGGAAAACGTCCGATCGCGCCGTCGCTGGCCCCGACTGTCGCCATTTCCGGCTCGGCGAAAACTGCAATCGGTACAGCTCGCGAATCGAAGGCGGCGTTCTTGCCCCCGAGAACGTCGCCGGCGACACGCCCCTGCATCATCGCGGTGTGAGCGAGCCCGTATCCACGAGTTACGTCGCCGATCGCGAACACGTGCCGGTCGAGCCGCATCTGCGCATCGGCCTCGAAGGCGAGCGATGGCTTGCGGATTCCCGCGGCGGCCAGGTCGAGATCCTCGAAACGTGCGCGACGCCCCATCGAGACCACGACGCGCTCGTGATCTCCGCCATCCCTCGGATACGTGTTCAAAAGCACATCGATTCCGGTCTGCTTGGCGCCGCGGAGAGCCGCCGCTGAGATATCCACATCGAGCTCAGGCAGCAGTCGATCCTCGGGCGCCGCCAGCGTGACGCGGCTGCCGAGGCGTGCCCACGCCACAGCGCTCTCGACGGCGATGTAGTCGTCTCCAATCACGAGCAGCGATTCCGGAACGCGGTCAAACTCGAGGGCGCGGCTGGCATCCACAACCCGCTCGCCGTCGAAAGGCGCCTCCGTCCAAGGAATGGGTTCCGATCCGGTGGCGATGACCACGTCCTTGAAGTCGAAGAAGCGCACCTGCTCCTCGCCGGTCTGGACGACGACCCTCGTGCGGCCGACGAAACGAGCTTGGCCGCGGACGACGTCGACCCGGGCCGCCCTCAGCAGTGATTCCACGCCGCTGACCAGCGTCGACACCGCGCCCGCGCGGGCGCGCTGGAAGGCGGCCATGTCCGGCAGGCCCGAAAACGGCGGCATGCCGCTCGCGCCGAAGCTCTGGGCCTCCGCCTTGATCGCCGCGAAGCGGGCAAGGTGCTTGCTGGGGATGCAGCCCTCGTTGAGGCATGTTCCGCCGACGCGCCGCGACTCGACGAGCGTCACCGCCCGGCCGAGCTGCGCGGCGCGCAGCGCGGCGACGTAGCCGCCAGGCCCGGCGCCGATGATCAGTACGTCGGCCGGATCACTCTGATCGCCGGCAACCACGGCTAGAGAAGGTGCTCGGGGTTTTCGATCAGCTCGCGCAGCGTGAGCGCGAACGTGAGGCCCTGCTCGCCGTCGATCACCCGATGGTCGAAGGTGACCGACATCGGCATCATCGGACGCACGACGACCTGGCCGTCGCGCACGACCGCTCTGTCCTCGATTCTGCCGAACGCGACGAGCGCGACCTCGGGCGGGCGGATCAGCGACGTGCCGTGCGCGCCGCGCCAGGCGCCGGTGTTGGAGATCGTGAACGTTCCGCCGCGCAGGTCCGAGACCGAGGCACGGCCTTCGCGCGCGGCGGCCGAGATCCGGTCGACCTCGGCGGCAAGCTTGTCCATGGACAGCGCGCCCGCGTCGGCGACGACCGGAACGATCAGGCCGTCGGGCGTCGCGGTCGCAACGCCGATGTTCGCGCGCGGGTGCACGACGATCTCCATGCGGTCGACGTCAAGGGAGGCGTTGAAGATAGGGTGGCGGGCGAGGGCGAGCGCGACCGCGCGCACCAGCAGGGTGTCAAATGGAAAGCGCCTGCCGGCGCTCTCCGCTTCGGTGCGCAGGCGGCGGTAAGCCTTTTGAAACTCGCCGGCGTCGAGCTCGTGAAAGCCGGTGACGTGGGCGATGGTGCGCGACGAGTCGGCCATGGTCTCGGCCATGCGCCGGCGCACGCCGCGAAGCGCGACGCGCTCACCGGGCGGGCCGGGCGCACCGGGGGCCGGCGCCACAGCGGGCGCGGCGGCGTGCTGCTTCACGTCCTCGGCGCTGATCCGGCCGCCGGGGCCCGAGCCGCGAACGTGCATCAGGTCCACGCCCAGCTCGCGCGCGAGCTTGCGCACCGCAGGCGGCGCGAGGACTCTGGCCTCCGGCTGCGCGGCCGCCGCCACGGGCGCCTCCGCGCCCGGCCGTTCGTCGACGCGCCCTGCCGCCGCGCCGATTCGCGCCTCGGTCTCCAGCACGTAGAGCACGGCGCCGATCTTCACGACCGCGCCCTCCTCCACTCGCTGCTCGACCACCACGCCGGCGCCGGGAGCGGGGATCTCGACCGCGGCCTTGTCGGTCATCATCTCGACCACCGGCTGATCTTCCACGACCTGGTCGCCGACCTTGACGAGCCACTTCCCGACCTCGGCCTCGGCGAGCCCCTCGCCGATGTCGGGCAGGCGAAACTCATATCTCGACATCTACGGATCTAATCCCGCGTGGTGGCGAGAATCGCTTCCAGGACCCGCTCGGCATTCGGCGCGTACGCCTCCTCGAGCAGCTGCACGGGATACGGCACGTCGGGCGCGGCCACGCGGCGGATCGGCGCCTGGAGCGAGAAGAACGCCTCCTCCTGAATGGTCGCCACCACCTCCGCGCCGAAGCCGGCGGTCAGCGGCGCCTCCTGCACGACCACGGCGCGGCCGGTGCGGGTCACCGAATCGGCAAGGGTGGCGACGTCGATGGGCACCAGGCTGCGCAGGTCGATCACCTCCACCGAAACGCCCTGGGCCTGCGCGTCTTCAGCCGCCTGCAGCGCCACCTGCACCGCCGCGCTCCAGGCGACGACCGTGACGTCCGTGCCCGAGCGCGCGATCCGCGCCGTGCCCAGCTCCACCGTGTAGTCGCCGTCCGGAACGTCGCCGCGCACCTGGCGGTAGCCTCGCAGCGGCTCGAGGAAGAGGACCGGATCGGGATCGCGGATCGCGGCCAGCAGCATGCCCTTCACGTCGTGCGGGGTCGACGGCGCGGCCACCTTCAGGCCTGGCGCATGCGCGAAGTGGGCCTCGAAAGCGTCCGAGTGCAGCTCCGGCGCGCGCACCCCCGCGCCGTACGGCGCGCGGATCGTGACCTGCGCGGAAAGGCTTCCGGCCGAGCGGTAGCGCACCCGCGCCAGCTGGTCCACGACCTGGTTGAAACCGTTGTGGGCGAAGCCCAGGAACTGGATCTCGGCCACCGGCACCCAGCCCGCGATCGCGAGCCCGATCGCCGCGCCGGCGATCACTCCCTCGGAGAGCGGCGTGTCGATGACCCGCTTGTCCCCGTACCTCTCGTACAGGCCGTCAGTGGCGCGGAACACGCCACCCGTCTTGCCCACGTCCTCGCCGAAGACGAGCATGCGGTCGTCGCGTGCCATCTCCAGCGCCAGCGCCTGGTTCACCGCCTCGACGATGGTGAGCTCAGGCATCGCCGTCCTTATTCATGTGCGCGAGCTGACGCTGCAGGCGCTCGGACGGACGCGCGTGCACCGCGCCGAAGAAGCGGATGGGATCCGGCGCGGGCTCCTTCTGCGCCTCCTCCCATGCCACGCGGAGCTCCTCGCGCACGTCCTGCTCGATGCGCTCGAGGCGCGCGTCGTCGACGACGCCTTTCGACTTGAGGTAGCGCTGCATGCGCAGCAGCGGGTCGCGGTTGATCCACAGGTCGTGCATCTCCTTCGGCTCGTAGCGAGTCGGGTCGTCGGCGGTGGTGTGCAGCCCGAGCCTGTAGGTGATGGCCTCGACGAAAGTCGGACCTTCGCCGGCCCGCGCGCGCTCGACCGCGTCGCGGACGACCGCATACATCGCGAACAGGTCGTTGCCGTCGACGCGCACGCCCGGAAAACCGTACGCGATCGCCTTCTGCGCGAGGGTCTCGGACGCGGTCTGCCGCTCGACGGTGGTTGAGATCGCCCAGCCGTTGTTCTGGCAGAGAAAGACGATCGGCGCGCGCATCACGCCCGCCAGGTTCATGGACTCGTGAAAGTCGCCCTGCGACGTGCCGCCGTCTCCGAAAACCGCGAGCACGACGCCGGGGTTTGCCTTCAGCTTCAGCCCCCATGCCAGCCCCGCCGCCTGCGGCAGCTGGCCGGCGATGGCGGCCTGGAAAGGCAGCATCTTGAGGCCGTTGGGCACCTCGAACGCGATCGGGTGGCCCATGTGCCAGAGGAAGGCGAGGCGCAGCGGGTAGCCATGCCACAGCTGGCCCGCGAGCTCGCGGTACTGGGGCACGAACCAGTCCGTCTTCCGGTCCAGCGCCATCGCCGCGCCGACGGTCGCGGCCTCCTGGCCGATGCCGGGTGCGAGCGTCACCATGCGGCCCTGGCGCTGGAGGCTCACCGAGCGCTCGTCGAAGCGGCGGCCCTTGAGCATCACGGTGTAGCCCTCGAGCGCGAGCTCGTCGCTGACCGGCTGCTCCTCGCCTACGAGCTCACCGTCCTCGTCGAGGTAGCGAGCGATCGGAAATTCCACGGACGATGTGCCTGCCGGCTCAATTGAAGCGGCTTCGGCCGCGCGCTTCACGAGTCGCGCTCGATGACCATCTTCTCGGGCTCGTACGTGCCGTTGAGGATGCGGAGGATCGCGTCGCGCGCGAACCGCATGCCGTCGTGCTGGCCGTCGCGATACGGAGCCTCGTCTTTCGCGGCGTTGAACTCCATCTCCCGCTGCAGGCGGCGCACGAAATGCACGAGCCGGCCTTCGACCGAATCGGTCTGGCCGTCCGCGAGCGAAGCGAGCTCGGGCGGCGCGGCGAGCCCGTCGCGGTTGGGATCCGACTTGAAGCCGTGCAGGCCGATCGCCTCGGCCATACGCGGCTCGTCGAGCCCGACCACCTGCCTACCCCCGACGACCAGCACCGGCACCACGACCTCGCCCGTCAGCTCGACCAGGTCCTTGCGCCAGTGCGGCTCCTTCGCGATGTTGCGATCCTCGAAGGGCACCGAGTTCTGTGAGAGAAACTCCCTCACCCTGCAGCACTCCTGTCAAGTCGGATCGGTCGTGCCGTTGTTGAGGGTGTAGAGGACGACATCCGGGGTGGGCGTCATCGCGGAAAACGATAGCACAGGCCTGTCGCGCAGACGTACGAGCGTTCGTTAGACAGAACGGGCCCAGTCCGGAAATTCCGGCATACGCAGCGGACCCGCGAGGCGGCGGCCCGCAGCCCGCGCCTCTGCTGGACTGTCCGCGGCGATGACGAAGTAGGCGGGTTCCTCCCCCGCGGCCTCCAGCAGCTCCGATGCTTCCACTCTCGCCGGGCAGAGCACGAGCTCGGGAAGGTGCGAACGCCTGCCTATGCTCATGCCGGCCGACCACCTACGGGCGGAGGCAAAGCTCGCGCGCTCCGCGTCCAGCACCCAGGCGGGTACGGCCGGCTGCATCGGGCGTGGGTTGAGGGCCAGGCGCTGCGGGACCTGACCGTTGTCGGCAAGGCGCGCGGGCACCCGGAGGTGAAGGCCCTCCCACTGGATGTGCGCCCCCGAAAGCGCGGCCGCCAGCACCTGCATGTGCTCCTTGACTACGCCCGGGTCCTCGTGCGCCGGCCGAAGCAGCACTTCGAGGCGGCCTCCACAGGTGAGGTCGGCGACGGCGATGTCCTCCGCAATGTGCAGAGGGTGATGAATCCCGATGTCGACCACCGCGCCCACCCGGACCGGCACCCACTGCGCCACCATCGCCGCGGCCGCGGGCGGTCCGTCCAGCCATAGGCAGTCGAATGAAGCCTCGACGGCAGCCTGCGCCAGCGCGCGCAGGTCGGACGGCGAGCCCAGGGCCAGCGGCCCGGCGCCCAGCTTCATCCGGCGAGCCTCCCCAACCCCTCGATTGCGCGCCGCAGGCCCGCGCGCGGAAGGTTGCCGAATTGGCTGCGGCAGACGATCAGGCCGAAGCCCAGAGCCTCGAACTCGCGCAGCTTGGCCCCGACCTCGCCGGCCGACCCGAATATCAGGTTCTTCAGCTTGGCGTCGATGTCGGCATCGAGGCGCTCGCGGTAGGCGGTCGCGGTCTCACCGGTGGCCTGCGGGGACGACCAGCTGCCGTACTGACGGCGCATGTAGCGAAGCTCGGGGAAGAGCATCGCCCAGTCGCGGTCCGGGTCGTCGGTGACGAACACATCGCGCTGCAGAGCGTGGACCGGTGGCGGGGGCAGGCCGGCGGCCTCGCGCGCGGCTTCATAGGCGGCGAGCATCTCACGCAGCTCGGCGTGATTCATCGTCGAGTCGGCGAACAGGGGTAGGCCAAGTCGCCCTGCGCGCTGCGCAGCGACAGCCGACGCGACGCCGACGTAGACCGGCACCACGGGCTGCGCGGCGGCGCACGTCTCGGCCAGTCGCGGCAGCAGCGCGTCCATCAACCTGGCGCGGTCCTTGCGCCGAAGGCCGAAGCCGTCGAACTCGGGCTCGCGGTAGCCCAGGGCCACGCCGAGCGTGAGCCGGCCTTCGCCGAGCCGGCTCAGCATGGCTGCCTCCGCCCCCACCTTGTCGACCGGGTGCATCGGCAGCAGCATCACCGCCGTGCCGACGCCGATGCGTGACGTATGGCCGAGGACAGCGCCCGCGGCCACGAGGTCGGCCGGGCAGTAGCCGTCGAACCAGAAGTGGTGCTCCGACAGCCAGATGGAGTCGAAACCCAGCGACTCCGCCAGCGCGGCGTCGTCGAGCAGGTCGCGATAGAGCTTGACGTGAGGGTCGGGGCGCTGTGGCACCGACTGCATGCCGAAGATGCCGATGCCGAGGCGCAAGTTCAGGAGCTGGTGACGAAGCGCCCGAGCAGCAGCGCCGCGAGCGCCGCGTCCTGCGTCCCGTTGCCGACCGACTTGTAGATCGTGATGTCGGCGTCGGAGCGCCTTCCCTCGGCCTTGCCGTTGATCAGCTCGCCGAGCTCGTGCACCCTGTCACGGTTGATCACTCCTGCCTTGATCGCCTGCACGATCTCGCCCGACTCCTCGAGGACCGACGCCCGGTGGTCGGCGAAGACGGCCGCCGCGCGCGCGACCAGCTCCGGCGACACCTCCGCCGCGCTGGCGCTGCCGCTGCCGACCAGGGCCAGGTGCGTGCCGGGCTCGATGTCCGAAGCCTGAAACAGCGGCTCGCTCGAGCTCGTCGCGGTCACGACCACGCCGGCGCCTTTGAGCGCCTCAGCCACCTCGACCGCTCGGGTGTCGGGAAACTCCGCCGCCAGGCGCTCCGCCGCTTCGAGCGTGCGGCCCACCACGCGGATCTCACGGAACTCCCACTCGGCGGTCAGGGCGCGGATGTGCGCGGCCGCCTGCGGGCCCGTGCCGAAGACGGTGAGCACGTCGGCGTCGGCCCGCGCGAGGAGGCGCGCCGAAACCGCGCTCGCCGCCGAGGTGCGCGCCTCGGTGGCGGCCTGCGCGTCGATGGCGGCCAGCGGGCGCCCGGTGGACAGCTGGAACGCGTCGAGCGAGCCCTGCAAGCGGGGCAGGCCCTGCTCGGGGTTCCGCGCGCGAACGTTGATGACCTTCACGGTCAGGATGTCGAACTCGGGCAGCGCACCGGAGATGAGGTACACGTCCGAGCCCTCGCCCAGGCCGATCTGGGTGCGAACCGGCGCGATGGCCGAGCCGCTGGAGAGCATTGCAAGCGAGGCCTGGACC
>DATGEO010000153.1:0-15649 GCA_035310015.1 Candidatus Dormiibacterota bacterium | reverse complement strand
ATGACCTTCACGGTCAGGATGTCGAACTCGGGCAGCGCACCGGAGATGAGGTACACGTCCGAGCCCTCGCCCAGGCCGATCTGGGTGCGAACCGGCGCGATGGCCGAGCCGCTGGAGAGCATTGCAAGCGAGGCCTGGACCACGTCGAAGACGTTGCGTGGGTCGACGTCCCACATGTCCTCGCGCGTATGGGGCGAACCTCAGACACCGGATTCCTCGCGGATCGTCCTGAGCGTCTCGAACAGGTACATCGACTCCTCTCCGCGCGAAACAGGGAACTCGAACACGAGGTGGTTCACGCCGAGCTCGGCGGCGCGCCTGAAGTCTGCCACGACCTGGTCACGCAATCCACGGAACGGGGTCCGGCCACCGCTCGTGAGCTGCTCGGTCTTCCAGCCCTTCTCCGACGGCGACTCCGTCACGTCTCCTGCATCCTCGGCGATCTGCAGCCCGGTGCGCATGGCGATCTCCACGTCGTCGATCCTGCGTCCGCCGTCCGCCAGCTCCTTGCGGAGCGCGGCCAGGGATGCTTCGAGCTCTTCGAACGTCAGGTCGTCGCCGATCCACCCGTCGCCGAGGCGCGCCGCCCGGCGAAAAGCCGCCGCTGAACAACCGCCGATCAGCACCGGCAAGCGCCGCCCGCCATGCGGCCGCGGCGAGAAATGCAGCCCGGACACCTTGTATGTCTCGCCCGAGAACTCCGGCATCTCGCTCTCCCAGCACTCGCGCATGACGGCGAGGGCCTCGTCGGCGATTCGGGCGCGGCGCTTGTGCGGCACACCCATGAGCTCGGACTCGGCCTCGAGCCAGCCGAGGCCGGCGCCGACGATGACGCGGCCGCCCGAAAGCTGGTCCGTCGAAGCCAGCATCTTGGCCAGCAGCAGAGGATGGCGGTACGGGACGATGAGGATCGCGGCGCCGATCAGCACGCGGGTGGTTATGCCCGCGACGTAGGCCATCGTCGACACGGCCTCGAAGAATGTCGGGCCGAAAGCCTCGACGCTCGCCGTGGGCACCACCACATGATCGGTCACCCACACCGAATCGAAGCCGAGCGACTCGCTCAGCTCGGCGGCGCGCCTGATGTTCGCGGGGTTCGCCAGGCGGCGGTAGGTCGGCAGCACGACACCGACGCGCATCCGTTCTCTCATGCCAGCTGAAAACCTTCGCGCAGAGGATCGCGCGAGTCGATGTGGAAGCGATGCTCACCGGTGATGAAGGCTGATCCCGAAAGCTCGGGTATGAGCTCGCCGCCGCGTTCGATCAGACGGCCGCGAAAGGCCAGACCGAGCAGGTTCTCGCACTCGACCCATTCGCCGGCGCGCAGCTTGCGTGTCGCGTGGAGGTGCGCCATCAGCGCGGCGAAGCACGACCCGCAGGGCGAGCGGTCGACCGAGAAATCGCGAAACACGACCAGGTCGCGGTAGCGACCGGGCGCTAGCTTGGAGTAGATCAGGGCCGACACTACATCCGGCCGCGAGACCTGCGCCCGCCGCTTGAGCTCGACGCCGGCATCGCGCAGGACGCTGAAGCTATGCGCGGTCACCTTCAATCCCAGCGCTTCGCCGCTGACGATCGCGATGAGGTTGCCCGCGTCCGCAAGGTCGTACGCAACGTCGCGATCGCCGACACGGGCGCACAGACCGGTCGCCACGCTGCGGGCGGGCACGCCTTCGAGGTCCACCGCGGTGACCCGGCCCGCGATCCTGTGCACGCGAACGCGCACCGCTCCCGCAGGCGTGTCGACCAGCACCGCCCCGTCGCGGCCGGCCTTCAACCTGCCGGTCTCGATCAGCGCCGTCACCGCCCCCATCGTGCCGTGCAGGCACATGTGCACCGCGCCGCCGCCGTCCATGAACACGAGGCCCACGCCGGCGCCTCTTGTCACCGGTGGCACCACCACCGCGCCGAACATCATCGCGTGCCCGCGCGGCTCGAGCATCAGGGCGCGGCGGTACGCGTCATGGCGGCGCAGCAGGTCGCGCGAGCGCTCGGCCAGCGAACGGCCTGCAAGCCGCGGGAACCCGTTTAAGACGATGCGGGTCGGCTCGCCGAGGGTGTGCGTGTCGATCGTCTCGATCACGCGGACGCTCATTTCTGTCCGAGGCGCATGCGCACGATCTTGGCCACGTCGCCAAACGCGCGCACACCCGCGTCGGACACGGCAGGGTCCTGCCCCGGGTAGTCGAGCCGCATGATGAAATGCAGCCGGTCGCCGAACTGGCGGCGGTACTCGAGGACCTCGGCGGCGACCTGGTCGCGCGTGCCGAGGATAAGGCGGTGGTTCTCGCGTTCGACCGCACGCACCTCGCGGCCCGCCCATCGGTCATAGGTCTGGCGCAGGTACGTGAAACCGTCGCGCATCTGCTCCCACGGATCCGCGTCGTCGCTTACGAACCCGTAGTTGAACAGGGGAAGCTCCGGCTGCGGCTGCACGGTGGAGGCGCCGTCGTACAGGTCGACCAGACGCTTCACCTCGTCGAGCGGCAGCGCCGGGTCGATCATGTAGGCCTTGCCGCGCTGGGCCGCGCGCATGGCGTCGCGGTCGATGATGCCGTCGCCGGCGAGGATCATCGGTGGACCGCCCTCGGTGAACGGCGGCGGCGTGACCGTCAACGAGGGCACGTGGTAGTGCTTGCCGCGGTGGGAGAACGGCATGCCGGTGAATGCCTTCTCGAGGATCTCCACCGTCTCGTCCAGGCGCGCCTCGTCGGTCGCGGGATCGACGCCGAAGCCGGCGAACTCCTCGGGCCGGTAGGCGGTGCCGAGGCCGAGCATGAACCGGCCTCCGCTGAGCAGGTCGAGCGCGATCGCGTCCTCCGCCAGCCGGATCGGGTGATAGAAGGACGCGATCGCGACAGCGGTGCCGGCGACGAGCCGCTTCGTCGACGCGAGCACCGCCGCGCAGACGGGCAGGATCGCGGGCGCGTAGCCGTCCTCGGCGAAGTGATGCTCGGCGATCCAGAAGGAGTCGAGGCCGACCTCTTCCGCGAGGCGGGCCTGGCGGAGCATGTCCGCGTACAGGTCCCTGAAAGAACGGCCCGAGCCCTCCGGCTTTTGCGCGCTGTACATGCCGACCCCGAACTTCATGCGCGCACCGGTGCGGGCCGCATCAGGGTGCGGCGCATGGCCGCCAGGTAGACGGCGCTCGCGGCGATGGCGCCGACGATCAGCAGGGTCGTGACCGTGAGCGCGAACTGGAGGCCGCGGCTGTCGGCGAGCACGCCCGCGAGCACGCCCCCGACATTGCCGAGACCGAGGCCGACGCCCATCATCAAGCTCGAGGCGATGCCGACGAACGCGGGCAGCAGGCGCTGCGCGAGCGCGGTCACCTGCGCCTCAGACGCGAACAGGAGGATGCCGGCGACAACCATCCACGGCACGAGCACCTCCCCCGGCAGCCACGGCGCGATGATCAGCGCCGCGAGCGCGCCCGTCAGCGACGTGATCACCACCGGCCCGCCGCCGACCCGGTTGGCGATGACCCCGCCGATGAGTGCGCCGAGCGTGCCGGAGAAGAGGAATGCGGCCAGGGCGAGCGCGCCGAGGCTCAGGCTGCCCGTGCGCAGCACCACGAGCGTGGGCAGGAAAGTGAGGTACGCGGTCAACACCGCGGAGCGGAGGATCGAGACCACGAGCAGCATCGACAGCGGCAGCGCGACGGGACGCAGCGACGCGGCGGTGGTCATGCCGTCCGGCCGCGGGTCGACGCGCAGCCAGCTGCGGTAGGCGCGGCCGAACAGCGACGCCGCGATCACTGCTGGGACCACCGTGATCAGCGTGGCGTTCGGCCCGAAGAGCATGGCCGCGGGCACGATCGCGAGCGACATCAGGGCGGTGCCGGTCGAGCCGCCGCTGAAGAAGATCGCGACTCCCCAGCCGGGCCGGTTCCCGGACGCACGCGCGGCCTGCGTCACGGCTTGCGGGTGGAAGGCGGCCACGCCGAGCCCGGCGATGACCATGAGCGCCAGCATCACAGGGTAAGTGCTGGCGAAACCGGTCAGGCCCATCGCCAGGCCGGCGATCAGGAGCCCCAGCGCGGACAGCGGCGCCAGTGGGAAGCGGTCCTGCAGGTATCCGAACAGCGGCTGCGTCACGCTCGACGTCATCAGCAGCACGGTCGTGAGCGTCCCCGCGAGCGTGAAGTTGATGTGCAGGCGCATGACGAAAAGCGGGAGAAGCGCAAACAGCAGCGCCGGGTTCGAGTCGATCACGAGGTGGCCGAGCGTCATCAGCCACACGCGTGACTTGAGACCGAGCAGCCCCCTGCCGGGAATCCTCTCCGCCGCGATCAGAACAGCAACCACCCGCCGTCGACCACGAGCACTTGGCCGGTGACGTAGTCGGCGTCGCTCGAGCAGAGGAACAGCACCGGTCCCACCATGTCCTCGGGCTTGCCGAGCCGGCCGAGCGGGATCTTCGCTGACGCGCGCGCCATCTTCTCCTCAGTGTCCAGCACCTTGAGCGTGAGCTCCGTCATGATCGTCCCCGGCGCGACCGCATTGACGTTGATGTTGTGCGGCGCGAGCTCCGCGGCCACCGAGATGGTGAGCTGCCGCACTCCGCCCTTGCTGATGTCATACGCCGTCTCCGGCGTCGAGGAGGAAACGAAAGCGGCCGTCGAGGCGAAGTTGACGATCTTGCCCCGGCGCTTGGGGATCATCAGCCTCGCCGCCTCCTGGGTGGCGAAGAACATGCCCTTGAGGTTCACGTCGAGCTGCCGGTTCCAGTCCGCTTCCGTGTACTCGACCAGCGGTTTGGCGATGCCGATGCCCGCGTTGTTGACCAGGATGTCGACCGTGCCGAAGGCGTCGACGCTCTGCTTGAAGAGCGAGCGAACGGCGTCCACGCCGGCGATGTCGACCGTTACCGCCAGGGCGCGGCCGCCCGCTGCCTCGATCTCGGCCACCACCTGGTCCGCGAACGGCTGGTCCAGCTCGGCAACGACGACCTGCGCGCCTTCTTTCGCGAGCCCGAGGGCGACGGCACGGCCCATGCCCCGGCCGGCTCCGGTCACCACGGCGGTCTGGCCGGAGAAGCGCATCCCAAGCATTGTATTGACAAACGAGCGTTCGTTTAGCCAAATAGTCAGCGCGAGAATCGCCGCCGCCGCGACTATGATTCGGGAACACCGGCGGCCGTCTGGCAGAGGACGACATTGCTCGAGAAGTACTTTGATCAACTGGCCGTCGGAGACCAGTTCACGGGGACGCGCGGCCGCACGGTGACGGAGACGGACGTGGCGCTCTTCAGCGCCGTCAGCGGCGACTGGAATCCCATCCACAACGATGCGGCTTTTGCCGCGGAGGGACCGTTCGGCGGACGCATCGCGCACGGCCTGCTGCTGGTCTCGATGATGACCGGCATGGCTCCGATCTCAGGCACCGCGGTGGTCGCGCTGTACGGGTTCGAGCGCATTCGCTTCGTGCACCCCGTGCACCTGGGCGACACCATCACGTACCGCTCGCAGGTCGCCAGGCTCACGCCGCGAGGAGAGGACCGCGGGCTGTGCGACCTCGACTTCGAGATTCGCAACCAGCACGGGCGCGTCTGCGTCGCGGGCGTGATCAAGATCCTCCTCAACGTCTCGCCGCCCGCATGAACCCGGGGCCATGACTCCGGAGCGCCTGCGGCAGGCGCTCGCCGGCGGCCGGACCGTGTACGGGACTTGGGTCCAGACGCCGAGCCCGGAGGTGGTCGAGATCCTCGGCTGGGCGGGCTGGGATTTCGTGATCCTCGACCTGGAGCACGGTCCGTATGGCGCCGAAGGCCTGCCCCACCTCATCCGCGCGGCCGAGGCGTCCGGCGCCGCGCCCGTGGTGCGCGTTCCGCTCGTCGCGCCCGAACAGGTGGGCAAGGCGCTCGACCTCGGCGCAGCGGGCATCGTCACACCCGGCGTTTCGTCGGCCGCCTCTGCCAGGGAGGCGACGAGGCTGACGCGCTTCCCGCCGCATGGGACGCGCGGGTCGTCGCCGTCGACGCGGCAGCTGCACTACTCGGCCACGCCCTTCACATCGCTGACGAAGCCGGACGCGCCGCGACCCCTGGTGGTGCTGCAGGTTGAGGCTCGGCTCGCGACGTCCGACCTGGGCAGCATCCTCGACGTCGAGGGCGTGGACGTGATCTTCATCGGCCCGTACGACCTGTCGACGTCGCTTGGGCTGCCGGGCCAGTTCGACCATCCCACGGTCCGCGAGGCGATCACAGAGATCGTCACACGCACCGGCGAGCGCGGCGCGGCGGTCGGCATCTGGGTGCCGGACGCGAAGGCCGCGCAGTTCTGGTCGGCCCAGGGCGTGCGCTTCGTGACCGTCAGCAACAACGAGCTGATGCTGTTCGGCGCCGCCTCATCGCTGCGCCGGTCGGCGAGCCGAAAGCCTGCACGGGATGTTTCTGCGTAGCATCGGACGATGAGCGAAACCCGGTCCGGGATCCCGCTCCAACCGGTCTACGGCTCCGCCGAGATGGCGGCCGCGGGCGGAACGGAACCAGGGCCGCCGGGCCGTCCTCCCTACGTCCGCGGCATCACTCCGCTGATGTATCGCGACCGCCCGTGGATCATGGGTCAGTACGCGGGCTTCGGCTCGGCCGAGCAGACCAACGCCCGTTTCAAGGAGCTGCTCCGGCAGGGACAGACCGGCTTCTCGGTCGCGCTCGACCTGCCGACACAGCTCGGGCTCGATTCGGACCACCCGCTCTCGCGAGGTGAGGTCGGACGCGTCGGCGTAGCCATCAACTCACTGGCCGACATGGAGGTGCTGTTCGACGGCATTCCGCTCGACAAGATCCGGCAGATCCGCACGACGGCCAACTCGATCGGGCACCTGTGGCTCGCGCTGAACGTCGCGCTCTCGGAGAAGAAGGGCACCGATCCGAACTCGGTGCGGATCCTCATCCAGAACGACGTGCTGAAGGAGTACATCGCGCGCGGAACGCAGATCTACCCGCCACGCGCGGGCCTGCGAATCGTCGCCGACGTCATCGAATACTGCGCACGCCACCTGCCGAACTGGACGCCGCTGTCGATGAGCGGATATCACATGCGCGAGGCCGGCGCGAATGCGGTGCAGGAGCTCGCGTTCACGTTCGCGAACGGAATCGCTTACTGCGACGCCGCGGTCGCGAAAGGTCTGTCGGTGGACGACTTCGCGCCGTCGCTGTTCACGTTCCTGGCCGCCGACATGGAGCTGCTCGAGGAGGTGGCGAAATATCGCGCGGCGCGCAAGGTGTGGGACGGGATCATGGCCGGCCGGTTCGGCGCGCAGAATCCCGACAGCCGCGCGCTCCGGATCTTCGCCTTCTCCGCGGGCTCCAATCTCACCGCGCAGCAGCCGCTCGTCAACGTCGCCCGCGTCACCGTCAACGCGCTGGCGGCGGTGCTCGGAGGCGTGCAGACGCTGCACACGTCCGCTTACGACGAGACGCTCGGCCTGCCCACCGAGTCGGCCGCGACCCTGGCGCTGCGCACCCAGCAGGTGATCCTGGAGGAAACCGGGATCACGAACGTGGTAGACCCTCTGGGGGGCGCCTACGCAATCGAGGCGCTGACCGCCGAGATCGAGCGCCGGGTCCTGGCTGAGCTCGACAAGGTCGAAGAGCTCGGCGGCGCTCTCGCCTGCATCGAGTCGGGCTGGTTCAAGTCCCAGATCGCGGAGTCGGCGTACCGCGTCCAGCAGGAGATCGAAACCGGCAAGCGCAAGGTGATCGGCGTCAACGCGTACGCCGTCGAGGACGGCTCAGGGCCGGAGCCGTTCGAGATCGATCCCGCGATCGAAAGTGCGCAGGTCGAGGGACTCGCACGTCTGCGACGCGAGCGCGACGGCTCGGCGGTGAAGAAGGCCCTCGAACGGCTCGCGGAGGCCGCGCGTTCCGACGCGTCGATCGTGCCGCCCACCATCGATGCCGTGCGCGCCTATGCGACGGTCGGCGAGATCAGTGAGACGCTGCGCGGAGTGTTCGGCTCCTATGAGCCGGACACTGTGATCTAGACCTCGATTCCGCACGTTCTGTGCAGAACGTGCGCTTCAACCCGTGGCGTTGCGCACGTCTTGTGCAAGACGCGCGTTTCGGTGATCTCTAGCCGTCGACCTTGACGATGACGGCCTCGCCCTCGCCGATGCCGCCGCAGATGGTCGCTATTCCGTAGAACGGCCGCGACTCGCCTGAGGCCTCGCGCCGCCGGCGCAGCTCGTAAACGAGGGTCATGATCAGGCGCGCGCCGGTCGCCCCGGTGGGGTGTCCGATCGCGATGGCGCCGCCGTTCACGTTGGTCCTGGCGCGAATCGCCTCCGTCTTCTTGGGGTCGCGGCCGCCCATGATCAGCGTCGACACGAGCGGCATCGCCGCGAACGCCTCGTTGATCTCGATCAGGTCCATGTCGTTGATCGTGAGCCCCGCCTTCTCCAGCGACAGGCGGGCGGACTCCGCGGGGATCGACGCCAGCTTGTCGGGGTGGCCCGAGGCCATGGCCCAGGCCATCAGCGTGGCGAGCGGCTTCTTGCCCCGGCGCCTCGCCTCCTCTGGCGACATCAGGACGAGCGCCGAGCTGCCCGTGTTGAGCCCGGGCGCATTGCCGGCCGTCACCGTTGGGCTCCCGTACACGGTGGGCAGCTTCGCCAGCTTCTCGAGCGACACGTCGGCGCGCGGGGATTCGTCCTCCGTGAACTGGATCGGCTCGCCGCGCTCCTGCGGCACCTCGATGGCCATGACCTCGTCCTTGAAATGGCACGCGGCCTTGGCTTTGAAGTAGCGCTCGTGGCTCTGCAGCGCCCAGCGGTCCTGCTCCTCTCGCGACACGCCGTACTCGAGCGCCTCGTCGCCGGCCTGGACCGCGCGGGGCTTGCCGGTCATCGGGTCGGCGATGACCAGCTGGTCTTTGAGGTTGACGTCGCCGAGGCGGTGCCCCCACCGGAAGTCGGTGAGGAAGTACGGCACCTTGCTCATGTTCTCCGTGCCGCCCGCGAGCGCGATTTCGGCCTCGCCCAGGCGGATCGAGCGCGAGGCCATGTTCACAGCCGCGAGCGACGAGCAGCACGCGCGGTCGACCGTGTAGGCGACGCGGTTCGTCGGGACGCCGGCCTCGATGAGCACCTGGCGCGCGATCGAGCGGTCGGCGCCGGGCAGGTTGACGCCGGTGGCGACCTCTTCGACGTCCGCCGGCTCGATGCCTGCCCTGCGGATGGCCTCCGCGAAGACCAGGCCGCCGAGCGTCGGGAGCGTGAAGTCCTTCAGCGCGCCCCCGAACCTGCCGAACGGGCTGCGCACGCCGCTGATGACCGCCACTTCCTGGTTGCTCATGGGAATCTCCTCAACGGCCTAAATCGCGCCCTCGGCCTTGAACCGGACGACGTCCTCCTTGCTGTAACCCAAGACCTCGACCAGCACTTCCTCGTTGTGCTCCCCGAGCCGCGGCGCCGGGCAAGCGACCGGCTCCGCGTCGCCGGAGAGCTTCGGCACCGGGCCGACGAGCTTGACCGAGCCGAGGATCGGGTCGGGCACGTCGATCATCAGCCGCCGGGCCGCGACGTGCGCGTCGTCGAAGACCTCCTGTGCGGTCTGCACCGGGCCGACGGGCAGGCCCGCGGCGAGAAGCTTCTCGCACGCCCCCGCCTTGGTCTGCTCGCGGAACCAGCCGTTGATGATCTCGCCCAGCCAGCCCGTCATGCTGGCGGCGCGCGCCGGGCCTGAGGTCGCGCCCTCGCGGCCGACCAGGTCGGTGCGTCCGATGGCCGCGCAGAACTTCGCCCAGTCGCCCTCGGTCGCGACGATGATGCCTACGTAGCCGTCCTGGCACTCGAACGGGCCCCACGGCGCCATGAAGCGCTCGCGTCCGCGCTCCAGCACCTGTCCGGTGAGCGAATAGGCGGTGATCGAGCGCTCGGCGAGGCCGATCATGCTGTCGTACATCGAGATGTCGATGTACTGCCCGCGCCCCGTCTTGGTGCGCTGGTACAGGGCGAGCATCACCGCGTAGGCCGCGTTCATTCCCGAAACGATGTCGCCCAGGGCGACGCCCAGCCAGGTCGGAGGGCCGTCCGCCTGCCCGTTGGTGTTCATCAGCCCGCTCATGGCCTGGGCGACGATGTCGTACGCAGGCCGCTTGCTGTAGGGACTGAGGTAGCCCTCCATGCTGCCGAAGCCCGAGATGCAGACGTAGACCAGTCCCGGGTTGCGCTCCGACAGCGCCTTGTAGCCGATGCCCATCTCATCGAGGAGCCCGGGCCTGAAGTTCTCGACGACCACGTCCGACTTCTCGGCCAGCTCCGCGAATAACCTGCGGCCGACGTCTGACTTGAGGTTGAGCGTCACACCACGCTTGTTGCGGTTGAAGCGGAGGAAGTAGCCGCTCTGGGCTTCGCCCTTGTCGTTCTTGACCATGGGCGCGGCCCCGCGGGCCGTGTCGCCGCCTTCGGGCCGCTCGACCTTGATCACGCTCGCGCCCTGGTCGGCGAGCATCATCGAGCAGTAGGGCCCAGCCACCTGGACCTCGAAGGCCAGCACCCGGATGCCGTCTAGGGGTCTGCCCGGCCGGTTCACCTGCAACGCGAGATCCATGATATCGACGACTCTGAACGGACACTAGTTCGCCGAATTTCCGTCCGGGAGCCGGCACTCGAATGCGCTCTCGGCGGCCGGACTGTCCGAGAGCCGGCACTCGAACGTTCGGGTACCCTTTTTGGGTCCGCCGGAAGTCCGTAGCCGAGAGGAGATGAGAAGAGAGTGCCCAAGAAGTACCTGCTGAGCGAGTCCGACATCCCCGAGCGCTGGTACAACATCGTGCCCGACCTCCCGGAGCCGCCCGCGCCCTACCTCCACCCCGCCACTCTGCAGCCGATGGGCCCGGCCGACCTGGCGCCCATCTTCCCCCAGGCGATCATCGCCCAGGAGGTTTCGGCGGACCCGTGGATCGAGATACCGGAACAGGTCCGCGAGGTCTACAAGATCTGGAGGCCGAGCCCGATGTACCGCGCCGAGCGGCTGGAGAAGGCGCTCGACACGCCCGCGCACATCTACTTCAAGTACGAGGGCGGATCGCCCGCCGGATCGCACAAGCCCAACACCGCGGTGCCGCAGGCCTACTACAACTCGAAGGAGGGCGTGAAGCGCCTGACCACCGAGACCGGCGCCGGCCAGTGGGGCAGCGCGCTCGCGTTCGCGGGTTCCCTGTTCAACCTCGACGTGACCGTGTACATGGTCAAGGTCTCCTACGAGCAGAAGCCCTACCGCCGGGCGATGATGGAGACCTGGGGTGCGACGGTTCACGCCTCGCCGTCGAACCTCACCAACGCGGGCCGCGGGATCCTCGCCGACGACCCCGACTCCCCCGGAAGCCTCGGCATCGCGATCTCCGAGGCCGTCGAGGACGCGGCCACTCACGACGACGCCAAGTACTCGCTCGGGTCGGTCGTCAACCACGTGCTGCTGCATCAGACGGTCATCGGGCTGGAGGCGCAGAAGCAGATGGAGATGGCGGGCGAGTATCCCGACGTCGTCATCGCCTGCGTCGGCGGCGGCTCGAACTTTGCCGGCCTGACGTATCCGTTCATCGGCGACAGGCTCAAGGGCAAGCGGCCGGGAACGCGCTTCATCGCCGCCGAGCCGGCGGCGTGCCCGACGCTGACGCGCGGCGTGCTCGCCTACGACTTCGGCGACGCGGTCGGCATGGGCCCGGTCGTGAAGATGTTCACGCTCGGCCACAGCTTCGTGCCCGACCGCATCCACGCCGGCGGCCTGCGCTACCACGGCGACGCGCCGTCGCTGTGCATGCTGGTCGACCACCGGATCGTCGAGCCCCGCGCGTACAAGCAGAACGAATGCTTCGCGGAGGCCGTGCGCTTCGCGCGCACTGAAGGCTTCCTGCCCGCGCCCGAGTCGGCGCACGCGATTCGCGCCGTGGCCCAGGAGGCGGCCGCGGCGCGGGAGGCGGGCGAGAAGCGCGTGATCCTCTTCGGGCTCTCCGGCCACGGTCACTTCGACATGGCCGCCTACGACGCCTACTTCGCCGGCAAGCTGGAGGATGTCGAGCTGTCGCAGTCGCGGATCGACGCCGCGACCGAGCAGCTGCCGCGGGTGCCGGCGATGTCATGACGCCCTGAGCCGAACCCGATGATGCTGTCGATCGGGGACCTCGTGCTCGACGTCACGATCGTCCCCGAGCGGCGGCTCCAGCCGGACGACGACACGCCGTCGGCCATCACCGTCGGCGGCGGCGGTCAGGCCGCGAACTTCTGCGCCTGGGCGGCCTCGCTGGGCGAACGGGCACGCCTGGTCTGCAGGGTGGGCGACGATGCCACTGGGCGGCAGCTCGTCGCCGATCTCGAAGCCGGCGGCGTGGAGGTCTTTGCGCTCAGGTCGGCCGAGCCGACCGGCGTGATCGCGGTGCTGATCGGGCCGGAGTCCGACCGCACGATGGCCACCATGCGCGGCGCCAGCACCGGACTGCGCGCGGAGGAGCTGCACGGCGAGTGGTTCGACGGCGTGGACCTGCTGCACGTGCCCGGCTACTCACTGTTTCGCGAGCCGATCCATGAGGCGGCGCACAGGGCGGTCGAGGAGGTCCGCAACCGCGGCGGCAAGCTGGCTGTCGACCTGTCATCCGTCGCCGGACTGCTCGAGTTCGGCCCCGCTCGCATGGTGGGCGAGCTCGAGCGCATGCGCCCGGAGTTCCTGTTCGCGACCATGCCGGAGGCGGAAACACTGGGCGCGCCGATGGAAGAGCTCGCGACCCACGCGGTGGTGAAGCTCGGGCCGGCGGGCGCGCAGGTCGGACCCCGCCGCATCGTCGCGCCACCGGTCGAGGTCGTCGATCCGACGGGCGCCGGCGACGCCTTCGCCGCCGCTTTCTGCGCCGCGGTGATGCACGGCGCGGGTGACGTGGAGGCGGCGGAAAGGGCGGTCGAGGTGTCGGCGGACGCGGTCAGCCGTGCCGGCGCCCGGCCCGCGCGGCCATGAGGTCACCGCTCCAGGTCTCCGCCGAGGTCGAAGCAGCCCTGGCCGCCGGCCGGCCGGTGGTGGCGCTCGAGACGTCGATCGTCGGCCAGGGCCTCCCCGCGCCCCACAGCCTCCGCGCCGCGCTCGAGTGCGAAGCCGCGATCCGCGACCAGGGCGGCGTGCCCGCGACGGTCGCGGTGCTCGACGGCGCGCTCCGGATAGGCCTCACCAGGGAGGACCTCGAGCGCATCGCCCGCGACTCGCGCAAGGTCAGCTCCCGCGACCTCGGTCCGGCGCTCGCCGCCGGCGGGGTGGGCGCGACGACGGTGGCCGCCACGATGCGCATCGCCGGCATGGCGGGCATCCGCTTCATGGCCACGGGAGGGATCGGCGGTGTTCATCGCGGTCATCCCGAGGACCAGTCGGCGGACCTGGTCGAGCTCGCCTTCACGCCCGTGGCGGTCTTCTGCGCGGGGCCGAAGATCATCCTGGACCTCCCGCTCACGATGGAGCGGCTGGAAAGCCTCCAGGTGCCGGTGCTCGGATTCGGCACCGACGAGCTGCCGGGTTTCTACACGCGCCGTACCGGTTCACGCGTGAGCGCGCGGGTCGACGGCGTCGAGGCGGCCGCGCGGGTGCTGGCGCTGGCGTGGTCGACCCAGTCGTCGGGCATCGTCGTCGCGATCCCGCCGCCCGACGAGCTGCCGGACGCCGAGAGGCTCGTCGAGCAGGCACTGACCGAGGCCGGCGGCGTCAGCGGCGGCGACGTCACACCGCGGCTGCTCGCCAAGGTCGCGGAGCTGTCCGGCGGCCGCTCGCTCGACCTCAACGTCGAGCTCGTCGTCAACAACGCGCGCATCGCCGCGCAGGTCGCGCGGGCGTACTCAGAACAGTCCCGTCAGCCAGCGCCGCAGTAGCTTAGCGCCGCCCGGCTCGACGTACTCGGGCAGCAGCGCCGCAACCGCCTTCTCGCCGAGGTCGTGCATCTCGTCGACGGTCTTTCCCGCCGGCGGTATCGGCTCGCCGATGAACACGCGGATGCGCTTGCCCAGCCACACGTCCTTGGGACCCGACATGCCGACCGGCACGACCGGCACGTTCGCCTCGACGGCGAAGTGCGCGAACCCGCGCTTGAAAGGCAGGAGCGAGCCTTCGCGCGGCCCGAAGTCGCCCTCCGGGAACAGAGCGAGCGCGCCTCCGAGACCGAGGCACTTGTTCGCCTGCGCGAACAGCTTCTCGTTGCCGCCTCGCTCGCGGCTCACCGGCACGATGCCGCCCGTGGCGCGAATCAGCGCCCACTCGAGCTTGCGTCGCATCATGCCGGTGGGGTCGGCCAGGAAGTGGATTCGGGGCTCGATCGGGAAGACCATCGCGATGGTGAGTGCGTCGAGCCACCCGAGGTGGTTGGCGATGACGATGTACGTGCCCTCACGCGGGATGCGGTCGCGGCCGTGGATCTCGAAACGGAATGCCGCGCGCAGCGCCGGCACGCTGAAGAAGCGCACCGCGCGGTAGGCAAAGGTGGCGCGCCGCCCGACCGGCAGCATGTCGGCCGCCGGGACGGCCTCGCTCGACTTTTCGGGACGAAAGCGCAGCGCGTTCCAGCTCGCGTCGACCTCCACCTGCCTGTCGGCGATGAGCCCCGCGCCGTGGAGCGCGCCCCATCCGTGGTCGCGGCTCAGGTCGGTGTCGCGCGAGCCCGGCTTGGGGTAGGCCATCCACAGGTTGCCGCCGGACTTGAGCGCGGCCATGGCACGTGCGGCGTTGCCATCGAGCTCCGCGCGGTTCGCCGAGTAGAGCACGACGACGTCGAACCGCTGAGGGCCAGCCGCAGGTTCGGCGCCACCTGGCGCGTTCAGCACGAGCAGGCTGGTGCCGGGGTCGATCCTGAGCGCGCGGGTCAGAGGCGAGACCGCCATCGCGGGCATTATGTCCGTATGGAAGAGGTGCTCCAGGCCATGCCCTTCGCCCGCGAGCTGGGCATCGAGCTGATCGAGGCCAATCCTGAACAGGTGCGCGGGCGCATGGCGTGGTCGGAGCGCCTCTGCACCACCGGCGGCGTGCTGCACGGCGGCGCGCTGATATCGCTGGCCGACTCGCTCGGCGCCCTGTGCGCGTTCCTCAACGTCCCACCCGGCGCGGGCACGAGCACCATCGAGTCGAAGACCAACTTCTTCCGCGCGGTGCGCGAGGGCCATGTCGAGGCGTCGTCGCGGCCTCTGCACGTCGGCCGCACCACCATCGTCGTGCAGACCGACCTCACCGACGCCTCCGGCCGTCGGGTCGCTCAGGTCACGCAGACGCAGGCGGTGCTGCAGCCGGCGAACGCCTAGTGTCCTGCGCCGCATGGGCCGCAGGCCGTTGAGGGCGGCGGCCACGGTCGACCCGTTGGACAGCAGCGCCGCGATCGCGGGATTCATGCTCTTCCTCGGCCATCTCTTCGACGGGGCCGCCAAGCCCGTGGGCGGAGATGCGAGGGGACGATCAAGCCGGCGAGACCGCCGCGAAAGACTCGGGCTAGGCCGGCGCGTCGGAGAGGGAGATACCTTCCCGCGTGATCTCGTAGCGGCGGACGGCGTGGTCGTGGCGCGTGGCGCGCGTCTTCAGCACCGTGAGCGTTCGGGTCACGTGCGCCGTGTCCTGCGCGTACTGCAGCACGATCACGTTGTCGGCCAGGTGCGAGAGCCCCTGCTCTGACACGTGGCGGATGTCGTAGAGC
>DATGEO010000152.1:0-4956 GCA_035310015.1 Candidatus Dormiibacterota bacterium | reverse complement strand
GCTGGGCCTCGAAGAGGATGCCCTTGTCGCCTTCGGAGAAGTTGCGGTCCTTGCGCTTGAGCTCCGCCAGGCGAGGATCCGTCTCCATCCAGACCGGGTCCGACCACGCCAGGTTGAACCACACCTGAAGGTCGCGCAGGTCGGTCACCGTGAAGTTGGCGTCGCTGGGCCTCGAGGCGAGCTCGAGATAGCGCGGAGACTGTTGCACGCGCAGCGCCCGTGGCGACTCGCGCATCCAGCGCAGCAGGAAATCGTGCTCCTCGGCAGAGAGGTCCGCGGCGGCGCGCCGGCTGAGGTTGAGGAAGAGATCGACCGATTCCTCCTTGCCGTAGTCCTCGATCTGGGCCAGCAGCGACGGGACGAGGTTGAAGGTGGCGCGGAGCTTGGGATAGCCGTCCAGCAGCGCCGGCATCTTGTAGTAGTCCTTGGCGGAGCGAAGGCGGACCCAAGGCAGCAGGTAGGTGCTGGTGAGGTCGTCCTTGTAGTACGGCTGATGCATGTGCCAGACGAAGGCGACGTGAAGAGGCTTCATTCGCTCTTAGCGTATTGGTTCGGCGCGCTTCGACACCGGCCGGAGGGGTGGCGGCGCGATCAGCTGGTCGACGATCGAGTTCTGCGGCGTGACACGCATGTCGGGCCTCTAAGCGAACGCGCGCAGGGCGAGCTGGTGCAGCTCGCGATCGGGCGCGCACAGAAGGGTCGTGCGCGTCATCAGTGTGCACTCGAGACCGGAGAGCGAGCCGCCCTGGAGGTCGGTGGCGACGCCGCCGGCCTCCGTGATGAGGAGCAGCCCGGCGGTCATGTCGAACACCCGCATGGGCACCGGCGCGCAGAAAACGTCCAGGCCTCCCGCGGCGGTGTGCGCCATCGAGAGCGCCATCGAGCCCAGGATGCGGACCTTGGTGGCGCGCGCCACGAGCGGCGCGGCCGCGTGGAGCGATCGCGTGGAGCTCTCGAGGCCGAGGAGCTCGAAGCGCCCGTCATGCGCGGACCTGGGGGCGTGGAGCGGCTTCCCGTCGTGCTCCGCACCGAGTCCCTTGACCGCGGTCCACCGCTCGCCGCTGATGAGGTTCACCACCGTGCCGGCCACGGTGTCGCCGATGGTCGGACCGGAGAGCAGCGCCAGCATGACGTTGAAGAAGGGGATGCCCTGCTTGGCGTTCAGGCTCCCGTCCACCGGGTCGACGACCACGAGCGGATGCGGGGCGCCGAAGCTGCGCAGGCCGGCCTCCTCCGAGAGCACCGAGAACCGCTCGCCGCGATCGGCCACGCGCTGCAGCGCCGCAAGCACCGCGTCCTCGGCGGCGCGGTCGACCTCCATCGTCCGGTCCCCGCCCGCGCCCATCTCCAGCTGCTTGCGCCCGGCCTCCGTGCCCGCGAGGGGCATGACCGCCTTGCGCACGTCCGCGCTGATCTCGAGGAAGAGCTCTACCCAGTCCGCCGGTTCCAGCGGGGTCAGGAATCCGCCGGCGTCGCGCTCGGATCGACACGGCGCCGGCGGCGGCGCCGGCGCTCGACGACGATCGTGATCAGGTAGGGCTGCTGCATCGCCCAGACGCGCTCGATGAGCTGCGGGATGGGAATGGTGTGCGGACGCTCGACGCCCAGCATGATCAACCGCTCCGCGATGCTGTCGCTGAGCTCGGTACGGTCATGGAGGTTCATCTGCTCGAGCGTTTCGAGAATGTCATCGAGGCGCCGCAGCGTTGACCTGCGCTCCTCCTCCGCGCGGGGGATCACAGCGCTTAGAGCTTATAGCGTTGCGGCTTCCGACAGCCAGCGACCTACTTCGGCCGGACGCTCGAACTGGAGCCAGTGCCCCGCGCCTTCGAGCACGTGCAGGCGGTAGCGGCCCTCGACGCGGCGCTCGGTGTCCTCGACCGAGCGGCGGCCTAGCGCTGGATCCTGGTCGCCCCAGATCAGCTGCGTAGGCGCGCGGATCGAGCCCAGGCGGTCGAGCCGCTCCCAGGCCGCGCCGCCCGTTTGGAGGTTCGCGCGGTAGTAGTTGAGGCCGGCGGTGAGGCGGCCGGGCCGGCTCATCGAGCGCGTGAACGACTCGACGACCCCCCGCGGGATCGCGTCGGGGTTGGGTCCGAGCCGGTACATCGCGCGCAGCCGCCGGTAACCGCCGGCGGCGAGCACCTCCTCCGCCTTGCCCGGGATGACGAAGAGGCCGACGTAGCGCGAGCGCGCCTTCTGGTCCTCGTCCTCGCGGCTCGCCGCCGCGAGCGCGGCGGGATGACCGACCGAAAGCGCGCTGAGTGTCTTCGTCATCTCCGGGTGCGCGCCGGCGAAGTGCCAGGCGACGACCGCGCCCCAGTCACTGCCGGTGATGTGAGCGGACGAGCGGCCGAAGGACTCGATGAGGGCCTTCGCATCGGCCACCAGGCTGTCGATCCGGTAGCTGTCGACTCCCTCCGGCGCGTCGGTCAGGCCGTAGCCGCGCATGTCGGGCGCGACGGCCAGATAGCCGGCCCGGGCCAGGACACCGAGCTGGCGCATCCAGGACTCCGCACCTTCCGGAAAGCCGTGCATGAGCAGCATCAGCTCGCCCTCGGGCGGTCCGTCGACCAGCGTGCGGAAGCGCAGCCCGTTGGCCTTGACCATGTGGGTGCTGACGGTCATGCGATGGACTTGATGAAATCCGTCGCGACGTCCAGTGCCTGGTCGAGGACGGCGAGAAGGCCGTGTCTCTGGCCCGGAAAGACCTCGAGGCGCGCGTCGGGGACCACCTTCACCCACTTCTCGAGCAGGTCGATGCGGGCGAACGGGTCGCGGTCGCCGCTCATGAAGAGCACCGGGCACCGGATGCTCGGCAGGTGCTCGACGCGCAGCTGGTCGGTGAAGCCCGGGCGGTGGAGCGGATAAGAGAAAAGGACCAGCCCACCGAAGCCGGCCTCGACCGCGGCCATGCTCGCGACCCTTCCACCGAACGACTGGCCGCCGCCGATGACCTCATGGCCTCGACCGGACGCCTTGATGAACACCGGCACCGCCTTCTCCGCTGCGCCGCGAGGCAGGTCGACCGCCATCGCATCGACGCCGCGGCGCTTGAAGCCCACGACGTAGGGCTTCATCGATGCGGCGCTGCCCGAGGCGCCGTGTCCGAGAACGACCCTCATCAGTTGAGGTGAGCGGCGCGCTGTTGTGCGAGCCACTCCGGAGAGATCTTGATTTCGATGCGACCGACGCAGACCGCGCACCACACCGTCTCGCATTTCTCGCAGGCGATGTGTTGATGGTCTTTCGAAAGGTCGAGAGACATCGTGAAGGTTCCGCATTCGAAACACTTCACCGGGCAGCGCACGAAAAAAAATCTTAGCTACCCATTGACGTGAGCGATGCACACGATGTATCAAGACAACTTGTATGGCGATGCTCCTCGTGGTTGTCACCACAGAGGCAATGGACCCGACACGAGCGAGCTACCCATTTCGCACAACCGCCAACGTCGCGAGCGCCTTGTCATTGGGGCGTCGCGGTGAACCCGTGGGGTTGCAGAGGAGGTGCGTGCAGGACTGGACGTAGGTCGCGTCTCACCAAGAGAAGCCGATCCCAAACCGATGGAACCTATCGGGTCCGTATCCCAAAAGAGAAGGAGGTGTTCATGATGGCTGCAAAGAAGAAGGCTGCCAAGAAGGCGGCTCCCGCCAAGAAGAAGGCCGCGAAGAAGAAGTAACGACTTCTTCACTCGTTTCGTAGTTCGTCCGTGAAGCGCCGGGGTTCTGTGGAGCCCCGGCGTTCTGCTTTTCGGGGATGTCCGCGGGCGCACCTGCCTCGTGGCCCGCGCACTGCTCGGCGCCATGTACGTCGAACCACGCCTTGAACCCGGGCTGCGCGATGAGGAAGCCGGGTCTTGACTGACCGAACATTCGTTCGTTAAACTTGGCCCTGCCTCCCCCACTCCTGCGTCTAGCCCGGAGGCATGAGAAAGGATGCAGGCAGAGGCACAACCTCAACTTGACCGCGCCATCGAAGCGATTCGGGTCCGCTTCGGAAGCCAGGCGCTCACGCGGGCGGCGGCGCTGCCGCCCCCGCCGGCCTGGCCGAGCCGGACGCCGCTCGACCGGCTGACCGGGATCGGCGGGCTGCCCCAGGGACGCATCAGCCTGCTGACCGGCAGCGGAACGTGCGGCAAGCTCACGCTCGGGCTGGCGCTGCTCGGCAGCGCGACGCGCGAGTTCGCGCAGGCGATCGTCATCGACCCCGCAGGCGGCTTCGACCCGTGGTGCCTCCTTCCTTTTGATCCGGTGTTCGGCGCGCTCACGGTCGTCCGGCCGCCAGGCCTGGAGGCCGCCGGTGAGGCCGCTGCGGCGCTGGCCCGGGCGGGCGCGGGCTTCATCCTTTTAATGGGTGAGGTTCCGGAGCCCTGGCTGGGGCCGCTGGAATCGGGCGCCAACCGCTCGGGCGCGGTGGTCGTGTCGGTCGTCGAGTCGCCCGGCCGGGCGTTCGCTCACGCCTCGAGCCTGACGCTTGGCTTCCTGCGCACCGGCTGGGTGTGGGACCGCGGCCAGCTGGCGGGGCTGACCACGCTGGCGCGCTGCTCGAAGAACCGCGTCGCGCCGCCGGTCGGCGAGGCGGAGCTCGAGATCCGCTACCGGCTCGGCGCCGCGCTGCCGGCGCCCGAACGGCAGGTGGTCGAACGGCGACCGGCCGAGGTGGAGATGGAGGCCGGATGCTCGTCTGCTGCGCTCTGACTCCGCATCTGGAGCTCGCGCGGCGGCGCGACCTCTACGGCGCCCCGGTCGTGATCGGGCGCTGGGAGGAGCACGTCGTCGCGGCTTCGGTGGAGGCGGCCGCGTTCGGGATCGCCCCCGGCATGCCGCTCCGCCACGCCGAGCACCTCTGCCCCCAGGCGAGCTTTCTGCCGCCGGACGAGGAGGCCTCGAGCCGCCTGCGCGAGCTGCTCGCCTCCGCGCTGTACGACCTCGCGCCGGTGGTCGAGGTCCGAGTCGA
>DATGEO010000151.1:0-4238 GCA_035310015.1 Candidatus Dormiibacterota bacterium | reverse complement strand
GCGGCCGGCCACATGGAGATCGGCGGCTGCGACCTGATCGAGCTCGCGCGCGAGCACGGCACGCCGCTCTACGTGTACGACGAGGCGACCGTTCGGCAGCGCAGCGCCGAGTACGTGGCGGCGATGGGTGCGGCCGGCCAGGTCCTCTATTCAGCGAAGGCATTCGCGTCGCCGCAGTTCCTTCGCATCGTCGCCGAGGAGGGCCTCGGCCTCGACGTCGTGTCTGAAGGCGAGCTGCACCTCGCGCTGAAGTCCGGCTTTCCCACCGACCGCATCCACTTCCTCGGCAACAACAAGAGCCTCGGCGACCTGCGCTCGGCGCACCGCGCGGGAGCCACGATCGTGATCGACGGCTTCCACGAGTTCGACCTGTTCGAACAGGTCGTGCCCGCCGGCACCAGGGCGCCGGTGATGCTGCGCATCTCGCCCGGCGTGAAGCCGGACACACATGACCACATCGCCACCGGCCAGCTGGACTCGAAGTTCGGCTTCTCCATCGAGTCGGGCGCGGCGCGGCAGGCGGTCGGACGCGCGCTCGAGCATCCGCGCCTGGAGCTCGTCGGACTGCACTCGCACATCGGGTCGCAGATCTTTGCGCTCGGCGCCTACGAGAAGGCGATGGACATCATGCTCGACCTGCTCGTCGAGCTTCGCGACGAGCTCGACTTCCAGCCGCGAAAGCTCGGCGCCGGCGGCGGCCTCGGCATCGCGTACACGAGCAACGACGACCCGCCCACGCCGCGGCAGTTCGTCGAAACCGTCCGCCACGCGCTGGCGGCGGGATGCGATGCGCGAGGCCTTGCGGTGCCGCAGCTCGTCGTCGAGCCGGGTCGTTCGATCGCCGGCCCGGCCGGCGTCGCGCTCTACACCGTCGGCTCGATCAAGGACATCCCCGGCGTGCGGCGCTACGTCGCCGTCGACGGCGGCATGGGCGACAACATCCGGCCCAAGCTCTACGGCGCGCGCTACGAAGCGTTCCTCGCGTCAGGGCCCGATCGCGCCGCAGACGGCAAGGTCACGATCGCGGGCAAGTACTGCGAGTCCACCGACATCCTGATCACCGACATCGAGATGCCCGCGCTCGAGTCCGGTGATGTGATCTGTGTGCCGGCCGCGGGCGCGTACTGCCTCGCGATGGCGAGCAACTACAACGGGATGCCGCGGCCCGAGGTGCTGCTGGTCAAGGATGGCGACGCGCGCGTGATGCGCCGTCGGGAAACTCTCGACGACCTGCTCGCCGCCGAAGTTCTCTAGGCACCAACCTGAACCACAGCCGATCTGTAGCACGCAACGCGGCACACCTCGACGAATGCGTATTCCGTTGCCAGTACGCCGGTCGGGGTTGCGAATGAGCGGTTGTAATACGGGTTCGACGTGATGCCTGCCTGTCCGTCGGGATAGGCCGTGTAGCTCGTGGCCAAGATGGTTTTCGCGAACACCGTCACGCTCCAGGTGGTGCCCACCGGGAAGCACTTGAAAGTGGCGTTGAATCCCTTGCTGGCCGAGATGGACGCCACCAGGAGCTGTGGCGTCGAGCAGCTCGAGGTTGGGGAGGCGCTTGGGCTCGGGCTCGGGCTGGGGTGGCTCGATGGGATGGGCGTCGAGGTCGGTGACGGGCTCGAGCCTGGGAGGGGGCTGGTCTCAGCGAGGCCCGAGCCGACGACGTTGAGCGTCACCTCGGCGTGGCAGGCCCCGTTCCAGCAGATGCCGAGGCGGTGCTGCCCCAGCTCGAGGTCGAGCGGGAGGAAGATCGTGCCCCGGACCCGCCCGTTGCCGTCGGCGCGGAAGGGATAGGTCCGCAGGACGCTGTGCAGCTGCAGCTCGCCGGCCTGGTCGCGCGGCACGTGCGTCGCGGTGACGACCAGGCCCTCGCCTGGCGAAAGCGTCGTCCTCGACACGCTCAGCGTGGTCGGGCCGGCGAGCACGAAATACGCGGCCGTACCCAACACGAGGACGAGGATCAAGAAGGCCGCGACGATTCCCGCGTACATGAGGACCCGTCGCCGGTTGCGCGGTGGGTGCATGACGGTCGCGGGATCCGGGCCCCGCAGCGCGGTTGGCGGCGCGCCCACGGCCACGGTTGCATCCGGCGCCGCCGCCGTCGACGCGGGCCGCGGAACCGACGCCATGACCGGCGCAGGCGGCGCGAAGGCGACGGTCTGCTCGACGGCGCTCTTGCGATCGAGCGCGTCCTCGAGCGCGTTCACGAAGGCCGCGCACGATTCCCAGCGCGCAGCCGGATCCTTGGACATGGCGCGCATCACGACCGCGTCGACGATCGGCCCCAGCCGCGCGGTGCGCCGGCTTGGCGGGTCCGGCGTACGGTGCACCTGCGCGTACAGCACCTGGAGCACGCCGCCTTCGTCGAACGGAAGAAAGCCCGTCAGCATCTCGTACGCCATCACCGCCAGTGAGTAGCGGTCCGCCGGCGGTCCGATGTGGCTGCCGGTGACCTGTTCCGGCGCCATGTACGCGGGCGTGCCGGTGGTCACGCCGGTCACGGACTTGATGGATGACGACTCCATGAGCTTGGCCAGGCCGAAGTCGGCGAGGATGGGCGCGCCGTCGGCTCCGAGGAGGACGTTCGCGGGCTTGACGTCGCGGTGCACGATGCCGCGCGAGTGCGCGTAATCGAGGGCCCCGGCGATTCCGCGCAGGTAGCCGACCATCACGTTCTTCTCGAGCGGCCCGCTCTTGACGACGCCGGCCAGGCTGCCGCCCTCGACGAACTCCACGATCATGTACGGCGTCCCTTCGTACTCGCCGAAGTCGAAGACGTTCACGATGTTCGGGTGGCGCATGTGGGCGATGGACTGGGCCTCCCGCCGGAAGCGCGCGACCGAGTCGCCGTCCGGTGACAGGCCCTGCAGGACCTTGACCGCCCCCGTGCGCTCGAGCTGCGGGTGGTAGCAGCGGTAGACCACGCCCATCGTGCCCTCGCCGATGTAGTCCTGGACCAGGTAGGAACCGAGCTTGGTTCCCGGGACGATGGGCATGTGCGGGATTATGCCGTCGGGTTGGAGCGCCGGGAGCGGCCTCGGCGCTCTTAACAGGGTTAAGTCTTTGTAGCTAGCGCCGCTCGAGCCAGCCGCCGCCGCGGCCACGGCGCCTGGCGACCAGCCCGGCGAGAATGGAAAGCGCGATCTCGGCCGGCGTGACGCCGCCCAGGTCGAGTCCGACCGGGGTCTGGATCTGCTCGAGGGCCTGCTCGTCAAGCCCATGGGCGCGCAGCGCGTCCAGGTGGTGGCCGGTGTGCCGGCGGCTCCCCACTAGGCCGATGAACCGCGGCCGGACGGCGAGGACCTGCTCGAGAGCCTCGACGATGTCGGGGGCGTCATGGTCGGTGTGCACGACGTAGACCTCGGAACCGACCTGCGCCGCCAGCTCGTCGAGCGACGTCACCGGTTCCGGCCATGCCAGGCCTGCCAGGCGCTCGGAACGCGTCTCCACGAACACCGGCCGGAAGCCGAGCTCGGGCGCCCAGGCCAGGATCGAGCGTGCGACCGGGGTGGCGCCGAACACCACCAGCGCCGGCGCCGGCGAGTGCGGTTCGAGGTAGGCCTCGATCGAACCGAGGTCGTGCTGGTAGGTGCGCAGCTCCGGGGTGCCGGCTCGAGCGATCCGGCCCGCGTCTTCGAGGGCGGCCGCGTCGAACTCGCTGCAGCCGAGGGTGCCCGCAAGCGCCGCGGTCCGCGACATCAGGAGCTTGGCGCCGGGGCGGGAAGGCGGCTGACCGTCGACCTTGACCACGGTTGCGAGCACGACCTCCTCGCCGCGCGCGAGCCTTTGCGCGAGCTCTTCTTCGATGCTAGGCACGGGCGGTGGCCGGCGCGAGCACCGACGCGATGACGCGGGACGCGGCCGCGACGGCCTCGTCGGTCGTGGCGTAGCCCGTGGTCAGGCGCAGGCTGCCGAGGGCTGCGTCGAGGTGGAGGCCCATCGCCAGCAGCACGTGCGACGGGTCGAGCGAGCCGGAGGCGCAGGCGGACCCGCTCGACGCGGCGACACCGGCCAGGTCGAGCGCCATCAGGAGATCCTCGCCGCGACGGCGCCGGAACGTTGCCGTCGCAAAATTGGGCAGCCGGTCTTCTCCGCCCGTGAGCGCGCCGCCGCAATCGGCCAGCGCGCGCCGAAGGGCGGCTGCTTGCGTTGCGGCGATCTGCCCTTTCGAGTCCCGGTCCCTCGCGCACACGGCCAGGGCGGCGGCGATGGCCACGGCTGCGACGACGTCCTCGCGT
>DATGEO010000150.1:0-3077 GCA_035310015.1 Candidatus Dormiibacterota bacterium | reverse complement strand
TCCGGGTCCGGAACCAGGCGGGCGTCGGTCGCCACCCCCAGCATCACGCCGCCGGCGTAGCTGATGATGCTGATCCCCAGCCCGAGGCGGCCGGACTGGGGAACCCAGAACATGATCCGGTCGATCTTCCGGCCCGCCATGTAGAGCGGCTGCCGTGGGCCGGGCACGTTGGTCAGCACGGCCGTGGCCTTGCTGCCGAAGAAGCGGAGGCCGACCTGCTCGACCTCGACCGGAGCCAGGCCCATGAGGCTGAGCACGCCGAAGGCGACCAGCGCCTCCGGCGAGGCCTTGAGACCGTCCATCTCCTGCTTGATCGCGCGCAGGCGGCGAGCCGGGTCGGCGATGCCGACCGGCAGCGTGAGGAAGACCAGGCCGAAGGCGTTGCCTAGCTCGTGCGCGCGGTCGACGGGACGCAGGTTGACCGGCACGGAGGCGCGGACCGCGACACCGGCGGTGCGCTCGCCACGGCGCTCGAGGTAGCGGCGGAGCGCGCCCGTGGCGGTGGCGACGAGCACATCGTTGACCGTCGCGCCGTAGGCCTTGCCGATGGCCTTGAAGTCGTCGAGGGGCAGCGGTTCCGACCAGGCCGCGCGCTTCCGCCGCCCGAGCTCGCCTTTGAAGACGGTCGCCGGGTCGGGAGGAAGCACGACCAGCCTGCCGAGCCGGTAGGCGCCGTGCACGCCGAGCCTGGCGATGTCCTTAACGCGGTCGGGACGCGACGCGAGCTGCTGGCCCGCGGCCACGCCGCGGCGCACGGCGGCAGGCAGCCAGTCGAGCGACAGCCTGAAACCGCCCGGTGGGTGCTGGTGGGGTGGTGCCGGCACGCGCCAGCCCGGCGACTCCTCGGTCAGCGACAGCAGGACGCGCACCAGCGCGATGCCGTCGGCGATCGAGTGGTGGATCCGCGCAATCAATACGGTTTTCGTGCCCGCGCTTGGCGCCTTCTGGAGGACCGAGCCGCCACGGTAGCCGTCGATCACGTGCATGTGCCACAGCGGCTTGCTGAAGTCGAGCGGCTCGCTCATGAGCTCGCTGACCAGCTTGCGCAGGGCCGCGTCACCCGCCGGCGAGGCGAGCGCGATGTGGGTCACGTGGTTGTCGACGTCGAACGTCGGGTCGTCTTCCCAGTGCGGCACGCCGGCGCGGGTGCGCGGGCGGACGATGCGCTGGTGGAAGCGGCTGAACGGGGCCAGCCTGCGATCGAGCACGAGGCGCAGCCGTTTGATGTCGACCTTGCCGTCGAGAGTCATGACGCCCGTGACCATCATCAGGTTGGTCGGGTCTTCCATCCCGAGCCACGCGGCGTCGACGCTGGAGAGCGGAGTTCTGGCCAAGCCTGTGCTTACGAATTCTTCACATCTGGTTGATTCTGGCTAGACCGGACATTGCTTCACTGGGCACATGGCCCTCGCACCTCTGCCGGCCGGCAACGAGCCGGCCCTTCCGCCCGCGACTCCGAAGCGCGGACTCACCCGCCGCCAGGCCCTCGCCGCGGCCGTCGCCACCGGGGTAGGCGTGGGCGCGATCCGCCTCCTCGGCGGCGCGCTGCAGAACCTGAACCAGCACACGACCGCCGCGAGCTCGGCCGCGCCGGGCACCGACTGGGTGTCGCCGCTAGGCTCCGAGTCGGCGCGTGTGATGCAGCTGCTGCGCCGCGCCACCTTCGGCTACACCCCCGACCGTCTCGAGTCGGCGCTGTCCGACGGGTTCGACCGCACCGTCGACCGCCTGCTCGAAACGCCGCCGGCGGAACCGCCCGTGCTCGACGCCGCCTCTACGCCGGGAGGCCGCTTCGCCGTCGGCCAGCTGCAGGTGTGGTGGATCGACCACATGCTGTCGACGCCGACGCCTTTCGCCGAGCGCATGGCGCTGTTCTGGCACGGTCACTTCACCAGCGACTACCGCAAGACCGCCGACAACACCTTCATGTACTGGCAGAACCTCACCTGGCGCCGCATGGCCATGACCGACCTGCGGTCGATGCTGATGAAGGTCACCATCGACCCGGCGATGCTTCGCTACCTCGACCTTGCGACGTCGGTCGCGTCCAGCCCCAACGAGAACTACTCGCGCGAGCTGATGGAGCTCTTCACGATGGGTGCCGGCAACTACACCGAGGACGACGTGCGCCAGGGCGCCCTCGCGCTCACCGGCTGGCAGCTGCCGCGGCCGGATTCCACGGCGCCGGCTCCGGGCACGGGTCGCAACCTTCCCGTCTACTCGTCGCAGAAGACCGGCGTGTTCAACCGGCGGCGCGCCCATTCAGGCGACGTGACGTTCCTCGGCCACACCGGCCCGCTCGACACCCAGGGCCTCATCGACCGCATCCTCGCTCAGCCCGCGACCGCGCCCTTCATCGCCACCAAGGTCGCGCAGCACTTCGTCACGGGGCAGCCTTCATCGAGCTTCATCAGGCGCATCGCGGACGGCTTCCGCCGCAGCAAGTACGACATGAAGACGCTCATGCGTTCGGTGTTCACGAGCCCCGAGTTCTCGTCGGCGGCGAGCTACCGCTCGCTCGTCAAGTCGCCGACGGAGATGATGGTCCACGCCTCGTTCGCGCTCGGCGACGGGAGCCTGGCTCGCCTCATCGCGCAGTCGGGCTCGGGCATGGGGCAGATCCTGTTCGACCCGCCCGATGTCGGCGGCTGGCCGAACAACGAGGCGTGGATCTCGAGCAACACCGTCATCGAGCACGTGAATTTCGTGACCAACACGCTCGCGCACGCGACGTCGTTGCCCCCCTCGCAAGACGTGCCGCGCCAGCACCTCGACGGGGTGGTCGGCGAGCAGACGGCAAGCCTGCTCAACCAGGCGACAGATGAGAAGACGAGATGGTTCGTCGCCCTCGCATCTCCGGAATTCCAGCTGAAGTAGGGAAAGAGAATGAGCGACCAGGCCGGCATCAACCAGCTCAAGCGCCGTGACTTTTTGCGCGCGGGCCTCGTCTTCGGCGCGGGCGCCGCGGGCCTCGCGGCCGGCTACGCGGCGGTCCCGGACGCGTTCGCGCGTGCCGTGTACGCCGCCAAGCAGGAAGGCATCACGAACGACAACGTGCTGGTGATGATCCAGCTCGC
>DATGEO010000149.1:0-4825 GCA_035310015.1 Candidatus Dormiibacterota bacterium | reverse complement strand
TGCGCCGGGCGGGCGCCGCCCAGGAACAGCATGCCGACGAGGATGGCGGCGAAGACGATCGTCGTCCCCAGGTCGGGCTGGGTGAGGATCAGCGCCGCGGGCGGCGCCGCGAGCGCGAGGACGGCGGCGAACCGGCGCCAGGACAGCGAGGGCTGCCGCCCGAGAAAAGCCGCGAGCGTGACCACCAGCAGGAGCTTGGACAGCTCCGACGGCTCGAGCGGAAAGCCGGCGACCGAGAGCCACCGCCTCGCGCCCAGAGCCGAGCGGCCGACGAGGTGGACGGCGAGCAGCAGCAGCGCCATGCCCCCGTACAGCGCCGCCGCCGGCGGCATCAGCCGCCTGTAGTCGAAGGCGGCGGCGAGGACGTAGGCGCCGGCGCCGAGCACGATCCACAGCGACTGCTTCGCCGAGTCCGCGCCGGCGCTGTAGATCGTCATGATCCCGAGCACGGCCAGGAGCGCGGCCGCGGCCGCCTGGAACAGATCGAGCCGGCGCCAGATCGAGCGGGCCGCGATCAACTCGCGGCGATCGACGACTGGATCGCCACGCGGTTGTCGTTGAAGAACTTCATGATCTGCACGCCGATGGGCGCGGCCTCGACCTCCGACAACCCGCCACGCTCGACGAATATCGACATCGCCACGTCGGGGCTGGCAAAGGGCGCGAAGAACACGAACCACGCGTGCGTGGGCAGGTCGAGCCCGCTGCCTCCCCACTGCGCCGTGCCCGTCTTGCCACCGCCGTCCGCCGGCACGCCGGCGGACCGGAACCAGTAGTTCATGTGGTAAGGGCGGTTGATCTCCTCTCGCATCCCTTCGCGCACCGCCGCGAGGTTCGAGGGCGAGACCGGCACGTGGTCGACGACCACCGTCTTGTGCGTCAGCAGCAGGCGGCCCGAGGCATCGCGCACCTCGTGCACGAGCGTCGGCTGCAGCACGGCGCCGCCGTTGGCGAGAGCCGCGACGTAGACCGCCTGGTTGAGGGGCGTGGTGAGCAGCGCCGACTGCCCGATGCCGAACGTCACCGTGTCGCCGATGGTCCAGCGGCACGAATCGGAGTTCAGGTCCGGCACGTCGCAAGCGAGCTGCTTCCAGATGCTGTCGGGCACGAGCCCGGGCTGCACGCCCGGCATCTCGATGTCCTTTGCCTGTCCGAATCCGAATGCGCGCGCATACCGCGCCAGCGTCACGTCGCCGACGCGCGCGGCGACCTGGTAGAAGAACGTGTCGCATGACAAGGCAAGCGCCTTGGCGACGTTCATGTACCCGAGGTCGTAGCTCGCCCAGTTGTGATAGACCCAACCGCCGAACGTGAGGTAGCTGGGACATCCGAGCAGCGTGTCGGGCGTGATCTTTCCTTCCTGCAGGCCCGCGGTCGCGGTGACCATCTTGAAAGTCGACCCGGGCGCGTACTGACCGGCGATGGCGCGATTGAGCAGGGGCAGGAGCGGGTCGGTCGTGAGCTTCGTGTAGTCGGCCTGCGATATCCCGTGCGTGAAGAGGTTCGTGTCGTAGCCGGGGATGCTCACCATCGCGAGCACCTCGCCCGTTCGCGGGTCGACCACGACCGACGCGCCCGCCTTCTTGTGATCGCGCTGCAGCCCGGCGGCCAGCGCCGAGGCGGTCGCGAGCTCGAGCTGGAGGTCGATGGTGAGGTACACCGACTCGCCGGCCACCGGCTCGTGCACCGCCAGCGTGCGCACCACCTCGCCGCGGGCATCGACCACGACGTCCGCCCAACCGTCGGTGCCGCGCAACCGCGACTCGAGGCCGGCCTCGACGCCGACCTTGCCGATGAGCTCATCGGGCTGGTAGCCGCGCGCCTCCATCTGCTTCGCCTGGCTCGGCGCGATCGGGCCGACGTAGCCGATGACGTGGCCGAGGATCGTCGGATAGAGATAGGTGCGTACTCCGTGGCGCGCGATGCTGACGCCGGGCAGCGATGGCACGCGCTCGGCGATCGCCAGCTCCTGGTCTTCGGTGAGGCTCGGCCCGATGCGCACGGCGCCGTAGGGGTCGGCGCTCGCGATCGCGGCGCTCAGCTCGTCCCGGGTCACGCCCGTGAGCCTGGAGAGCTCGGCGATCTCGGCCTGTCGGGCCGGCGTGGTGACCGGCATCGCCTCGGGCACGACCTCGACGTTCCACGCCGGCGAGTTCAGAACCAGGGCCGTGCCGTGGCGGTCGTAGACGATGCCCCGGTCGGCCTCCAGCACGACGCGATGCACCGAGTTGGCGCGCGCGAGCGCCGCGAGGCTTGCGCCTTCGGTGACCTGCAGCTCCGCGAGCTTCACGGAAAGAGACGCCAGTGCGAAGATCGCCAGTGAAGCGGCGGCGATCAGGCGCACCGACCAGCGCGGCTTGGGCGCGGAAGCCGCCAGCGCGATCCAGCGGCCGGGATCGATCACGCCGGCCTCACCCGCCTTCGCCGGCCGAGGAGCAGCGCCGGCACCACGAGGATCGCGTTGTACGCGGCCGCGGTGACCGCGAGCTGCGCGGCCACGTCGAGCGGCGGCATCGGCAGGTCGAGCAGGTTGTCGGCGCCGATGAGCACCAGCGAGTACACCGCCGTGCATGCGGCAGTCGCGATCACCGCGTGTACGAGCTGTGCGGGATCGACGTTGCGAACCCAGAAGCCGACCAGGTACGCGGCGGCGAGCAGCGCCAGGGCGTGCGCCCCCAGGGGGCCCGGCGCGGTGAGGTCGAGGAGGAGCCCGCCCCCGCAGGCCGACACCAGGCCGGCGCGCTGGCCCCTGGTCCACGTAATCACCACGACCAGCACCAGCACGAGGTTTGGAAATGCTCCGAGCACCGTGAGCTGCGGGGCCCAAGTGACCTGCATGAGCGCCGCCAGCAGAACCACGAGCCCGGCTGCGACCCGGGTCATGACGCCGTGAAGTCCGTGATCACCAGCACGACCGTCAACGCGGCGGGGTCGTTGACCCAGGCGAGCCTCGCCCCATCGGCGGTGGCGGCATCGTCGCGCGAAATCGAAGCAACCTGCGCGATCACCAGCCCGCGGGGATAGCCGCCGCCGACGCCGCTCGTCAGCACCCACTCGCCCACGGCAGGCGTGGCCCCGAACCGAGGGTTGATCTGCATCTCGAGGTCACCGGGTCCTCCGAAGATCGTGCCCTCGAGCCCCGACGCCACGAGGTAGCCGCTCACGCGGCTCTGTGGATCGGCGAGCGTCTGCACGATCGCGGAGTGAGGCCCCGCCTCGCGCACGCGGCCGACGAGACCCGCGCCGCTGGCGACCACCATGCCCGGCCGGACGCCGTCCGCCGTGCCGCGATCGATCTCCAGGGTCAGGCTGAAGCCGTCCGGGCCGCGGCCGATCACCCCGGCGGCGACGGTGGCGTGCCCGTACGCCTGCTGCAGGTCGAGCGCCTGGCGCAGCGCGGTGTTGTCCTGCCCCGCGGCCTGCAGCTCGGCGATCTGCCGCCGCAGCGCCGCGTTCTCGTCCACGAGCTTCTGGTTGCGGGCGCGAAGCGCCGCGTTGTCGCCGAAGCCCGCGGTGATGGCACCGAGCCTGCCGGACGCGGCGGTCATCGCGGTTTCGAGCGGCGCGAGCAAGCCTTTGGCATAACCCCGCGCGCCGGCGGCCCACGGCTGCTCGCTCACCATCGCCAGCACGAGCATCGCCGCGCATAGAAAAAGGAAGAGGCCGGTGGGGCGGGACTGAGTCCTCCGCTCCATCACTGAGCGCCTAGTAGCGCAGCGCCCTCATCTTTCGCGGCCTCAGCAGCACCCGGTTCAGGGTGTCTATCTCCTCCAGCACGATGCCGGTGCCCCGCACCACGCAGGTCAGCGGGTCGGCGGCCACGCGCACGGGCATCAGGGTTTCGTGCGCGAGCAGCTGGTCGAAGCCGGCCAGCAGCGCGCCACCGCCGCACGCGACCATCCCGCGGTGCATCACGTCCTCGAGCAGCTCGGAGGGCGTCGCGTCGAGCGTCGACTTGACCGCGCGCACGATGTCGACCAGCACTCCCGACAGCGCCTCGCGCACGTGAGCCGTCGTCATCTCCACGGTCTTCGGCAGACCGGTGATGAGGTCGCGGCCGCGGACGATGAACGAGCGCTCGTCGGGCAGCGGAAACGCCGATCCCATCGCGACCTTGATGTCCTCGGCGGTGCGCTCGCCGATGAGCAGGCCCATCGTGCGGCGGACGTACTGCACGATCGCGTCGTCCATCTCATCGCCACCGACCCTGGCCGACGTCGCCGCGACCACGCCGCCGAGCGAGATGACGGCGACCTCGGTGGTGCCGCCACCGATGTCGACGATCATCGAGCCGCATGCTTCCTGGATCGGGAGCCCGGCGCCGATCGCCGCGGCCATCGGCTCTTCGATGAGGTGGGCTTCGCGAGCGCCCGCGAGCGTCGCCGCGTCGGTCACGGCGCGCTTCTCGACCTCGGTCACGCCGGACGGGATGCCGATCACCACGCGCGGGTGGCTGACGTGCAGCGCGCGGTTGTGGGCGCGCGCGATGAAGTGCTTGATCATCTGCTCGGTGTGGTCGAAGTCCGCGATCACCCCGTCGCGCAGCGGCCTCATCGCGACGATGTCCGCCGGGGTGCGGCCGAGCATGCGCCGAGCCTCGGCGCCGACGCTGAGCACCTGGCCGGTGCGCTTGCTCACCGCCACGACCGAGGGCTCGTTCAGCACGATCCCGCGACCGCGAACGTGAACAAGCGTGTTGGCGGTGCCGAGGTCGATGCCGACATCGGCGGACCACATCCCCAACACGGAGGTGAGCAGGTTCAAGGCGCTTGGTGGGCGGTAGCCAAAACCGTTGGGTCGGGCGGATCATACACCGAGTGGGGGT
>DATGEO010000148.1:0-7728 GCA_035310015.1 Candidatus Dormiibacterota bacterium | reverse complement strand
ATTTCCGCATCGACCAGCCGCTCATCTACGTGATCCGCTCCGAATACGAATCCGCGCTGTACGGCGCCGCCTACAAGCCGATCGAGTCGCTGCTCTTCGTGCCCATCACCTTTCTGTCGGTCGTGTTCCCAGTGCTCGCCGTGTACCACCGCGAGCGGCCGAAGGAGATGATCGAAGCCGTCAACCGCTTCTACAAGGCGCTGTTCCTGATGGGCTGTCCCACCGCCATCGGCATCTTCGTGCTGGCCCATCCGCTCACGCCACTGCTGCTCGGCCACGACTTCACGCGCTCCGAGCCCGCCCTCCGGGTGCTGGCGCTGGCGCTCGGCATTGGGTTCGTCAACAACGCCTTCATCGGGGCGCTCAACGCGTCCGATCGCCAGGCATCCTTCACGTGGGCGGCGGCGTGGAGCCTCGTCGCTAACCTCGCGCTGAACCTGACGCTGATCCCTCTCTTCGGCTACCAGGGCGCGAGCTGGGCCACGGTCGCGACGGAGCTCGTGCTCGGCATCGCCGGCTGGATCCTGGTCAGGCGGCACGTCGGCCGAGTGCCGGTCGTGGCGCTGAGCTGGAGGGTGCTCGCGGCCGGCCTGGTCATGGGCCTCGCCATCTACCCGCTCAGCGGCCTGAACGGCATCGCGGTGTTGATCCCGATCGCCGCCGGCGCTGTGGTCTACGCCGTCGCCGCCGTCCTGCTTCGAGCCGTGACCCGCGATGAGATCGCCTGGGCGCGGCGGGCGCTCCTGGTCGCGCGATGAAGCAGGAGCAGGTCTACCTCAAGCCACGTGGCGCGGCCGCGCCGGTCCCCTGGGAGGAGATCGCCGTCGACGCGCCCGACGTCGACCCGTCGACGCCGCTCGACCAGGCGCAGTTCGTCGCCCTCGACGTCGAGACCACGGGCAATGCTCCATTCCTCGTCCTCGAGCTTGGCGCCGAGCGCTTCACGCTCGAGCGCACGCTTTCCTTTTTCGACACGCTGGTCGACTGCCGGGCGCCGATCAACCCCTACGCGCGCCGGCGCCACAACATCGACCGCTCCATGCTCATCGGCGCGCCGGTGTTCAAAGACGCGCGCCGCGCGTTCCTGCGCTTCGCCAACGGCGCCGTGCTCGTTGAGCACAGCCACGACGCCTTCGACACGTGGCTCGTCGGCCGCGGGCTCGAGAGCCCCCTGGAGCATCCGATCATCGACACCACCGCGCTGGCGCGTCTCGTGCTCGACCTACCGAAGGGGCAGGTGCCCGGGCTCGCCCGCCTCGTGACCGAGCTCGGTCTCGACATCACGCCGGCGCACGCGGCGCTCGACGACGCGCGCGCGACCGCGATGGTGTTCCGGGCCTTGATCCCGAAAGCACGCGAGCTGCTCGGCCTGAACACCGTCGGCGACGTCCTGGCCCTGCTGCCGCGGCCGGTGGTCGACCGGACGCCGCGGACCGCTAGTCGAAAAGCGTCAGCTGCAGGTCGGGCTCCGGATGCTCGAGGCCAGACAGGCCAACCCCGATCAGACGGACAGGCCGAGTCTCGACGTGTGACTTCTCGAGCGCCGACCTCGCGGCGCGGAAGATCGTCTCGACGTCGTCGGTCGGGCTCGTCCGGCTCACCTGGCGGCTCACCAGGCGAAAGTCCGGGAGCTTGAGCTTCACGTAGATCGTCCGCGCGCGCACGCCTTCGGAGTGGAGGCGCTCGACGACGCGATCGGTCAGGTCGCGCAGCGCGACCTCCAGCTCGCCCCGGTCGCTGACGTCGTTCTCGAAGGTCGTCTCGGCGGAGATCGTCTTCGCGGGCTTGCTGCCGTCCACCGGGGAGCGGTCGCGGCCCTGGGCCAGGCGCTGCAGCACCGCGCCGCCCACGCCGAGCGCCTGCACCAGTCGCTGCGTCTCATAGCCGGCGAGCTCGCCGACCGCGCGCACGCCCATCGCGTGGAGGCGCTCCTCGGTCTTCGGCCCGAGCCCGGGGATCACGCCAATCGGCAGCGGCGCCAGGAAGTCCGCCTCCGTGCCCGGCGGCACGAGCACCAGCCCGTCGGGTTTCCTCGTGCCGCTCGCGACCTTGGCCACGAGCTTGGAGGTCGCGGCTCCGACCGTGGCCGTGAGCTGAACCTCGGTGTGGATCTGGAACTTGATCCGACGCGCCACCTCCTCGGCGGTGGTGGTGCCGTGCCGGGTGCGCGCGGTCACGTCGAGGTACGCCTCGTCGAGCGCGATGCCTTCGACCAGCTCGGGCGAGGTGAAGCGCCGGAAGATCTGGTGCACCAGGCGGCTGGCCTCGCGGTAGCGCGCGCTGTCGGGGTTGACGACCGCTAGCTGCGGACACAGCTCGAGCGCCTCGTGCAGCGGCATCGCCGAGCGGACGCCGTAGGCGCGGGCCTCGTACGACGCGCCCATCACCACCGCCCGGCGCGAGCGGCCCGCGACCGCGACCGGCACACCCTTCAGCCTGGGGTCGTCGCGCTGGTGGACCGACGTGTAGAAGGCGTCGAGGTCGACGTGAAGGATGGTTCGCGGCCAGGCGTCCGGTCTCGGCACGGTGCGAGTGTGCCACAAGGTATTGGGGTCTACGTCTCGGTTCGGCCTATCCCCTAGCCTGCTACGACCCGAGGGCCGCGACCACGTTGGAGAAGACGTTCTGGATCTGGCCGCCCATCGTCAAAAGGATCACCGTGACCAGGATCGACACCAGCACCAGCACGCCGAGGAAGATGCCGACCGTGACCAGCACGGCGGTTCCCGCACCGCCCCCGCGAGTGGCCGCCACCGCCGGCGCCGGCGCCTGGGCGGGCACCCACGTCTGGCCGTTCCACCGCCACAGCCGGTCGGGCGACACGGCGGGCTTCCAAGACGCACCGTCCCACCACCAGAAGCCGTCGTCGGAAAAACGGGTGTGCGGCGCGCCGGGAGGCGTGGAGCTCATCTCGCTCGAAGCGTAGCCGAAGCCGGGTCCCGGCCAAACTAGAATCCGCTGAGTGAAGGGAGTCATCCTTGCCGGCGGCACCGGCAGCCGGCTGCATCCCCTCACCCGGATCACCAACAAGCACCTGCTCCCGATCTACGACCGCCCGATGATCAGCTACGCCATCGAGGCCCTGGTCAAGAGCGGGGTGCGCGAGATGATGCTTGTCACCGGCGGCACGCACGCGGGCGAGTTCCTGCGGCTGCTGGGCAACGGCGAGGAGTTCGGGATCGACCGCCTCTTCTACGCCTACCAGGACCGTCCCGGCGGAATTGCCGAGGCGCTCGGCCTCGCCGAGCATTTCGTCGGCGGCGACCGCTCGGTGGTCCTGCTCGGCGACAACATCTTCGGCAGCTCCATCCGGCACGTCGCCGAGGCATTCGCCGACCAGCCCAGGGGCGCGAGGGTCGTGCTGTGGCGCGAGTCAGACCGCAGCCACCTTGGCCATCTGGGCGTCGCCGCGATGAACGGCGACTCGCGCATCGAGCGCATCATCGAGAAGCCGCAGGACCCGCCAAGCGATCTCGCGGTCACCGGCGTCTACTTCTATGACGGCACCGTGTGGGACGTGATACCGAACCTCAAGCCATCCGCGCGTGGCGAGCTGGAGATCACGGACGTGAACAACTGGTACGTCCAGCAGGGCCTGATGGAGTACGACGTCCTCGGCGGGTTCTGGGGCGACGCCGGCGAGTCGATCCAGGCGTACTACGCGGTGCAGGACCACGTGCGGACGCACGGGGCCAACCGCGATGACTGAGGCGAAGCGCGTTCAGCAGCTCGACGGCGTCGTGGTCAAGCAGCTCGTCACCCACGCCGACGAGCGTGGCTTCTTCCGCGAGGTGATTCGGGAGACGGACGAGTTCTTCGGCCACTTCGGCCAGTGGAGCCATTCGATGATGTACCCAGGCACCGCGAAGGCCTGGCACGTACACCGCGAGCAGACAGACTACTGGTACGTCATCGGCGCGCTCAAGGTCGCGCTGTACGACACGCGCGAGGGCTCGCCGACCAGGGGCGCGCTGATGGAATTCCTGATGGGCGACGGCAATGCGACCTGCGTCAAGATCCCGCCGGGCGTCGCGCACGGGTGCCGCGCCCTGGCGCTGAGCCACCTGCTGTACGTCACGACCCACGTCTACGCACCCGAGGACGAGGGCCGCATCCCGCACGACGATCCGTCCATCGGCTACGACTGGACCGCCGGCCCCGAGATCAAGTGAGCCGCAGCCTGAAGCGCCTTCTCATCGCCGGAGGCGCTGGCTTCATCGGTTCGAACTTCGCGCGGTTCATCAGCCGGACGCGTCCGGAGGTCGAGATCACCGTCCTCGACAAGCTCACCTATGCCGGCAATCCCGCCAACCTTGCGGAGCTGGAGGGGCGGCACGGCTATCGATTCGTCCGCGGCGACATCTGCGACGCGACCGTGGTCGACGAGCTGGCGAAGGACGTGGACGCGATCGTCAACTTCGCCGCCGAGACGCACGTGGATCGTTCACTGCTCGACCCCTACGCGTTCATCGAAACCGACGTCCGCGGCACGGCGGTCCTGTGCGACGCGGCCCGCCGCCACGGCCATCAGGTGTTCCTGCTCGTCAGCACGGACGAGGTGTACGGCCACGTCGCGACCGGAAGGTCGAGCGAGAGGGATGCGCTGCAGCCTCGCAGTCCTTACTCGGCGAGCAAGGCCGGCGGCGAGCACATCGCGCGCGCCTACGCCGCGAGCTTCGGCCTACCGCTCCTGATCACGCGGGGCTCGAACACGTACGGGCCGAACCAGTACCCGGAGAAGCTCATCCCCGTGCTCGTCACCAACGCCATCGACGACAGACCGCTGCCGCTCTACAACGACGGCTCGGCCGTGCGCGACTACATCTTCGTCGAGGACCACTGCCGCGCCATCGACGTCGTGCTGCACGAGGGGCCGGTGGGCGAGGTCTACAACGTCGGCACCGGGGTCGAGACCAGCGGGCTGGCCGCGGCCGATGCGGTGCTCGAGATCATGGGCAAGCCGAGAAGCCTCATCCAGTTCGTCGCCGACCGCCCGGGCCACGACTACCGGTACGCGCTCGACACCGCCAAGATCGAGCAGCTCGGCTGGAAGCCCGAGGTCGACTTCGCGACCGGGCTCGAGCGCACGGTCACTTGGTATCGCGACCACCAGGCATGGTGGCGGCCGCTGAAGTCGGGCGAATACTGGGACTTCTACAAGCGCAACTACAGGCCGCTCGAGACCCCGAAGTCCTGATGGCGCGCGCGTCGGCGCCGCGCGACGTGCATCGACAGGAGCGCGATCCACACCACCGCGGTCGCCGCCAAGAGGCCCGCGGTCAGGCGGGGCGCGAGCGCGGTCAACGACGCGACCGACAGCAGGCTGTGCGCGGTGCCGGGCCAGCCCGACGGCGGAATCGTGTACGCGGGCGCGCGGTCGTACTGCACCCGCGCCTGCGCGGCGGCGGTATCGCCGAGGTTGTCCGCGTCGGAGATCGTGCTGACCAGAAAACCGTCGTTGCCTTTCACGAACACGAACGCGTCCGCGAAGTAGCTAGTCGAGTCGGACATCCGCGCGCCGTAGTACTTGTCGATGCCCGCGATCGCGATCGGGTGCTGGTAGGTGGGGTCGGCGAGGTCCGCCTCGTGCGACTGTCCGAGCCACCTCGTCGCCCCTCTGCCGCCGGTGAAGGCGACGACGATCTCGACCAGCACGTGGTGGCTGGCCGGCTGCACCCACGCCCGGCCGAAGCCGGCGACGAAACCGTCGTCGGACAGGGTCTTGATGGTCTTGCTCGCGTTCTGCGCACCGCCGATTGACGCGTAGCCGGTCGCGTCAAACGCTCCCTCGAGGATGCCAGGCGTCGACGGGTCGATCTCCTGGAAATCCGTGGTCGGAGGCGCCGCGAGGATGGTGTCGAGCCCAGGCGAGGGATCGGGGGCGGCCGTGACCACGGCCACCGGGATCATCGCGGCGGCCAGGCAAGCGGCGAGTACGAGCCGTGAGGCCGCGCGCAACGACATTGCTGGTTAGAGATTTAACGCCTGAAGCGGCCCCCGAGACCACGCCGGTACCAGTAGAGGTAGCGCGGCAGCCACTTCCAGAGCCGGAAGCGGCTCTGGCCGGCGGTGCGGTCGCGCCACGTGGTCGGCACCTCGGCCACCCGCATGCCGAGCAGGTACGCCTTGACAGTGAGCTCGATGCCGAGCTCGAAGCCGCCCGTCGATTCGATCGTCACCTGGTCCAGGAGGCGCTTCGAGTACAGGCGGAAGTTGCTCGTCGCGTCGTGGATGGGCAGGCCGCCGAACCAGTGGAGCGACAGGCCCGCGGCTCGCGACATCGAACGCTTGAGCAGCGGCCCGCCGACCTGGCGGCCGCCGCGCATGTAGCGCGATCCCGCCACCACGTCCGCTCCCCCGCGTGCTAGCTCGTACATGGCGTCGATGTCCGCGGCGTCGTCGGAGCCGTCGCCCATGGTCACGAGCACGTACGGCGCCGTCGCCGCCTCGAGTCCTGATTTGATGGCGTTCAGCACGCCGCGCCCGAGCGTGTTTCGGTGCAGGCGCAGCTCCGGATGCTCGCCTTGGAGGCGCTTCACCACGGGGACCGTCGTGTCCTCGTCGAAGTCGTGGACGACGAGCACCTCGAGCGGCCGCGTGTGGGTCTTCTCGACCACTCCGCGAAGGGTGGGGACGACGTTCTCGCCCTCGTTGTAGACCGGCACGACGACTGAGAGCGCCGGTGCGGGAGTGGGCGTCAGATCCGGCCGGCCTCGATCTCTGACTTCACCCACGGGATGACCTCGTCGAGCATCTCTTCCAGCGACGTGCTCGCCTCGAAGCCGAGCACCTCCTGCGCCTTGCGGACGTCGGGCACGCGCATCTGAACATCGTGCTCGTACGGCGGATCGGACGCGAGGCGCAGCGGCCGCTCCGGCCCGTGGACCTTGCGCCAGATCACCTCGGCGAGCTCCCGGACCGTGGTCGAGCGCGCGGTCGACAGGTTGAAGTCGTCGTTGATCGCGCGGTCCGACTCCATCGCCATGCGGATGCCGCGCGCGAGGTCGCCGCCGTACGTGTAGTGACGCACCTGGCTGCCGTCGCCGAGGATGTGCAGCGGGTCCTGGCCCTTGAGCACCTTCTGGCAGAGGTCGGGAACGACGTGGCTCATCGCGAGCTTCACGTTGCCGCTCATCACGTCGCGGTCGCGCAGCGCCCTGCGCTCGCCGATGCCGACGCAGTTGAACGGCCGGACGATCGTGTAGGGAAGTGCGTACTGCTCGTGCGCGCCCTTCGCGAAGTATTCGGCCGCCAGCTTCTGAAAACCGTACGTCGAGCGGGGCGGAGGGCTGGTGATCTGCGCGCCCTCGGGAGTCGGGAACACGTTCGCCGACTCGAATACCATGCTGCTCGACATCACCGTGATGCGCTGCAGGCGGCCGAGCTTGTGGGCGCTGATCGCGGCGTCGAAGGTGGCGGCGCAGATGCGCTCGTTCTCCGCGAGCAGGTCATAGGCGAACTCGTGGAAATAGGAGATCCCGCCGATCATCGCCGCCCCGGCGACGATCTGCTCGCAGCCGGCCGCAAGCTCGGTCAGCAGGTCTGCGTCCTTGGCGTCGCCCTCGACGAGCCGGTAGCGCGGGTGCGTGTCGAAGCTGCGGCGCACCGGTCCGTACTTGCTGAAGTTGTCGACGCCGACCACGTCGTGGCCGGCCTCCAGCAGCTCGGCCACGAGATACCCGCAGATGAACCCGGCGGCGCCGGTGACGAGGATCTTCATACGTGGCA
>DATGEO010000147.1:0-4572 GCA_035310015.1 Candidatus Dormiibacterota bacterium | reverse complement strand
AGCTCGGCGAGGTGCTTGCCCAGGCGCCGCAGCAGCGCCGGCTCGGTCTCGAAGAGGAACTTGTCGAAGTACCGGTTGCTGCGCCTGCCCGAGCGCAGGACGAAATCGCCTTTGAGGTAAGACGCTTTCACGATCTCGCGGCCAAGCTCGTCGACCTCGGGCGATCGCGTCGGCATTGAGACCTAATCTAACTGATGGATGTCTGCGCCCTTGACCGTCGGGGTGATGCGGCTGGTGCTGCATCTGCCCGAAAGCGGATCGCTGAAGTCGAAGCGCCAGGTCGTGAGCGGCCTGCTGCGCCGCGTGCGCCAGGAGCTGAAGGTCGCAGCGGCCGAGGTCGGAGAGCTCGATCGCTGGCAGCTCGCCGAGGTCGCGATCACGTGCGTCAGCGGCGACGGCCGCCATGCTGACGAGATCCTCTCCAAGGCGCTGACTTTCGTCGAGCGCCACGCCGGTGGTGCGCAGGTCGCGGACGTGGCGACGGAGCTCATCCGCCTGTGAAGGTGACCGAGAACCTCGCCGACGTCTTCGAGTCGACTCTTCCGTTCAAGCTCGATCCGTTTCAGCGCGAGGCCATCGAGAAGCTGGACGCCGGCCGCGGCGGCGTGCTCGTCAGCGCGCCGACCTCGAGCGGCAAGACCGTCGTCGCCGAGTACGCGATCTTTCGCGCGCTGCGCGAGAAGCAGAAGGTCATCTACACGACGCCGCTCAAAGCGCTGAGCAATCAGAAGTACCACGACTTCGTGCGCGAGTACGGCCAGGCGACCGTCGGCCTGGTCACGGGCGAGAACACCATCAACGACGACGCGCCGGTCGTCGTGATGACGACCGAGATCCTGCGCAACCTGATCTACGAGGACCCTGCTCGGCTCGACCTCGTCCGCTACGTCGTGCTCGACGAGGTGCACTACATCGACGACTTCCCGCGCGGCTCGGTGTGGGAGGAGATCGTCATCCAGGCGCCGCTCGGCATCAAGCTCGTCGGCCTCTCGGCGACGATCGGAAACTACAAAGAGATCGCCGACTGGATGGCCGAGAACCGCGGCGGGATGGAGACGGTCCTCCACGAGCAGCGTCCGGTCGAGCTGAAGATGTGGCTCGCGATCAACAACCGCTTCCTCCCGCTGTTCAAAGAGGACGGGGGCATCGACCAGCGCACATGGACCAAGGGTGCGCAGGAGGAAGAGGCTTCCTATCGCGTCGGCCAGTACCGGAGGCTGCCGTCGAACGACCTGCTGCACGTGATCGACGAGCTCCGGCATCTCGACATGCTGCCGGCGATCTACTTCATCTTTTCGCGCCGCGGCTGCCGCGAGGCGCTGCAGCGCTGCTCCTTCCACGAGCTCGACCTGACGACGCCCGAGGAGAAGCAGGCCATCGACGAGGTCGCCGCCATGCGCCTCGCCGACCTCAAGGACCGAGACGAGGAGGCGCTGTTCCGGCGCATGGTCGACGCCCGGCTGCTGCGCCGCGGCATGGCCGAGCACCACGCCGGCCTGCTCCCCTACCACAAGGAGATGGTCGAGGAGCTGTTCCAGCGCGGGCTCATCAAGGTCGTGTTCGCGACGGAGACGCTGTCGCTCGGGATCAACATGCCGGCGCGTGGCGTGGTCGTGTCCTCCTTCACGAAGTTCGACGGCGTGAACTTCTCGAATCTCACCACCGGCGAGCTGACGCAGCTGATGGGCCGGGCCGGCCGGCGCGGCATCGACGTCATCGGCCACGGCGTGATCCTCAAGGAATCCGACGTCGAGGTCGGGACGATCTACGAGGTGGCGATGGGCCCGACGCTCGTCGTCGAGTCGAAGTTCCTGCCGAGCTACAACATGGCCCTCAACCTGCTGCGGGTGTACACGCTCGCCGAGGCCGAGGCCCTCATGCAGCGATCGTTCGGCCAGTTCCAGAAGCGGTTCGCGGCCGCGCGGACGCAGGAGCGCCTGGTCAACGTTCGCGCGCGGCTCGCGGACATCCGGCAGATGTGGGATGGCCACGAAGTCTCGATCGACGACGTCGCCCAGTACTTCAAGCTCGAGGAGCGCAGGCGCGGCATCCGCATCGAGCTGCGCCGCCTGCGCCGCGACGCCGGCGCCGAGCGGCGAGGGCGGCGGGGCCGGCGCGGCCGGACCCGGGCGATGGGCGGCGCCTCCAGGATCGTGCAGCGCCTCGAAGTCGAGGCCAAGGGTCTGCTGGAGCGCCAGCGCAAGCTCAAGGTCGTGCGGTCGCCGCGGTTCGGCGAGCACCTCCAGCGCTACGGTGAGATCCGGGCCCTCCAGAAGGAGCTGGAGCAGGGCGAGCGGGACGCGGGCGGGCAGATGGACGGGTACGCTCGCAAGCTCCGGCGCCTGTGCCGGATCCTGACCGAGGCCGGCTACCTCTCCGACAACAAGCCCACGGACAAGGGCCTGTTCGCCTCGCGCGTGTATGCGGAGAACACCATCCTCGTCGCCGAGGCCGTGTGGGCCGGCTGGCTGGAGGGGCTCATGCCCGAAGAGCTGTGCGCGGTCCTGGTGATGCTCGCGGTCGAGGACCGGGAGCGCGGGCGCGACCGGCGCGACCGGCAACACGCGCCGAGGCGCTATCCCACGCACGCGGTCGCGCAGTGCGCGCGCCTGGTGCGCTCCCTCTACTTCCGCTTCGCCGACATGGAGAAGGACCAGGGGGGTGCGCCAGGAACCGGCTTCGCCGGGCCTGGCGCCTCAAGGGGGGAGTCCCCCCTCCAACTCGACGAGCCCAACCTGCGGCAGCCTTCGCACGACTACATCGACTTCGCCTATCGCTGGTCGAGCGGCGAGCCGCTGGACCAGATCCCGCTGCCCGCCAACGTCGACATCGGCGACGCGATCAAGGCGATGAAGAACCTGTACTCGCTGCTTCGACAGCTCGAGTGGGCCGTGCGCCAGGCGAAGCTGCCGCTCGAGTCCGCGATCACGCAGGCGGTGGCGCACATGGAGCGCGACGTGATCAAGCGAACCTACTAATCGCTCGAAGCTCCCCTCTCCCGCTCGCGGGAGAGGGTTAGGGTGAGGGGTTCTAGACTGGATCCTCGTGCCCAAGAAACGGCGGATCCTCGTCACCGGCGTGGCCAGGTGGTGGGGCGCGCTGCTGGTGCAGCGGCTCGTCGAGGATCCCGACGTCGCCGAGGTCATCGGCATCGACATCCGCGAGCCTCGCTACGACCTCGGCCGTGCGGACTACCTCAAGCTCGACATCCGCCACTCGCTCATCGGCAAGCTCGTGCGCGCGGTCGGCATCGACACTGTCGTGCACACGCTCACGCGCATCGACTCGTTCGACATGGACCCAAGTCGCGCTCACGAGATGAACGTCATCGGCACGCTCAACCTCCTGGCGGGCTGCGCGGGCGCCCAGAGCCCGGTGCGGCGCTTCATTCTCAAGTCGTCCGGACACGTATACGGGTCTCGCTTCGACCTGCCCGCGGGCCTCCGCGAGGACCACCGCCTCGACTCGAACTCGCGCCACCAGTTCGTGCGCGACATCGTCGAGGTCGAGTCCTACGTCCGCGACTTCGCCGCGCGCAACCCGAGCATCGACATCCTCGTGCTGAGGTTCAGCAACAGCCTGAACCCTCTGGAGCCGCAGCCGCTGGCGCGGTATCTCGACCTCGAGCTGGTCCCCACCATCGCCGGCTACGATCCGCAGCTGCAGCTGATCCACCGCGACGACTGCGTCGAGGCGATGGTCCTGGCGACCAAGCGCGGGCCCGGCGGCGCGTACAACATCGGACCGTCAGGCGCCGAGCCGCTCTCCGCGCTGCTCGACCACGCGGGCAAGCTGCACCTGCCGCTCATCCCGCCGATCGGCATCGAGCTCTCCGCCTTCGCCATGCAGAAGAGCGGCGTCGCCTTCCTGTCGCCGCAGCTGCTCGACCTCCTGCGCTGGGGCCGCACGCTCTCCACCGCCAAAGCCGCGCGCGAGCTCGGCTTTCGCGCCGCGCTCGACACGCGCTCGGCTTTCGACGACTTCATCCAGCAGCGGCGCGTGCTGCGCTACCAGCCCGACCGCCACGCCTACCAGTACGAGAAGGAGCTGGAGGACTTCATCCACAGCCGGCAGCCCATCACGGCCAACGGCGACGGGTCCGAGCCGGCGCTCGAAGCGTCTGAGGTCAGACCTCGCCGCCCCCGCCGTCGACGACCATCACCTCACCGTTCACGTAGCTAGCGGCGTCGGAGGCCAGGAACAGGACCGCGTTCGCGACCTCCTCGACCAAGCCGATCCGGCCCATCGGGTTCGGCGCGAGTATTCGCTGCAGGATCTCTTCGTTCGCCCACAGCGCCTCCGCGAACCGTGTCTTGATCAAGCCCGGCGCGACCGCGTTGACGCGGACGTTGCCTCCGATCTCGCGGGCGAGCTGGCGCGTCATGAACACGACCGACGCCTTGCTGATCCGGTAGGCGCCGAGGCCCAGGCCGGGGCGAAGGCCGCCGGTGCTGGCGATGTTCACGATCGAACCGCCGTGCTCCCGCATCCACGCCCTGTACACGAGCTGAGTCAGGACCAGGATGCCGCGGACGTTGACCTCGAAGGTCTTGTCCCAGGCGGCCAGCTCCA
>DATGEO010000146.1:0-18743 GCA_035310015.1 Candidatus Dormiibacterota bacterium | reverse complement strand
TTGTGAGGCAGGGAAATGATGCACCGACGCTAGCCGCAAAGCAAAGAACGAGGGGGAGACGGCAGGCGATAGATTTGTTAGGCGCCGGTTAAGGGTTGGGGTGCCGCCTCGATGGCCGGAGCCCGGTAGCCCAGGCGCCGCGAAAGGTCGTCCGCGGCCTCGACCGTCCGCCGGATGAGCTCGGGCCGGGCGGCCGGGTCGATGCGGTGCGCCGGGCCGCTGACGTCGATCGCGGCGATGACGTCGCCGCCGGCGGTGCGCACCGGGGCAGCGACCGCGTTGAGTCCCACCTCGAGCTCCTCGAACGTCGCGGCGTAGCCCTGGTCGCGGGCGCGCGCCAGCTGCGCACCCAGTTCGGGGCGCTCGACGATGGTGCGAGAGGTCCGCCGCTCCAGCGGGCGCTCCAGGGCCTTGGCACGCTGCTCCTCGGAGGTGAACGCGAGGATCACCTTGCCGCTCGCCGTGCAGTGCACGGGCGAGCGCGTGCCGAGCCAGCTCACGCTCACGACCGAGGTCGAACCCGAGGCCTGTTCGACGGGCACGATCTCGGCACCGTCCAGCACGTCGAGGGTAACCGTTTCGCCGAGCGCTCGGGCCAGGGCCTCGCAGACCGGGCGCGCGACCTGGCGCAGGTCCACCTCTCCGCGCACCGAGCTCGCGAGCTGCACCAGCCGCCGGCCGAGCCGGTATTTCGACGTCCGGGGGTCGCGCTCGACGAGGCCGTGGCGGTCGAGCGTGGCCAGCAGCCGGAGGGCGGTCGAGCGGTGGACGCGCAGTCCACGGGCGACGTCGGCGCCCGTGCTCCAGCCTTCGCGCGCCAGCAGGTCGAGGATGCCGACCGCGCGATCCACCGATCGGATGACGCCCGTCTCCCGGCCTTCGTCCAGCTCGTTGCTCATGGCGCAACTCACTATAAGGACGTGTAGACTGCTGTTGGGCTCTGAGCATCTGTTGGGCGCTACGCAACAGCAGCCCTGCCGCCACGGCCCAGGAGGACGGCAATGAGCCGCGAGGAAGAGATCCGGGCGGAGCTTTTCGAGCACACGCTCTACGGCCACGCGCCGGAGGTCAAGGCGCTGACCGAGGAGGGCCTGGCCCTCCACATGGACCCGATGGACATCCTCTTCAAGGCGCTCATCCCGTCGCTCGAGGAGGTCGGGCGGCGGTTCGAGAAGGGCGACTTCTTCGTCCCCGAGATGCTGATCGCCGCCCGCGCCATGCAGGGCGCGCTGACGATCCTCCGCCCGCTGATCGCCGAGACCGGCGCCCGGCCGGTGGGCCGCTACGTCATCGGCACCGTGAAAGGCGACATCCACGACATCGGCAAGAACCTGTGCGTGATCATGCTCGAGGGCGCCGGCTTCGAGGTCTTCGACCTCGGCGTCAACACCGCACCGGAGAAGTTCGTCGAGGCGGTGGCCAAGCACGAGCCCGACATCGTCGGGTTTTCCGCCTTCCTCACCACGACCATGCCGATGTTCAAGGCGAACATAGAGGCCCTGCAGAAGGCCGGCCTTCGTGAGAAGGTGCACATCGCCGTCGGCGGCGCGCCGGTGACCGAGGAGTACGCGAAGCACGTCGGCGCCGACAGCTACGCGCCCGACGCGTCCATGGCGACCCGGATGGCCAAGCAGCTCGTCGGCGCGAAAGGCGGTGACAACAAGGCGCTCGAGCAGGCCGTGATGCTGATCGACGAGACCCTCCGCAAGGGGTAGGGGTTTGGACACAGTCCTTTCCTCGCGGAGTCGCGAGGTCGTCGTCTCCTTCGAACGGCCCTTCGTCGTCATCGGCGAGCGCATCAACCCGACCGGACGCAAAGTCCTGGCCGCCGAGATGAAGGAAGGAAAGATGGATCGCGTGCGCGCGGACGCCATCGCGCAGGTGGCGGCGGGCGCGCACATGCTCGACGTCAACGCCGGCATCCCGGCAGCCGACGAGCCGGCGCTGCTGGTGGCCGCGATCAGGGCCGTCTCGGAGGTCACCGACGTGCCCATCTGCATCGACTCCTCGATCATCGAAGCGCTCGAGGCGGGCCTCGCCGCCTACGAGGGCAAGGCGCTCGTCAACTCCGTGACGGCCGAGGAGGAGCGGATGGCGATCATCCTGCCGCTGGTCAAGAAGCACGGAGCGGCGGTGATCGGCATGGCCAACGACGAGACCGGAATCTCGATGGTGCCGGAGGAGCGGCTGGCGCTGGCCCGGCGGATCATCGAGCGCGCCGGCGACCACGGCATCGCGCAGGAGGACGTGATCATCGACCCGATCGCGATGACGGTGGCCGCCGACCCGCAGGCCGGACAGGTCACGCTCGCGACCATGCGCCTGATCCGCGAGGAGCTCGGCAACAACATGACGTGCGGCGCCTCCAACGTCTCCTTCGGCCTGCCCGACCGCCCCACGGTGAACGCCGCGTTCCTGCCGGTCGCGATGTACGCCGGGCTCACGTGCGCGATCACGAACCCGCTCATCCCCGAGGTCCGGCGTGGCGTGCTCGCGTCCGACCTGCTGCTCGGCCACGACGAGTACGCGATGCGGTGGATCGGCGCCTACCGCGCCGAGCAAGCCGCGCTCGCTCAGAAATGATCCAGCGCAAGCTGGAGGTGGTCTACCAGCCGGCCGGGCGCGCGCAGGGCGCAAATTTCCAAGACCGCTCCACCCGCGTCCCGCCGGGCACGACCCTCTTCAGCGCCGCGCACTGGATCGGCCTGCCCATCGATTCGACGTGCGGCGGCCGGGGCACGTGCGGCAAGTGCAAGGTGCGCGTGCTCGGCACGCAGCTCGACGTCACGACCGCCGACCACCGCGAGCTGCGCCAGGACGAGATCGCCGCGGGGTGGCGCCTCTCGTGCCAGGCGCGCGTGGAGGAGGACCTGACCGTCGAGGTGCCCCAGCTGCTGCGCGTGCCGAAGGCCGCGACGATGGGGCTGGGCCGGCTGGTCATCCTCGACCCGAACGTCCGCAAGGTCTACCTCGAGCTCGAGCCGCCCGCGCTGCACGACCAGCGCAGCGACGTGGTGCGGCTTCGCGACGCGCTCGAGGTCGAAGGCCATGACATGGTGGCGGACGTCGCGGTGCTGCGCAGCCTGCCGTCGACGCTGCGCGCGTCCGACTTCAAGATCACAGCGGTGCTCGCGGGCGAGCACCTCGTCGCGGTCGAGCCCGGCAACACGACCGACGAGTGCTTCGGCATCGCGTTCGACGTCGGCACCACGACCCTCGTCGGCACGCTGATGAACCTGCGCACGGGCATGGCCGCGGCCGTGCATTCGACGCTCAACGGCCAGGCGCCCTTCGGCGCGGACGTGATCTCGCGCATCAGCCACGCGATGAACGGCGAAGACTCGGTGCGCGAGCTGCAGGCCGCGGTCGTGCGCACGATGAACCAGGTCACTGCGCAGCTCTACGCGGAGGCGGGCGCCGGACCCGACCGCACCTACGAGGCCGTGGTCGTCGGCAACGTCACGATGCTGCACCTGCTGTTCGGCGTCGACCCCGCGCCCATCGCGGTCATGCCCTTCGCGCCGGCGTTCATGGAGCCGGTCGCGGTGAAGGCCGAGGACGTCGGCCTGCACATCCACCCGCACGGCTACGTGCAGACCCTGCCCGCGCTCGGCGCGTACGTCGGCGCGGACATCGTGGCGGGCGTGCTGGCGACCAACCTCGCTCGCGAGGACAAGCTGCGCGTCTTCGTCGACGTCGGGACCAACGGCGAGATCGTTCTTGGCAACGCGCAGCGCACGCTCGCGACTGCCGCGCCCGCCGGCCCCGCCTTCGAGGGCAGCCAGATCAAGTGCGGCATGCGCGCGACCGACGGCGCCATCGAAGGCGTGCAGCTCGGCGACAGGGTCGACCTGCAGGTCATCGGCGGCGACGTGAAGCCGGCCGGCATCTGCGGCTCGGGCCTGGTGGATGCGGTGGCGCAGATGCTGGTCGTGGGCGTGCTCGACCATTCGGGCCGCATGGCCTCGCGCGCCGATCTGCCCGATCACCCTCTGGCCGACCGGCTGATCGAGGTCGACGGGGTGCGGGCGTTCCTGCTCGCCGAAGGCGTCTACCTCACGCAACGCGACGTGCGCGAGCTGCAGTTCGCGAAAGGTTCGATCGCGACCGGGATCAGGGTGCTGATGGACATCCTCGGCGTCACCGTCGGCGACATCGACGAGATCTTCCTCGGAGGCTCGTTCGGCTCCTACCTGAACCCCGAGAGCGCGAAGATCATCGGCCTCGTGCCGCCGGTGGACGTCAAGAGGATCATCGCCGTCGGCAACTCCGCGGGCGAGGGCGCGAAGATCGCGCTGCTCTCCTATCGCGAGCGGCAGGTGGCCTTCGAGCTGCCGTCGCGCCTCGAGTACGTCGAGCTGTCCGGCCGCACCGACTTCAACGACACGTTCGTCGAGGTGCTGGCGTTCCCGGTCATGGAGCCCGTGTCGTGAGTTCAGGTATCGCCCCCCTCCGGCGCGGCGCTTCGCGCGGCGCCACCTCCCCACACGGTGGGGAGGGTGGGGAGGGAACCACGGCCATCATCACCTGCGGCGCGCTTGGTCCCGAGGTGAAGGACATCGTCGAGCGCCGCGGCTGGAAGGTCGAGATCCACGGCCTGTCGGCGATGCTCCACCTTTATCCCGCGCGCATCGTGACCGAGCTCCGCGCCAAGCTCGCCGCGCTGTCGACGCGCTGCGATCGCCTGGTCGTCGTCTACGGCGACTGCGGCACCGCCGGTCGCCTCGAGCCGGTGCTCGAGGAGTTCAAGGCCGCGCGGGTCCCGGGCCCGCACTGCTACGAGATGCTCGCCGGCGAGCACCTCTTCGCGAAGGTCGCGGACGAGAAGCCCGGCACCTTCTTCCTCACCGACTGGCTCGTGCGCAACTTCGACCGCGCCGTCGTGCGCGGGCTCGGCCTCGACCGCTACCCGGACCTGAAGCCGATGCTGTTCGGCAACTACGAGGCGGTCCTGTACCTCCGCCAGGTGCCCAACCCGCGGTTGGCCGACAAGGCCGCGGCCATCGCGGCGTACCTCGAGCTGCCGCTGGAGATCCGCGACGTGGGCCTCGGCGAGCTCGAGGCTCGCCTGGCTGAGCTGGTGGAGGCCTGATGGCGAAATACCAGGTGATGCTGTGGAAGCACATCCCATCCCAGGTGAAGGCGTGGGACGAGACCGGCGAGGTCAAGCGGATGATGCCGGACCGTTTTCAGGTGGCGATCGACGCCTTCGCGATGAAGGACGGATCGACGGACATGGACGCCTATCTCGACGGCTGGCACTGGGGACCGGTCGAGGAGCGCGACGGCGCGCCGCGGGCGGTGCTGGACGCGGTCGTGAGCGAGCTCGACGCCACCCATCCGCGTTCGGTATTGATGAGGACGGAATGACTGAGGACATTCTCGACGAGCTGGCGGCTAGCCAGCAGCTCGTGAGCGCGATGATCCGCGTGGCCGCGGACGACACCGGGGCGCGCGTCGGAGCGTGGTCGCTGCGCGACATCGCGGCCCACCTCGCGGCGAGCGAGCTCGAGTGCTTCGAGCCGCGCATTCGCGCGATCGCGGCCGGCGAGCAGCCCCGCTTCGGGTTTTACACCAACGAGGACCGCGACTTCTCCGGCGTGCAGCTCGAGGACGCGCTGGCCGAGTGGTCGGCCACGCGGGCGCGCCTGCTGGACTTCGTGCGCGGGCTCAGCGAGGAGGAGCGCTCACGGGTCGGCCACCACGAGCGCTACGGCGAGATCAGGGTCGACCGCTACCTCGAGGTCGCGCTGGAGCACGACCGCGACCACCTGATCGGGCTGGAGCGCGTAGCCGGCGAGCTGACCCGATAGCGCTGGCCGCGAGGCGCCGCGCCTCGACGAGGCGTGGGTCGGCGGCCGAACCGACGTTGTCGGCGAGCGTCACCGAGGCCGAGCGCGCGGCCGCGGCCGCCAGCTGCACCGCGGCGAACGCATCCGAGCGCAGGTTGGGATTGCCGTGCTCGGCCATCTCCGCCCCGAGGCCGACCACCTCGGCGGCCGCTCTGACCACCGCCAGCGGCACCTCGACGATCCGCTCGCGTGCGGGCCCGAGGATGCGCTCGCGCTCGGCCGTATGCAGGCCGCGAGCCGACCGCAAGGCCTGCATGTAATCCGTGTACGCCACGATGTCCGCGTCGATGAGCAGCGTCGCCAGCTTGCGCACGACCGCGGCGCGCTTGCCGATGTTCGCGGCGCCGATCCAGTGCTGGGTCGAAAGCCGCGCCGACTTTTCGACCAGACCCGCGGCCATCGCCACGACCGCGGCGGCCGCCGAGCCGCCCGCGGGCACAGGCTTGCTCGAGCCGAGGTCGGCGATGAACTGCTTCAGGCTTCCAGGTCCTTCTTTCGGCGGGTGATGAATTCCTTCAGCTGCTCGTCGACGCCCGGGTCGATGCCGGGGTCGGGATACTCGGCAAGCAGCTGCTTCCACTTTTCCGTCGCGACCCTGTCGACCGTGCGCGCGCCCTGGCGGTTCCAGCGGTCGAAGTTGTCAGTTGAGGAGATCCACGGCCGGTAGAAGCCCGTGCGGTAGTTCCGCAGCGTGTGCTCGCTGCCGAGGAAATGGCCGCCGGGACCGACCTCGCGGAGCGCGTCCATGGCCATGCCTTCCTCGTCGACGGGCAGGCCCTTCTGCAGGATCCACTCGAACATGCGCAGGGCTTCCACGTCGATGACGAACTTTTCGTAGGAGGCGAGCAGCGCGCTCTCGAGCCATCCCGCGGCGTGGAGCACGAAGTTGACGCGGCCGAGCACGGTCGGCCACATGCACATCATCGACTCGTACGCGGCCTGCGCATCGGGCACCTTCGACGACGTCAGCGCGCCGCCGCCGCGGAACGGAAGGTCGTAGTGGCGCGCCATCTGGGCGCTGGCGAGGATTCCCATAGCCGACTCGGGCGTGCCGAACGCCGGGCTGCCGGACTGCATGTCGGTGTTGGTGAGGAAGGAGCCGTAGACGCTGGGCGTGCCGGGTCTGATCAGCTGCACGAGCGCAACGCCCGCGAGCGCCTCGGCCGTCTGCTGCGCGACCGTCCCCGCGAGCCCCATCGGCGACATGGCCCCGGCCATCAGGAACGGCGTGACGATGACCGGCTGCCCCGCCTCCGAGTACTCGAGCAGCGCACCGAGCATGCGGTCGTCGTAGCGCAGCGGGCTGTTGACGTTGATCAGGCTGATGATCGCGGGCGTCTTCTCTATGTGCTCTCGGCCGCCGAAGACGATCGACGCCATCTCGACGGTGTCGCGCGCGTTCTCGGACGAGATGACGCTGCCCATGAACGGCTTGTCCGTCCACCGCAGGTGCGAATAGACCATGTCCAGGTGGCGCGAGGACAGCGGAAGGTCCTCGGGCTCGACGGTCGTGCCGCCCGCGCAGTGGATCTGCTCGACCGCCTGCGCCATCTTGTCGAAGTTGTTGAAATCCTCGATCGTCGCGCCGCGGCGCCCGCGCTCGAGGTCGGTGATGAACGGCGGCCCGTACACCGGAGCCGTGACCATGTTGTCGCCGCCGAGCACGACCGAGCGCTTGGGGTTGCGGGCCTGCAGGTCGAAGGTCGCCGGCGCCTTGGCCGCCTGCTCGAGGATGAAGCCGCGATCGAATCGCACTCGATCGTCCTCGACCTTCATCCCCGCCGACTTGAAGAGGTCGCGCGCGCGAGGGTGAAGGAAGTCGACGCCGATCTCCTCGAGGATCGTCATCGCCTGCTCGTGGATCGTCTCCACCGCCTCTCCGCTCAGGAGGTCGTACGGCTGGAGGCGGTTCTTCCACACGGCGCGCTAATAGTGCAACAGTCGCGTTGTGCGAACGCGGCCCCATGTCGAGTGCCGGCCCCCGACCGCGCACTCGGCGGCCGACGCGTCTGGGAGCCGGCTCACGGAGCGGTCTGAACCCGCCGGGTTTGAGCCGGGTGCGGATCTGGTAAGGTAAGTCCTGCCCGTTGGGGTGCTAGGTCCCGCTGGGGACCCCTTTTTCGAACTCACTTGAGCCCTTATTCACGCCCAACCCATACGTGGACTCGCTGATTTGAGCGCGCCTAACCCGGGCGACGTCCTGCCGCTCTGGAATCCCGACATTCCCGGCGAGGAGATCCAGGCCGGGCGCCTCGGCATCCGCATCCGGCCGGGCAGCCCGGCCGCGGAAAAGGTCAAGGCCCTCGAAGCGTTCGGCGGAGCCGAGAGGCTCCGGGAGATGCTCGAGGAGATCAAGCAGATCGACGGGACGTACACGATCGCCAAGCCCGAGAAGCCGCTCGAGTTCATCGGCCAGGTCCACACCACGCTGATCACCGGCAAGCTCGGGCGCACGCCCATGGGCCTCGCCCTCGAGCTCACCGACTGGCAGGACCTCGACGGCGAGTACGAGATGGAGAAGAACCGGCTCCGGCTCCGCTACCAGGAGCTGCAGCTGGTCAAGGAGTGGGACGGCGACCTGGAGGGCTTCACCGCCATCCAGCTCCGCGAGAAGGCGAAGACCGCCCCCATCCTCGATTCCACGCTGCGGTTCATCGAGCATCTGCGCGACTACCGCGAGAAGCTCGCCGAGGCCGCGGTGCGGCGCTACGAGGCGACCGAGCAGTGGATCGAGTGCCCCAACTGCGAGACCGAGGTGCCGACCTCGAACGGCATCCACTGCTCCGAGTGCGGACAGGACATGCGCGGCGGCGAGTACGTGCGCGCGGTGCTGCACCTGGTCGACGACGCCGACGGCCGCATCTACCGCGGCATCGACTCCCTGACCGTCAGGTCGGCGGGGTTCCCCGAGTACCGCGGCATGTCGCTCGAGCGCATCCAGGGCTCGAACCTGTGGGTGAGCTTCCGGCGCTATGACCCGCTGCCGGACGAGGGCATCGTGCTGCCGACGGCCAGCGTGGAGATGTTCGAGGCCCAGCGCTCGGTCATCCGCCAGCTGCAGATCGGCAGCCCGCGAAGCGGGGCGCTCGCGGCGGAGCTCGTCGACACCGGCTGGCTCGGCAGCCCGCCCCGGGTGACGCTCGACGGCAAGAAGGCCCACCACCTCCCCGACCCCAACGAGGAGCAGGCGGAGGCGGTCGCCCGCGTGATGGGCATGCGACCCGGCCAGCTGTACCTCATCCAGGGACCGCCCGGGACCGGCAAGACGACGGCCATCGTCGAGTCCATCCGCCGCATCCTCGGCCGGAACCCGAGCGCCTCGATCCTCCTCTCCTCACACTCCAACGACGCGGTCGACACCGGCCAGGAGCGCCTGCTGGGCTTCTCGCACGTGCGCCAGGCCCGCATCGCCGAGCCGGGCAAGGTGCCGCGCCGCATCCGGCCGACGCTCGTCGAGGGCGACGACCTCGAGCCGTACAACCTCGTCGCGGGGACGTGCAACCGCCTCGCCATCGACTCGCGCCTGCGCTTCAAGGTCTTCGACTGGCTGATCCTCGACGAGGCCAACAAGGTCCGCGCCAACGAGGCGCTGGCGCTCATGCCGCTGGCGAAGCGGTGGGTCATGATCGGCGACCTCAAGCAGCTGCCGCCGGTGATGGAAGACGCGGCCTCGAACTTCAAGATCGACAACCCGCTCGACGAGGTCGTGCGCGACGACAGCTTCTACGGCTGGATCTGGGACAAGGTGCCGCCCGGGTCGCGCATCATGCTGCCGCGCCAGTACCGCATGCGCGAGCCGATCGGCCGCGTGGTGTCGGACCTCTTCTACGAGGGCAAGCTCATCCACGAGGCGCCGCATCCCCGAATGCCGCTGCCGTGGCCCTTCGACCGGGAGCTGGTCTGGGTCGACACCGGCGCGCAGGACGAGTACCGCGACGCCCAGCGCTCCGTGGCCAACGAGTTCGAGGTCGCGCTCTGCAAGGACATAACCTCGATCATTCGCCGGCGCGTGCGCAAGGCGAAGCTCGCCGTCATCGCCATGTACAACTCACAGGTCAACCGCCTGCAGTCCGCGCTCAAGGGCATCGTCCCGCCTGACGACATCGAGTCGGTCGACGCGTTCGAAGGCCGCGAGTCGGACGGCGTGATCCTCTCCCTCGTGCGCTCCAACGACCGCGCCGCGATCGGCTTTCTCAACGACCCCAACCGCGTCAACGTCGCCATCTCCCGCGCCAAGAAGCTGCTGGTCATCGTCGGCGACTCCAAGACCGTCATCGGGGGCGCGCCCGAGCTGTTCGGCCCCCTGTACGAGCACGCGAAGGAAGAAGGGCTCGTGGCCGGCGTCGGAGCCGTCGTGACCGCCTGCCAGCGGGTGGGGATTCGCTCCCAGGTCCAGCGGCTGTCGCGGCCGCACCGCGGCGAACGGCGGACGAGGCGGCGGCGGCGCCGGGGGGCGCCGGGCGAAGGGGCTCCGGCCAACGGCGAGGCCCCGATCGAAGCCATGGCCGAGGGCTCGGAGCCCGTCGAGCAGGCCAGCCGAGGCGCCAACGGCTCCGAGCCGGCGGCCTCTCCGGAACCCGAGATCGAAGCCGTCAGCCCTCCCAGCGTGTCGGAACCGGGCCCCACTTCCCGGCCGTCTCCGTAAGCTTTCACGCGATGGCTGTCGAATGCGTCTTCTGCCAGATCGTGCGCGGTGAGGCCGAGGCCAGCTTCGTCCACTCCGACGACCAGGTCGTCGCGTTCATGGACATCCAGCCGATCACGCAAGGCCACATGCTCGTCGTCCCGCGCGACCACTTCGTGCTCATGAAGGACGTTCCGGACATGATCGCCATGCGCGCGTTCCGCGTGGCCCGCATGCTCGCCTCGACCTCGGAGGCCGTGCTGGCCGCCGGCGGGGTCAACCTCTTCGTCGCCGATGGCGAGGTCGCCTTCCAGGACGTGCCTCACTTCCACATCCACGTCATCCCTCGCTACTCGGGCGACGGCTTCGGGCTCACGTTCCCGGACTCGTACACGACCCCGCCGTCGCGCGGCCAGCTGCACGCGATCGCCTCCGCGCTGCACGCGGCCGAGGCCAAGTAAGACCGGCAGCCACACCCGTAAGCTGCGGCTATGGAAGAGCACGCTGCGGTTCTGGACGTGTCCCGGTATCGCCCGGCCGACGGCAAGCGCGAGGAGATGCTCACGGAGATGAAAAAGATCGCCGCGCGCGCGACGGAAGCAGACGGATGCTTCGGCGCCCAGGTGTGCACGTCTAACTCCGACAAGGGCATGCTGATCGCGGTGTCGCGGTGGAGGTCCCGCCAGGCGCTGGAGGCCTTCTCCAACGAGGTCCAATCGATCACCTCGCAAAAGCGGCTGACCGACCTGCTCGACGGCCGCGCCCACCACGAGCACCTGACGCCGGTCTAGATCGGGCTCTAGGTAACCGTCACCCGGACCGAGAACAGGACCGCGTACATCGGGCACGCCTGACCGGGCGAGCACTGCGGGCCCGCCGTCGACCTGATCGTCGCGGTGCCGGGCTTAAGCGCCGCGAAGCCTGCCACGGTAACCCCGATCGGGGCCGTGATGCCGGTCGGCACCGGCTGGAGAACGGTGGTGTCGTCGGCCGTGATCGGACCCCACTGCGTCATCCTTGGCCGCTCGGTGAGAACGACCTCGATCTTCTGGCCCACGTGCACGCTGACGGACTGGTCGCGGTCGGTCACCAGCACCCAGCCCGGCAGCTCCGGCAACGGAGTCCCAGTGTCCGGCGCGGGCGGCTGCCTCGTCGCCACGCCGCAACCCAACACGAGCACCACCACGAGCGCGGCCAGGTATCTCATCGCCTGAGCAACGAGCGGAACCTCTTGCGGGTAACCCTCGTTGGTAAACTGCGCGACTCCATGTCTCCCAGGCTCCTCCGCGCCTCGATCCCGGCTCTCGCCGCCCTCCTCCTGGGCGCGTGCGGCGGCAGCAGCTCGGTCGCGGTCGTGACGAGCCCCTCGCCGGTCGCCGGGGCGCTGGCCCGCGGCCTCATCGCGTACGCGGGCGGAGGCGACATCGGCGTGATCGACCCGGCCACCGGCAAGAGCATGGTGGTGGCGCCCCTGCCCGCGGGCGGCGCCTTCCGCGTCGCCGGACCGGTCTGGGGCCCGGAGCCGGGGGTCGCGTACCCGGTGATCTACTTCGCGATCCACGACGACCGGCCCGCCGAGCGGAGGACGAGCCCCGGCGTCGTGCCGTACGACTGGCTCTTCAGGGTCGACCCGTTCACGGGCGCCATCACGCCGCTCGCCGCCTCCGCCGACTTCGAGAGCGAGGGCCCGTTCGGCCTGGCCGCGAACGCGCACTACCTGGCGCTGACGGTCGGCTGCTGCACCGACTACCAGGTCGACGTCCTCGACTTGACCAACCCCGACGCCCAGGTGAAGGTGCTGACCAGGCCTCCCGACCAGCCGGCGCTGTTCACCGAGGGGGCCGCCCCCGGCGCCGGCGGCCTGGTCGCGGTGCGGGGCTTCGCGACCGGCGCGTGGTACTTCCTCAACCCCGACCTCGGCGTGCTGAACCAGTTCCCGCTCACGCCCGGGCCGGACGACGGGCCGGTCGCGTTCAGCCCGGACGGCATGATGGCCGCGGTCTCGCTGGAGGACCACGGCGCCGTGATCGAGCCGGTGAACCTCGCGCCGATCCTCGCCTCGCCCTCGACCGGCGCCACCGGGTCGCCTTCGGCCGCCGGCGGCGCGAGCCCGAGCGCCAAGGCCTCGCCGGCGGCGAGCCCGGTCGCCCCGCGAAGGGTCAACTCGACGCTGCCCCACGTCGACGCGCTGGCCTGGAGCCCCGACGCCAGGCAGCTCGCGCTGGCCGTGAACGGGGGCATCCAGGTCTACAGCGCGGCGGGCAAGGACGGTGACAAGCCGGTCCAGACCTTCCTGGCCACCGCGAGCGTCACCGGCGTCGACTGGTCGGCGGCGATCCCGACCCGCAGCCTTGCCGAGGTGAAGCCCGCCCCCAACCCCGAGACTTTCGTGGACGCGCTGCTCGATGCGACCAAGCTGCCGGCCGCGGCCGACAACTCCGAGGCGCGCCCGCTCACCAAGGTCTACCTCTGGGCTTTTGACTCGAGCAAGGCGTCACCGATCGCCTCGATCACCAACGCCACGCCGGACGTCCTGGCCAAGTACCCGCCGCTGGCCGCCACCGTCAACTTCCACCACTGGACGGCCTCCGACACCTGGGCCCTGGCGGGCGGATGCGTCCGCTACCGGGTCGTGATCACGGGCAGCGTCGCGCCCGTAGCCACCACCATCGGCCTCGCCTCGAACGCGCCCTGCCTTGGTGCGCCGTCACCCTCGGCCTCGCCTTCGAAGTCACCTTCGTAGGTAGCCTTAGGGCGTGGACTACGTCGACGTCCTCGCCCTGCACGCGTCGCTGAGCCCGGACAAGCCCGCCGTCGTCGCCGGCGACGAGATCCTCGACTTCAAGACGCTGAACGACCGCGCCAACCGGGTGGCCAACATGCTCATGGCGCTCGGCTGCGAGACGCACGACCGCGTCGCGAGCATGGGCTTCAACTCCGCGCGTCTGTTCGAGCTGAATCACGGCCTGCGCAAGTCCGGCCTGGTCGGCACGCCCATCAACTTCCGCTTGCGGGGCTCCGAGGTGGCGTACGTCATCAACGATTCGGGAGCGGCCGTTGCCGTGGCGGACGGCGCTCACGCGGACGTCGTCGAAGCGGCCCGCGCCGAGGTGAAGCACGACGTCACCTACATCGCGCTCGACGAGCGCCGGCCCGCCGGATGGCTCTCGTTCACCGAGCTGCGCGACGCCGCTCCGGACACGCCGCCGCCGGGGGCGTCTGAGATCACGGGCGTCGCGCCCTCGATGATCTACACGTCCGGCACCACCGGCCATCCCAAAGGCACGTGGCGGCCCAACGGCGTGAACGTCGAGAACGTGATGCAGATGGTCTCGATCTTCGAGCTCACCGACACGGACGTTCACCTGATGTGCGGCCCCGGCTACCACAGCGCTGTCGGGTTCTTCTCCGCGATCCACCACCTGGTCGGCTCGACGATCGTCGTCCAGCCCAAGTTCGACGCCGCCGGCGCCCTCGACCTCATTCAGCGCCATCGCATCACGACCGCGTTCATGGCGCCGACGCTGCTGCATCGCCTGCTCGACGAGCAGGAGGCGCGGCCTCGCGACACGTCGTCGCTGCGCGCGATCTTCCTCGGCGCCGCGCCGTGCCCCTATCCGCTGAAGGTCCGAGGCGAGAAGGTGCTCGGCCAGGTGCTGTGGGAGTTCTACGGCGCGACCGAGACCGGCGTCAACACCGTGCTGCGGCCCGAAGACCAGCTGCGCAAGCCTGGGTCATGCGGACAGGCCGTGCCCGGACAGGAGATCCGCCTCGTCGACGCGCAGGGACACGACGTGCCCGAGGGCGAACCGGGTGAGCTCATGGTCCGCAACACGTGGCTTGCCGAGTACTACAACCGGCCCGACGCGACCAACAGCTGCATGCACGACGGGTTCTTCAGCGTGGGCGACGTCGCGTACCGCGACGCCGAGGGTTACTACTTCATCTGCGACCGGCGCATCGACAAGATCATCTCGGGCGGCGTGAACATCTACCCCGCGGAGGTCGAGGCTGTGCTGCTGGCGCATCCCGCGATCGCCGATGCCGCCGTGGTCGGCGTTCCCGACGACCGGTGGGGCGAGTCGGTGAAGGCGGTGGTGCAGCTGCGGCCGGGCGAGCACCCGACCGCCGAGGAGCTCATCGCCTTCTGCGACGAGCGGCTCGCGGGCTACAAGAAGCCTCGCTCGGTCGACTTCGTCGCCGAGATGCCGCGGAACGCCGCGGGCAAGCTGCTCAAGCGCGCGATTCGAGAGCAGTACTGGGCGGGGGCCGGGCGCCGGGTCTGACCGAGGTTCCATGAAACCGCAGGGAACTGCGGCGACTCCCCGTTAACCGTTCTGTATTGCGCCCACTGGTCGCGCGCCCGCCCTCAGCAAGACCCATCGTCGAGTTCAACGACGTCACTCGAGCCTATGGCTCGCGACGCGCCCTCGATGACGTCAGTCTCGCCCTCGAGCCCGGCGAGCTGGCATTCCTGGTCGGCCCGAGCGGCGCCGGCAAAACGACGCTTCTCAAGCTCATCAACCGCGAGATCCGGCCGACCAGCGGCGAGGTCTGGATCGACGGCATCGGCGCCCACGCGGTGAAGGCGTCCCATGTCGCTGACCTCAGGCGGCGGGTCGGTGTCGTGTTTCAGGACTACAAGCTGCTCCCGCGACTGACGGCGCGCGAGAACGTCGCCCTTGCCGTCCAGGTCGGAGACCTTCGCGTCTCGGACCAGGAGGCAAACGAGCGCGCACTCGACGCTCTGGAGGCGGTCGGCCTGGGTGATCGCGGCGACGCCATGCCCCACGAGCTGTCCGGCGGCCAGCAGCAGCGGGTCGCGGTCGCCCGAGCCGTCGTCCGCCAGCCGCCCTTGCTCATCGCCGACGAGCCCACCGGCAACCTCGACGCCGACACGGCGTGGGGAATCATGGACCTGCTCGAAGACATCGCCGCGTTCGGCATCACGGTGCTGATCGCGACCCACAACGTCGAGATCGTCACCCGCCTGCGGCGCCGCGTCCTGACGCTGGTCGACGGCCGGCTCGTGCGCGACCAGCCCGCCGGGCGGACAGGGAGGATGGCGTGGCTGGCGTCGTCGTGACGGGCCGCTTTCCCCGCCGCCACGTGGTCGCGAGGGTCGCCAGGAACGTGTTCCGCTACTTGTTCCGAGGCGCCGCGCGGAACTGGGTTCGCAACTTCGGCAGCACGGCGCCGGCGCTCAGCTCGATGACACTCCTTCTCTTTCTGTCCGGGCTGATCGGGCTCACCGGCTTCGCGCTGCACAACCTCGAGCAGGTCGAAGCCGGCCAGGCATCGATGCTCCATGTGTATCTCCGCGACGACGCCGACAGCACCGATGTCTTCGCGCTCGATGACCGCCTCGCCCACGATCCTCGGGTCGCGGCAGTCGGCTACACCTCCAAGGACGATGCGCTCAGGCACGCCCAGAGCGTCCCCGGTCTGCCGCAGCTGGCCGGCGCCAGCGAGAGCAATCCTTTTCCAGCAAGCCTCGACGTCCAGGTGAAGAGCATCGACGACGTGGCCGCGATCGACAGCATGGTCCGCAGCGATCGCGCGGTCGATCCCGTCTATCCGACGTCCTACGACCCCGGCGCGTACCAGCGCATCCAGGCAGTCCTCCTTGGCGTCGGCGTCGCCGGCTTCGCATTCATCGCGCTGCTGGGCTTCGTCGCCGTTACCGTGACCGCCAACAGCATCCGGGCGGCGATCCATTCGCGCCGCGATGAGGTGGCCATCCTCCAGCTGGTCGGTGCGCCGCGCTGGATGGTCCGCGGGCCGTTCATCGTCGAGGGCGCGATCACCGGCAGCGTGGCGGGCACCGTCGCGGGACTGGTGACGTTCGGGCTGGCGATCGCCGGCATCGCCGAGGGCGCCGCCTCTTTCAGCCAGTTCGCGCCCGGCGTGACCGTTTCGGTCGCTGCGGCGGCGGCCGCCATCGTCTTCGTCATCGGCGTCGGCCTCGGGTCCGGATCCTCTTTGCTCAGCGTGCGCAGGCACCTCGAATCGTGAAGCGCATGGTCGGCGCGATCGTCTTTGCGTTCTTTGTCCTGAGCGCGGGCCCGGCGGCCGCTGCGGCGGACACGTCGCCGGCCGACCCTGCGCAGCAGCTCGCGTTGATCGACCAGATCCGGGCGCAGCTGGGCAGCAACCTCGCCGACGCGCTGGCGGCCCAGCAGCAGCTTCGCCAGTCGTTGCAGGACAACTCCGCCCAGCAGGCCGACCTCCAGGCCAAGATCGCCTCGGCCCAGCAGCAGATCGGCGACCTGGACCTTCAGATCAGGTACGCGCAAGAGCGCGAGGCGGTGCTCGCGGGCCGCATCGACGCCGAGCGGCAGCAGCTCCGCCAGCTGGCTCGCGCCGTGTACGTCGCGCCGAGCTCGCCGCTGCTCGTGCTGGCCGAATCCAACAGCCTGGGCGACCTGCTCTCGCGGATCGCCGACCTCAACGTCGCGGCCTCACAGGCGGCAAAGGTCAAGTCGCAGCTCAACGTCGATCTCACCGAGCTACAGGCGGAGCGGCAGAAGGAGCAGGACGCGCGCGATGCGGAGGTCAAGCAGAGAGATCAGCTCGGCGACGAGCTGGCGCAGCTCCGGGCGCTGGCGGCGCAACAGGAAAAGTCGATGGCCGACCTGGAAACGAAGATCGAGCAGACGCGAACCGAGATCTGGCTGCTCAACCGCCAGTCGACGCAGCTCGCCCAGCAGGTGACGGACATGCTGCAGCAGCAGGAGGACGCCATCATCGCGGCGGCGATGCAGGCGGTCTGGACGCAGGTGCAGCTGTGGAGCCAGTCGAACGACGTCGGCCAGATCGCCACCAGCGCCGGCCATTCCACGAAGTACCGCTTCATCTGGCCGGAGCCGCACGCCCAGATCTCGCAGCCGTTCGGCCCGAGCCAGTTCTGGTTTGAGCCCGCCTTCGGCGGCTACCCTCACTTCCACACCGGCATCGATCTCGTCGAGCCGTTCGGTTCGCCCGTCCTTGCGGCCGACGACGGCGTCGTCGCCCTGGTCGGGAACTCCAGCAGCGGCTACGGCAATTACGTGGTGATTGCGCACTCAGGCGGCCTGGACACGCTTTACGGCCACCTTGCGACCGCGCTGGTGAAGGTGGGCCAGATCGTCAGCCAGGGCCAGACGATCGGGCTCGAGGGGTCGACCGGGAACTCGACGGGCCCGCACGTGCACTTCGAGCTTCGCATCAACCAGGTGCCGATCAACCCGGCGCCCTACCTCCCGCCCGGGCAGCCCTCCGGCTTCAACGCCTAGCCGGCCACGGGGGTCGGGATCAGCCGGCGCAGGAGCTCGAGCGACGTCCTGACCGCGCCCATCGGATCGTCGTCGACCGACTCCAGCCGGACGTCGGATTCGATCCCGTACCAGCCGCGATAACCCGCGCGGCGGAGCGCCTCGACCGCCGGCTCGACGCCGGCGTCCCCCGAGCCGATGGTCTTGAACAGCCCGCCGGCAACAGCCGCCGCGTAGTCCGTCCTGCCGTCGCGCACCGCCGCGGCGAGCCGTCGGTCGACGTCGTTCACGTGCACGTGGTGGATGCGGCCGGCGGCCAGCTCGATGACCTCGATCGGATCGGCGCCGGCGATGACGAGGTGCGAGATGTCGATCGACACGCCCGCCTCCGAGCCGACGAGCAGCCGCTCGATGTCCGCGGGCCCCTGGATCATGCTGCCGTGGCGTGGCTGCACGGCGAGGCGCAGCTTGTGCAGGCTGCAGACGTGCTGCACCGATCCGATCGCGCTCAGGAGGTGCGCCCAGCCGCCGGCCGACAGCTCGCCCGCTGACGGCTCGCCGGCACGTGAGCCGATGATCGTGAGCACGAGCGTCTGCGCGCCGAGGGATGCGAGCCATGCCGCGTGGCCGTCGATGTGCACCAGCTCCTGGCCGCGAAAGTCCTGGTGATGCAGCACCGCACGCACCGGCCCGGCGATCGCGCGCAGACGGTGGTGGCGCAGCAGCGAGCGGGCGGCGACGCTGCGATCGGGCAGGAACCCGGAGGGGCCGGTCTCGATGTGAGCCACCCCGAGGGCGGCGATCTCGCTCAGCACTCGCTCGGGCTCGAGCTGCGGCCCCCAATGGCGCAGCTCGCTGACGCCCCAGCACACCGGCGACACCGCGATCGCGTCCGTCCTTTCACGCGCGGATCGAGAGAACGTGAACCCGCGCGGCATCAGTCGCATGGCGGTGAGAGATTAACCTGTTGGTTCGCAATGACCCAGCCGCGTTCGATGCTGCATTTCCGCGAGG
>DATGEO010000145.1:0-62191 GCA_035310015.1 Candidatus Dormiibacterota bacterium | reverse complement strand
TCCTGCTCCTGGCTTTCCGGGACGGTCAGGTCGGACGTTTTCAAAGCCCGAAACTCGTTGCGCGAATACCCGAATGCCGCCATCGCCGCGGCGTTGACGTCGAGGACGTGGAGGGTCCGCGCGTCGATCACGAGGCTCGGCAGGGGGTTGGCGTCGAAGAGCTGGGCGAATACCTCCCGCAGGCTGGCTTGATCGGAGGAATCCATCTGGGCGGCCGTTAAGTATGAACTTGGCATCTGACCGTTCAGCCGGGATGTCGGGCTCCGGCCGGAGGCAAACGAGAGTACACGCCTCGGGCTGCGGGTTACGTCAGCAGGCGGATTAATCGGAGGTTGGAAACATGCATTTGATCGGCTTTTTGATCCTCGGTGCAATCGTCGGCTGGCTCGCCGGCAAGATCATGAGTGGCCACGGCTACGGCATCATCTGGGACATCGTCCTCGGCATAGTCGGGGCGTTCGTCGGCGGCTTCGTCTTCTCCCTGATTTTCGGTACGCAGCCGACGGGTTTGATCATCTCGTTCATCGTGGCCCTGATCGGCGCCTGCGTCCTGGTGGGCATCGTGCACCTCGTGAAGCGCGAACCGGCCCGGCTCACCTAGCTCCGTCCAGCTAGCTTCAGTGGTGCGGCCGGCGGCGGCCGCACCACTTTTTTTGTCCACGGGGGCGTCGAATTCGGCATGCTCCGTTCGTCGCTTCAAGAGACAGAGCGATCCGGCCGCCAACCCCCATCAGGAGCACGCCAAATGGCTGAATACGGCACCTCGGTCGAGACCTCGGCGTCGCCGGACAAGGTCTGGAAGATCTGGTCGGACATGTCGACTTGGGGCGACTGGAACCCCAACGTCTCGACGATGGACTGGCAGGGCGGCTTCCAGTCCGGCACCACCGGCGTGATGAACACGCGCGCCGGCCAGCATCACAGGATGAAGCTCGTCGACGTCGTGCCCGGCCGCAGCTTCGCCCTGGAGACCAGCGTCGTGCCCGGCACGACGTTCCGCTTCAACTGCCGGATCGAGCCTGCCGGCGGCACGACGAAGGTCGGACAGTGGGTCGCGGTCAAAGGCCCGCTGGGGCCGGTCATGGGCGGGATGCTGGGACCGCAGGTCTCCAAGGAGTTCGGAACGCTTCTGACCAACCTGGCGAGGCGAGCCGAGGCCGCCTGAAGGCCGGCGGCGGCGCGCGAATTTGCCGCGCTGTAGAATATTGTCGTGGCGACAACTAATCCCGCGAGCGTAAGCACGCCCCCGGACGTCAAGGAGGCGCTGCTCGCCTACATCGAGGCGCTGGCCCTGGCCGAGCCGATCCAGGTCCGGCTCTGGCAGGAGGCCGAGATCACGCTGACGCAGCTGTCGGTGCTGCGCGAGCTTCGCGCGGGCCCGCAGAACGCCGGCCGGCTTGGCGACCGCGTGGGTCACTCCCCCGCATCGATGTCCCGGCTGCTCGACCGTCTCGAGCGGCGCGGGCTGGTGAGCCGGCACCGCAACTCGGAAGACCGCCGGGTGGTCGAGGTCCACCTCGAGCCCGAAGGCGAAAGGCTGCTCGGCCAGATGACCCTGTTCCGCGGCAGCGGCGTGCACCGGGCATTCCAGGCCATGGCCGCTGAGGAGCGCCGCTTGCTCACGAACCTGCTCCGCCGCCTGGTCGCCACGACCCGCGCCCTGGTCGCCCAGGAGGAGATCGCCGAGTGAGGGCTTCGTCTGCAGGCGCCGCCCGCACGGCGGCGCGCCCTGTCGGCGCGAACTACAAGTGGATCGCGCTGTCGAACACGACCATCGGCACGCTGATCGCGACGGTCAACGCCACGAGCATCCTCATCGCGATGCCGGTGATCTTCCGCGGCATCAACATCAACCCGCTCGACCCCGCGAACTTCAGCTACCTGCTGTGGCTGCTGATGGGGTACATGGTCGTGTCGGCCGTGCTGGTCGTGACGGCGGGCCGCCTCGGCGACATGTTCGGCCGCACCCGGGTCTACAACTTCGGGTTCGCCATCTTCGCGGTCTCCGCTGTCGGGCTCTCGGCGGTCTGGAGCCAGGGCGCCGCGGGCGCGATCGAGCTGATCGTGCTGCGCATGGTCCAGGCCGTGGGCGGGGCGATGATGATGGCCAGCTCGGCCGCCATCCTCACCGACGCATTTCCGCCCAGCCAGCGCGGGTTGGCCCTGGGGGTGAACCAGATCGCCGCGATGGGCGGCTCGTTTCTCGGCATCGTCGTGGGCGGGGTGCTCGCCAGCTACAACTGGCGCTGGATCTTCCTGATCAACGTGCCGATCGGCATCGTCGGCGCGATCTGGGGCTTCTGGCAGCTGCGCGAGATAGGCACCCGCCATCGCGCGCGCATCGACTGGATCGGCAACGTCACTTTCGCCGCGGGCCTCTCGATGATCCTCATCGGCGTCACGTCCGGCATTCAGCCCTACGGCGGCTCGTCGATGGGCTGGGGCAACCCCGAGGTCATCGCGCTGGTGTCCGGCGGCATCGTCGTGATGCTGCTGTTCGCCTACTGGGAGACGCGCACCGCCGATCCCATGTTCCACCTCGACCTCTTCAAGATCCGCGCGTTCACCCTAGGCAACGTCGCCGGTCTGCTGGGCTCGGTTGCGCGCGGCGGGCTGCAGTTCATGCTCGTGATCTGGCTGCAGGGCATCTGGCTGCCGCTGCACGGCTACGACTACACACAGACGCCGCTGTGGGCGGGGATCTACATGCTCCCGCTCACGCTTGGATTTCTCGTCGCCGGCCCGCTGTCGGGCACACTGTCCGACCGCTTCGGCGCGCGGCCGTTCGCGACGGGCGGGATGCTCCTGTCGGCCGTTTCGTTCGCGCTCCTGATGCTGATCCCGGCCGACTTCAGCTACCCGGTCTTCGCGTTTCTGATCTTCCTCAACGGCATCTCCATGGGCATGTTCGCCTCTCCCAACACGGTTGGGATCATGAACAGCGTGCCGGCGCGCCACCGCGGCGTCGCCTCGGGCATCCGTGTGACTTTCATGAACGTCGGCCTGCCGCTGTCGATCGGGCTGTTCTTCACGCTGATGATCGTGGGGCTCAACTCCACAGTGCCGGCGGCGCTTTACTCCGGCCTTACCGCTGACGGGGTCCCGCCCGCGGTTGCGCATCATCTCGCCGGCCTGCCCGCGATCAGCTACCTCTTCGCGTCCTTCCTCGGCTACAACCCACTGGCCACCCTGCTCGGCCCTGTGCTCGGCCAGCTTCCGCCGGCGGACGCGGCCCGGCTCACAGGCCAGACCTTCTTCCCGTCGCTGATCTCGGCGCCCTTTCAGCACGGCCTGGTGCTCGTCCTGAGCTTCTCGATCGCGGCGAGCCTCGTGGCCGCCGCGGCGTCAGCGCTGCGGGGCGGCCGCTACGTTCACGAGGAAGAAGAAACCCGAGCGCCGGCCGCCGTCGCCGAAGCCTAGGCGGGAAACGCCGAGCGCAGCCTCGTCAATGGATGGTCGCGCCGGAGCGCAACCCGCCCACCGAGGTCGACGTGCGCTTCGTTCCTGTTGCGGCCGGCACCCGCGTCGAGCTCGTGCGTCGCGGGTTCGAGGCCTACGGCGACGAGCGTGGCCCGGCGGCGCGCGACTCGTACGCGGGCGGCTGGCCGGGGGTTCTCGGCAGCTTCGTCACGCGCGCACGCGCGAGGTCGCATCTCTCCTAGCGTCCTCAGCCGATAACCGGCCCTTAAGGCGCAGCCTGCCGAGCCCATAACCGGTCACTTCTAGCGTCGAGCCGTCGCAATCCCGGTGATCGGGGGATCACCTGTTAGAGGAGACGGCTGCATGCATCGTTGGCGATTACGCGTTCTGTCTGCACTCGGCGCGGTGGGTCTGGTGGGTTCGCTGGCGACGGCGCTCCCGGCGTCAGCCGGCGACGGCGGCGGGCGGCACGTGCTGCTGCTTTCGGTCGACGGGCTTCATCAGACCGACCTCGCGTGGTACGTGGCGCATCACCCCGGCTCGGCGCTGGCGGTCCTCGTCCACCGCGGCGTCGAGTTCACCAACGCGCAAACCCCGTTCCCATCCGACTCGTTCCCGGGCATGGTCGGCCAGGTCACGGGCGGCAACCCGAAGACCACCGGCATCTACTACGACGACACGTGGAACCACGACCTGCTGCCCGCCGGCACCACGAGCTGCGCCGGCACGACGCCGGGGGTCGAGGTGACGTACTTCGAGCAGCTCGACCTGAACCAGAGCGCTCTCGACGCCGGCCAGGGCCTCACGGGCCTGCCCGGCAGCATCCTGCAGATGACCGGCAACCCGATCTCGTTGATCGACCCGACGCAGCTGCCGGTCGACCCGACGACCTGCCGGCCTGTCTACCCGCACCAGTACCTGAAGGTGAACACCGTCTTCGAGGTCGCGCGCGCAGCGGGCCTGCGGACCGCGTGGTCGGACAAGCACCCGGCCTACGAGGTGCTCAACGGACCCTCGGGGACAGGCGTGCAGGACCTCTTCACGCCTGAGATCAACAGCGACGCGCCGGCTCTCGGCTCCAGCATCGACTGGACCAAGGACAACGCGCTGACGATGCAGTACGACAGCTACAAGGTCCAGGCCGTGATCAACGAGATCAACGGCTTCGACCACGGCGGCACGGCGCGGGTCGGCACTCCGGCGATCTTCGGCATGAACTTCCAGACGGTCTCGACCGCCGAGAAGCTGCCCGTCTCGGACGGCCTCACCGGCGGCTACCTCGCCGACGGGATGACGCCGGGACCGCTCCTTCAGCGCGCCCTCGACTACATCAACGCCCAGGTGGGCGCGATGGAGGCCGCGATCGAGCGTCGGGGCCTCCAGGGCAAGACGACCGTGATCCTGTCCGCCAAGCACGGCCAGTCGCCGCAGCTGCCTTCGGCGCTGACCAGGATCCCGGACGGCCCGATCATCGACGCGCTCAACGCCCGGTGGATGGCGGACTTCCCGACCAAGGTGCAGCCGCTGGTCGCATTCGCGGTCGATGACGACGGCTGGCTGATGTGGACGAACGACCGCTCGGAGTTCGCGACGAGCTACGCGAAGAACTTCCTCCTCAACCACTCGGGAGTGGGCAATGACATCAACGGCAACCCCAAGCCGTACACGAGCTCGGGCCTCAGCACGATCTACTCGGGCGCGGCGGCGGCCGCGTTCATCGGCGTGCCTGCAGGCGACGCGCGCGTTCCGGACGTGATAGGCATCGCGCAGTACGGCACCGTTTACACCGGCGGCCACGGCAAGATCGCGGAGCACGGCGGTGACAACCCGCAGGACCGCGACGTCGCGCTTGTCGTTTCCGGCCCCTCGGTCGACGGCGGCACGATCAACGACTCCTCGGTCGAGACGACGCAGATCGCACCCACCATCCTCGAGCTGCTCGGCCTCAACCCGGGCTCGCTCCAGGCCGTCCAGATCGAGCACACGCAGGTGCTGCCGCTGGGCGACTGACCGCTCGACTTCTCTCCAGAGCGGGGCGGGGCCGGGTCCTCGTCCCGCCTTTCATCCCTCGTCAGAGCCGGCCTGGTCCAGGCGGGGCAGCACCAGGTGCCGCCACACCGGTATCGAGATCAGCCACCAGGGAAGAGCGAACACGATGGCGGCCCCGAGTACCGTGGCGCTGTAAGGGCTCCGCAGGTCAACCGCCAGCAGCGCCAAGAGGAAGAACAGGAGGATCGGCCCGAGCCGCCACCCGACATAGAGGAAGTAGCGGCCGCGACGGCGACGCCTCTCCAGCGCGTAGAACCGGTCCACCGTGCCGCTGAGCTGAGCTCGCCGGTGCCGGGCCAGCAGCCACAGTGCCAGGCCGACGACAAAGATGACCCCGCCGGCCGCCACGGTTACCCAGGTGTACCGGTCCCAGCTGCGAATCGTGAGCAGCCCGAGCCGCAACGCGACATAGAGGAGGATGGCGGTGCCACCGCCAACGTAGGCGGACGTCGATCCGAACAAGTTCTGCCGCGCCGTCCGGGCGCGAGGGTTCGCCCTGACCGCCCGCTCGAAAGCTTCGACCGCGTCCTTCTTCTTGTTCTGGCGGCGCAGCACGACGCCGAGATTGTTGTTGTAGACCCAATCCGTCGGGTTCATGCGCAACGCGTAACGGAAGTCGGCCTCGGCCTCGGCGTAACGCTTCTGCGCGATCAGCACCTGGCCACGGAGGTTGTATGCGTCGGGATTCTCAGGGCCCGCCGCCACTGCCCGATTCGCTGTGCCAAGCGCTTCGTTCGTCATCCTGGCCTCGACCTGCGCGCCGGCCACCGACATCAGCACGAGCTGCGATTCGGGGTTGATGCGCTGGGCAGCCATCGCCGCATCGAGCGCAGCTTTCGGCTTGCCCGTCCGTCGCAAAGCGAGCGAGAGCAACCGATACGGCCAGTCGTCGTCGGGTGCGGCGGCGACGGCCCGCCGGCTGAACTGTAGGCCGTCCTTGGGGTGGCCGGAGTTCAAGTATGCGAGCGCCAGTGTGCACAGCAGCTCGGGGTCCTGTGGCGCCGACGCCAGTGCCGCGATGAGGTCCCGGATAGCCTCCGGGTAGCGGCCGACGGCCATGAGAGCGTTGGCGCGCTGAGCCGCGGCGCTCGCCGGCATCAGGTCAGCTTGTGCTGCTGCATGTACGCGAGCAGGTCGTCGTGCGCACCGCCCTCGTTCGCGAACATGACGTAGTTGCGCGCGGTCTCGAACCAGGCTCGCGTGCTCGGCTTCACTTCCTTCAGCGCCGCCCTGAAGTCCGCCATCGTGATGTTGCGGACGCGGCCGGTCATCAGCGACTCCTCCATCGCCTGCTCCGTCGCGGTCTCGCTGAGGTGCACAAGGTCCGCGCCTGAGAACTGATCGGTGTGCTTGGCGAGCCACGCGACGTCAATGCCGTCGGTCGGCCGCTCCGCGATGGCGTGCGCGAGAATGGCCGCACGCGCCGGCTCGTCTGGCGGCACGACGAGCGCAGAGCGGTCGAACCTGCCCGGCCGCAGCAGCGCGGTGTCCACGTCCCACGGGTGGTTGGTCGCCCCGAGCACGAACACGCCGTCGTTGGCGCCGGCGAAGCCGTCCATCTCCGACAGCAGCTGGTTGACGACTCCGCGCATCGACGGTGAGGAGCGCAGGTTGCTGCGCTTCTGGCCGATTGCATCGAGCTCGTCGAGGAAGACAACGCATGGAGCATTGCGGCGAGCGGTATCGAAGATCTCTTTGATGTGACGCTCGCTCTGGCCGAGCCACATGTCGAGCACCTCGGCCAGTCCTACCGCGAGGAAGGCCGCGCCCAGCTCGCCCGCGGTCGCTCGCGCGATGAACGTCTTGCCGCAGCCCGGCGGGCCGTACAGCATGAGTCCGCCGCGGAGCGACTTGCGATACGCCTCGCGCAGCTCTGGGTTGCGCATCGGCCCGATGAGCGCCACGTGCAGGCGGCGCTTGACGTTCTCCATTCCACCGACATCCGCCAGCGACAGGCCTGACTGCTCGACCTCCCACCAGCCGCGCTGCTCGCCTTCATCTCCGCCGACGGGCACCCCTTCGCGGCCAGAGTCATCCGGCACGAGCGGCGGTACTTCCTGTGGGCGGCTCGCCTGGGGCGCCGGCATCGGCCGCCGCACGGGTGCCGGGGGCGCGGGCGGCCCGGCCGAAGGCGCCAGCGACGAGAGGAGCTTGCGGTAGGCGGCGGCACGCGATCCGTCGCCCAGCGCGTCGGCGGCCTTGGCCGCCAGCGCGATCGCCTCGACGTTGGTCGGATCGCGGTTCAGGACCTGAAGCAGGTGCTCCATCGCCGCCGACTCTGCCCCGCCCTCGAGGAGAAGCTGCGCCAGGTGCAGGCGGAGGGGAGTCGACTCGGGATCCACCTCCAGAGCCTTGACCAGCGCCGCCAGCACCGCGGGGTCAGCCGGCATAGGCGAGCAGGATACAAAGCGCAGGCCGCGGGCGAGCCTGCTTAGTTGGGCGGCCCAATACGATTCGTCGGGTGGCGATCCAGGCCGTGATGTTCGATCTCGTCGGAGTCCTCATCGACTCGGAGCCGATCTGGCAGCGGATCCGCCGGAACTTCGCCGAGCAGCGCGGCGGGCGGTGGACCGGAGAGCTCCAGCGCCGCATGATGGGCGCGCGCACAGCCGAGTGGTCGACCGCTCTGAGCGAGGCGGTCGGGGGCGCCGTCAGCGCGGAGTCGGCGGCCGAGGCGGTGATCGCCGAGCTGGCGGCGGAATACGGGCAGAACCCGCCGGTCATCCCGGGCGCGATCGACGCGGTGCGCGCCCTGGCGCGCGAGCTCCGTCTCGGTCTGGTGTCGGGATCCCCGCCGGTGCTCATCGCCCTGGTCCTGAACGTGCTCGGTCTCACCGACTGCTTCGAGGTCGCGATGTCCGCGGACGACGTCGCCCACGGCAAGCCGGCGCCCGACCCCTACCTCGAGCTCGCGCGCCGCCTCGACGTCGCGCCGCGTGCTTGTGCCGCGGTCGAGGACTCCGGCAACGGCATCCGGTCGGCGGCCGCCGCGGGCGCTGCCGTGATCGCGATTCCGCGCGGCGAGCATCAGCCGGAGGAAGAGGCCCTCGAGCTGGCCGCCTCTGTGCTTGGCGGCATCCATGAGCTCACGCCCGAGCTCGTCCGCGGGCTGGCCTGAAAGGCGACCAGGGATAATTTCGGCGGGGGAAACGCACATCCAGCACACCAGGCTTGGCCGCACCGGACTGCAGGTCTCGCGCATCTGCCTCGGCACGATGACGTTCGGGCATCAGATCGACGAGGCGGCCTCGGTCGCGATCCTCGACCGCGCGGCCGCCGCCGGAGTGACCTTCATCGACACCGCGGACGTCTATCCGCTCGGCGCCGGCCTCGACCTGGTGGGCACGACCGAGAAGATCGTCGGCCGCTGGCTGAAGGGCCGCCGGCACGAGTACGTGATCGCGACCAAGGCCTTCGGCCGCATGGGCCCGGAGCCGTGGAACGCGGGCAACAGCCGCAAGCATCTGATGGACGCGATCGACGCCTCGCTGCGGCGCCTCGGCACCGACTACGTCGACCTCTACCAGGTGCACCACTTCGACCCCGAGACGCCGATCGACGAGACGCTGCATGCGCTCAACGACCTCGTGCACGCCGGTAAGGTTCGCTACATCGGCTGTTCGAACTTCCTGGCCTACAGGCTGGCGCGCGCGATCGGCCGCAGCGAGGCGCTTGGAGTCGCGCGCTTCGAATCCACCCAGCCTCGCTACAACCTGCTGTTCCGCGAAAACGAGCGCGAGCTGCTGCCGCTGTGCCTCGAGGAGGGCATCGGCGTGATCCCGTACAACCCGCTCGCCGGCGGGATGCTGTCGGGCAAGCACGACGCGGCCCGGCCGCCGTCCGAAGGCACCCGCTTCACGATCCCCAACGCAGGCGGCATGTATCAGGAGCGGTACTGGAACCAGCACGTCTTCGACACCGTGACTGCGCTCACCAAGCTCGCGGCCGAGGCAGGCATCAAGCCGGCCACGCTGGCGATCGCGTGGGTCCTCAGCCGGCCGGGCATCACCGCGCCCATCGTCGGCGCCAGCCGCGCCGATCAGCTCGACGACACGCTCGCGGCGGTGGACGTCAAGCTCGAGCCCGAGCTCGCCGAGAAGCTCGACCAGCTCACGCGTGAGTTCCGGCGAGGCGACGCCCCGCGGTAGTCGAACCGCCTCCGTGATCAGTCTTGGATGGCCGGGAAAGCGTCTCCGGAATGACCTCGTAACGACGCCGCGGCGAGTGTCATATAGGTCACAATCCACCGCGATAGGGATATGGCTTCAAGCACGGCGGGTAACGACCTGGAATTCGACATCCCGGGCGTCGTCAGCCTGGACTGGGACACCGGCTCGCGGTCGGTCTTCGTGGTCTGGAAAGGCGGCGGCACCGGAGCCGATTTCTACGCGCTGCTGGAGGCCGAGCTGAGGGCGCTGCGGGCACGTTCCGCCCAGCATCTGCTCGCCGACCTGCGGCGGCAGCCGCCGCTTGACGCCGAGGCCCAGGATTTTGGCGATCACGAGTGGCTTCCCCGGGCGCTCGCCGCCGGGCTGAAGCGATTCGCAATAGTCGTGCCCGACAACCGGGATGCGGCGGTCAACGTCGAAGACCGGCTGGGAAGCACCGCGCGCGATCAGCTGGAGGTCGGGTTCTTTCACAGCGTGGACGCAGCGAGGGAATGGCTTAACCGCTAGCCCGGGTTGAGTCTTCGTGACGCTCAACCTGGCCGGCCGTGAGCTCTCACGCATCGGCCTCGGCACGAACCGGCTGACCAACACTCAGGCCAACCGCGCGTTCATCCAATCGGCCGTGGCGGCGGATGTGCCGTTGATCGACACCGCGCACTCCTACACGGGCGGCGAGAGCGAGGAGACGATCGGGGCGGCGCTGCCGGGAGTCGAGGGCAGCTTCGTCGTGGCCACCAAGGGCGGCATCGGTGGTCCCGGCCGCGGACGGCCGGAGGTGCTGCGCGCGGAGATCGAGCAGAGCTTCGAACGCCTGCGCACCGAGCGCATCACGCTGTACTACCTGCACCGGGTCGACCCGGAAACGCCCATCGAGGAGAGCCTTGGGGCGATCAAGGAGTACCAAGACCAGGGACGGGTCGAGCACGTCGGCATCTCGGAGGTCACCATCGAGCAGATCGAGCGCGCGCGCAGGGTCCTCCCGATCGCGGCCGTGCAGAACTACTACAACATCACCGAGCGCAAGTACGACGCGGAGGTCGACTACTGCACGGCCGAGGGCATCGTCTTCGTGCCGTTCTTCCCACTGCGCGCGGAGGGGCCGCGCGCCGTCCGCGACGTCGCGGCCAAGCACAGGGTGACACCGCAGCAGGTACTGCTCGCGTGGCTCTTGCGCCGCTCGCCCGCGATGCTGCCGATCCCGGGCACGCTCTCGCTCGAGCACCTCAGGGAGAATCTGGCCGCCGAATCGATTCAGCTGACAGACGCGGAGTACAGAAGCCTCAGCTAGCTGCGGTGCTCGCCGGCGCGGTGTTCGTCGGCGGGTTGAAGTTGAGTTCGGCCGCGTGCTCGCCAAACCGCGCCACCCACACGCGGCCGCCGTGCAGCTCCACGGGTGGTCACCTTCACCGCGTCGGACCCGAGCCCGACGCGAATCCGCCAATAACTCACGAGGACGCCGATCAGACGGCCGCCGGCGCCCCCGCTCGCTCCACCCGCTCCAGCCACGGACGGGCCTTGAGGTGCTCGAGGATGGTCCGGGCTTCGCGTAGGGGCTCGACCGACCTCGCGATGTCGCCCTGCGCGACGCACCATTCGGCGAGCTCGACTTCGCATACCGCCTGGTAAAACCGCATCTCGGCCGGCCGCAGGATCTCGACGGCAGCCGACAGCGCCTCGGCGACACCGTCGGTTTCGCCGCGAGCCATCGCCAACCGCGCCTTGTAGCGCAGACGCTGGCCGGCGAGAAGCGGCGGCAGCTGGCCCGGGCGGCGCGCCAGCACCGGATCGAGCAGTGCCTGCGCCGTGGCCAGGTCCCCAACCGCGAGCGCGCAGTCCATCGCCAGCGCCCACACTTCCTTGCCGGAAGGGTGGCGGGGATTCGGCCGGATCTTGGCGAGGGCGGCCAGCAAGCGGTCGAGCGCCCCGCGGTGGTCGCCTTCGGCGTGCATCACCGTCGCCAGGATCGCCGAGTTGGCGAGTGCGACCTCAGGCTGGTCGGAGGTCTGCGCAGGCGTGATTCGCTCCGCCAGGGTTCGCGCGGCCGCCACCTCGCCGCGCTCACAGAGGATGTGCACGGCGGCGGTGAAGCGGTTGATGAACCACGACGCATGCATCATCTCAGGGCCCGCGGCCTCCTCTGACTCGCGCGCCGTCTCGAGCGCTTCGTCCCACATGCCGAGCACCTGCATGTAACCGAGCTGCGACGACAGCGCCCTCGCGATCTCCGAGCGGTCGCCCAGCCGGCGCCCATGCGCCAGGGCCTGCGCGAAAAGCTCGATGCCCTCGCGGTTGCGGTCGGCGTAGTAGTAAGCGACCCCGAGGTTGTTGAAGGCCCGGAAAGCCGCCGGCCAGAGCCCGTTCTCCAGCGCGACCTCGAGGGCATGCCGCAGCAGCAGCATGGACTCCTGGGTGCGCTCGATGTGTAACAACGCGACACTCTTGGAGTTGAGCGCCTGGCTGAACACCTCTGGCAATCCCAGCTCTTCGGCGATCGTCAACGCTCGCTCGAGGTAAGGCTGGGACTCGGCGTACCGGTCCATGAGCGTGAGCATCCGCCCGAGGTGAGCTGCAACCGACGCCAGGATCTCGTCCGGCTCTTCGCCGGCGATTGCGTCATATGCGGCCTGGAGCCGTTCGGCGCCGGCACGCAGCTGTCCCTGGGCAACCGCGATGTCGGCGCGATGGACCTCGACCTGAGCCGCGCGACGGTGCTCCCCCGCGGCCGCAAAGGCCGAGCGGGCGCTCTCGAACCTGTCGAGCGCCGCCTGGATCAGCCCTCGCCGCCAGGCCATGAGGCCGGCGCGGTCCTCGAACTCCGCGCGCTCGAGCGTTGAGCCGGCCAGCTCGATCGCAAGCTCGAAGTAGCGCTGCGCCTCCTCCGCCGCCGCGAGCGATGCGGCCCGTTCGCCGGCTCGGGCGAGCATGCGGCACGCACGCTGTTTGATCGAGGTCGAGTCTTCAGAGTCGGGTATCTCGCGATACGCCTGCAAGTAGTGCGCAGCCAGCACTTCGACGATCTCGTCCTGCTCCGAGCCAAAGGCCGCCTCCAGGTACGAGGCCACCCGGAGGTGCAGCTCTCTGCGATCACGACGCGAGAGCGTGTCGTAGGCGACCTGGCGCACGACGTCCTGCAGGAAGCCGTACTGCCCGCGCTCCGGCGAGCGCGGATCCGCACGCACCATCAGCACCTCTTTCCTGAGCAGGCCAATGAGCAGGGTGTCGATCTCGGCTTGCGAGCGACCGCTCACGGCGGTCAGGGCGGTGGGGCTGAACGTCTTGCCGAGCACTGCGCACTGCTTGAGCAGCATTCGCTCCGCGGGGTCAAGACCGTCGAGCCGCGCGGCGATCAGCGTGTGCAGGCTGGCGGGCACGTCGAGCGAGTCGATCGCGCCGGTCGGGTGATAGGTCTCGCCATCGCGCACCAGCTGCCCGCGGTCAAGAAGCATGCGGATGGTTTCCACCGCGTACAGCGGCACGCCCTCGGCCTGCTCCATGATCCTCGAGACCAGCTCGGGCGCCAGGCCGGGCACGACGGCGGTGATCAGCGACTCCATCGCGTTTCGGCCTAGCGGCTCCAGGTGCAGCGAGGTATGCGCCCGCGCACCAGACCGCTGCGCTTCACCCGCGCGTCCGAGGGTGACGACGAAGAGACGATGGTCGCGCGACCAGTCCAGCAGGTAGTCGATGAACTCGAGCAGCGATGGGTCGGCCCACTGCATGTCCTCGAAGACCATCACCGTCGGCATCTCATCGGAGAGACGTTCGTAGAACCGCCGCCAGGCCGCAAAGAGATCCTGCCGGTCGGATGCGCCGGGCTCCTGGAGGCCTATGAGCTGCGCGAGCCGCGGCTCGAGCCACCGCCGCTCGTCGGCGTCGGGGATCGACTCTTCGAGAGCCTTGCGCAGCTTCGTGAGGGCGGGCTCGCCGCCCTCCGCCTCGACGATGCCGGCGCGCGTGCGAACCATCTCCGCAAGCGCCCAGTAGGTCACGCCTTCGCCGTATGCGAGGCAGCGCCCGGCGTGCCAGCGAATGCGGCCGGCCACCCCGTCGATGTACTTGAAGAACTCCCAGGCCAGCCGGCTCTTGCCGATGCCCGCGATGCCCGTGACGGAGACCAGGTGCGCGCGCGACTCGTCCACGGATGCGTGGAAGAGCTCCTTGAGCAGTCTCAGCTCTCGATCCCGCCCGACGAACGGCGGCTCGAGGTTGTCGGAGCGCTGTGAGCCCCCGCGCGCCGCGACGACTCGTAGCGCCTTCCAGGCGTGGATCGGCTCCTCCTTGCCCTTGAGCTCGTGGGTGCCGAAGTCCTCGTAGACGATCGAAGCCTCGGTCAGGCGCCTCGCGCTGTCGCCGACCAGGACCGCCCCGGGTGGCGCCACACCCTGCAGCCGGCTCGCGGTGTTGACGAGGTCGCCCGCCACCATGCCCTGGCCGACGGCGCCGAGCGTGACCGCCGCCTCGCCGGTCAGAACGGCGGCGCGGGCTCGCAGCTCGGGCAGCCTCACCTCATCCCCGAGTGCCTGGACGGCGGTGATCACGTCCAGCGCCGCTCGCACCGCGCGCTCGGCGTCGTCCTCGTTGGCGACCGGGGTCCCCCAAACCGCCATGACCGCGTCGCCGATGAACTTCTCCAGGGTGCCGCCATAAAGCTGCACAAGCCGCCGGCACACGTCGAAGTACCGGCCCAGCAGCTCGCGCACCTCGTCGGGATCGCGGTTCTGCGCGGCGGCGGTGAAGCCGACGAGGTCGGCGAACATGACGGTCACCAGGCGCCGTTCGGCCGAAGGCGCCTGCAGCGCGCCAGGGGTGGACGGCGAGTGCCCGAGCGGATGGCCGCAGGAGCCGCAAAACTTCAGGTCGGGGCTGACCGGCGAGCCGCACTTCGGACAGGTCGACGCCAGCGGAGAGCCGCACTCGCCGCAGTACTTGAAGGCGGGAGGGTTGGCGGTGCCGCAGTTCGGGCAGGGCATGTGGCCGTACCTTATCGCCTGCGCCGGGGGTCGATCACGACGTCGAGCTGCGCGAACCGGCCTTCGGTTCGCGTCTCTCCCCGCTCCCATTCGACCGGGTGGGCGAAGAACGGGCCGGCGAACGCAAACGAGTGGTACTCGCCGTTCTCGCCGCAGGCGTCGACGCCGGTGCCGGCGATGTCCGCGACAAAGCTTTCGTCGACGGTTCGGCCGAGCCACGACGCGTCGAGGCGCTCGAGGTCGACGCACGTCACCACCGCTCGGCCGCCAACACGGACGAACTCGTCGAGAAGTCCCGGCGGCGGCTCACCCCACAGCGGCTCGACGTGCTCGAGCCCCGCAGCCCGCACGCGGGTTTCGTACCAGGCCCGCACGTCGGCGAGGTGAATGTCTCCGAGCACGACGCCGGTGAAGCCTTCACCGTGCAGGTCGCCGAGCTGAGCCTCGAGCACGCCCGGCATGCCGGCCCAGGTCGTGCCGCTGCACGTGATCTCGATGCCGAGCGCCTTCGCCTGCGCCTCGATCATCTCGACAGGGGTCGCATGAAACCGCACGCGTCCGGTCTCCGCCTCGTAAAAGTTCAGCAGGCGCACCACGTCGAGCCCTTGCGCGCGCGCCCGGTGCAGCGCAAGCGCGCTGTCCTTTCCGCCTGACCACATCAACGCGTAGCGGCCGCCCACCGCCACAAAGATGCCAGACTGCCCGGGTGGTCACGAGTGCGTAGGCTGATCGCACCTGCTGCGCTGCTCGCCGGCATGCTGATCATCGCGGGCGCCGCCATCGCCAACACCGGTCAAGACGCCGAGGCGAAGGCCCTCGCGGCGGCGCGTGGATTGATGCCTCAGGCGCACTGGACCGTCGCGAGCGACTCCTTCGACCTGTGGGGAAACGAGGTCGACTACGGCTCGCTGCAGCTGACGAACGTGGCCGGCCCTTCATGGGTCGTCGAGCTGACCGCACCCGGCGATTCGACCGCGACCGGGTTTCAGGCCGCGGTCGTGATCAACGCCTTCACGGGCGACGTGACCGACAGCGGCGCGGCCAGAACAGGCTGACCCCTCACCCCAACCCTCTCCCGCTTGCGGGAGAGGGAGGCCGCCACTCATTTCCCTCTCCCGCTTGCGGGAGAGGGGAGGGTGAGGGCTATTTGACGGTCTGAGGTAGATTCAGGAGCGACATGAGTGGCCACGCAGAGGTCTCCGAGCTCGCCAACGTCAACGGAGTCCAGCTTGCGTACCAGGTCTGCGGCACGGGAGCGCCGCTGGTCCTCCCGGGCTGACGCACTACGACATCAACCTGAGCCGCGCGGTCTCAGAGACGGTCCTGCCCTTCCTCGCCGGCGACTGACTTCGGCGTGTCCCTGCGAGTGATCGCGAGGAAGGCGACGAACGCGATGATCAGGATCCACAGCGCGATGCTGACCGGGCCCTTGCCGAGATTCAGCCCGCCCTGGTTCGTGGGCACGGCGAGCCAGTCCGCGAAGGACGCTCCGAGTGGCCGGGTGATGATGTAGGCGAACCAGAACGCGATGATCTCGTTGAGGCCAAACCGGTAAGCGACGCCGGGGATGGCGATCAGGACCGCGAACAGGATGCCGGAGCCGAAGAAGCCGAGATGAAACGACACGGCGGTCATGTCGCCGACGGCCGTGCCCATGGCAAACGTCGCCAGCACCGCGGCCCAGTAGAAGGTCTCGCGCCGCCGGCTGTAGATGCTGTGGACGGAAAGCGTCCTTTCGCTGATAAACCACAAGACGAAGATGACAACGACACTGCCCGCGTACAGCGCCGAGGAGTAGATGTACGGCACGCCGAGGTAGACGTGGACGATGCCGGCGGCCATGGTCCCGAACACCGCGACCATCGAGACGGCAAGCCAGTAGATCCACGGGTTGTATCGCGTCAGCGCGAGCTGGATGACGAGCACGAGCCCGAGCGCAGCCGCGGCCAGCACCACGACCAGGTAGGGGTCGTAGCTGTGCACGAAGTAATCGGACGTGGCTTCGCCCATGCCCGTGGTCAGGACCTTGACGATCCAGAAGTAGACCGTGAGCTCTGGGACTTTCTTCGCGACGCGTCCGGCGAGGAGCTGCATCGATCGCTCAGCCGAACCCGAAGTTGGCGAGCGCCGGGAGAGTGCCGCGATGTCCAAACGTGCCTTCACGTCCGAAGCGCGTGTGCCCCAGCGACCTTGCCGGCTCGAAGCCCGCTTGTTTTGCCGGCTCGAGCAGCCGGCGCCGCGAGCCTCCAATCACCTCGGCCTCCAGGCGACCGATCGTTTCGATGTCACGCGGACCGGTTGGGCGCACGCCGTCCGGCTCGCCGTCGACCTCGGCGATCAGCAGGCCGCCTGGCTGCAGCGCCAGCCATCTTTCGAGCGCGGTTTCGCTCGTGGGGCCGAAGGCAGTGCCGGCGATGACCGCCGCGACGGGTCTGTTGGAGGTGGTCAGGGTGCGGATGATCACGACACGTGCAGTGTGCCTGCTGACGCTCAGGCGCGGGGCAGGATCCTAACCGTCGTCGCTCGCGCCTCCGCGGTCAACACGCAATCCGGCCTCCTTCTCGACCCTGCCCGCGGAGATGCGGCCTTCATGCGTTTCCTTGACGCCCCGGAACCGGGCCGCGTTTCGACCCCTCACCGCCGATCCAATCTTCGCGAGCTCATCGCTCGTCCACCTCACGGGCATGCCTACGCGTTCTCCACGGTCGGGGCTGCTGCGTATTCCTCGGCGGTGACGTGCGGCCCCCAGGTCGCGCTTCTGCCTTCGCCGTCAACCTCCAGCATCGCGAGGTGGGTCATGAAGCGATTCGCGACGGCTCCGTGCCAGTGTTCTTCGCCGGCCTCGAAGAACACTCGGTCGCCCGGCCTGATCACCTCGATCGGTCCTCCGCGCCGCTGAGCGAGGCCGACGCCTTCGATCACGTAGATCGTCTGGCCGTTGGGGTGCGTATGCCAGGCGGTTCGCGCGCCCGGGGTGAAATGGACGCTGCTCGCGCTGATGCGAGCCGAGCCGGTGGGCACGGCCACGGTGTCCACGTAAACGCTGCCCGTGAACCACTCGCCCGGTCCGGCGGTGGTCGGCGTCTTGCTCCTGGTCAACTGCATGGATCCATTCTGGCCGCCACTACGGAGCCGGCGCCGCGACCTGCCTCTGGCACCACGCGTAGAGCGCGTCGTACATGGGAGTCTCCAGCTCGATCTTCGCGTGGTCGTCGTCTCCGTGGACGAGTGCGAAACCGTTGGCGATCGCGAACAGGCCCGCCGCTTCCGGGCAGATTTCGCGATCGCCCGACACGTCCGCACCGTGGACGATCGTGGCGAGGCGCTCGAGCGCTCGATCCTCGAGCTGGTATTTGCGGATGATCGACTCGAAGCTGCAGCGGCCGTCGACGTGGCCCAACTCGACTCCCGGGACGTCGTAAGGAATCGCATTCTCGCGCACGGCGACCTCCATCACGTCGGCGGGCGCAACGAAGAGGAACTCCGGGTCAGGATCGACGAACTTCCTGATCAGCCACGGACAGGCGATGCGGTCGACGTTTGCATTCTTCCGAGTGACCCACCTCATCGTCCGACTCCTTGGCGGTGGCGCCCGCCATCCGCATGTCTGGGCTTGCCGCCGGTTGCGGGTGCGCCACCGGCGCGCCCTCCGTCCTTATCTATATGTTCGCGAGCAGCCAGATCGTCACACGGCCGCGGCTTCCTTCTTTCCGTCGGCGGCGCGCTTCAGCAGCGCGTCCTCCCCGGTGACGATCAGGGCGCCGTCCGGCAGCCAGTCGATGGAGCAGCCCGCCGGTTTCGGGCCCCGAGCGACGACCTCACCGGCACCCGTCTCGTCGACGGTGCGGATCTCCTGGGCGCCCCAGTTCGCGTACCAGAGGCGGCCGTCATGCCAGCGCGGCGACTCACCGACGACCAGGCCCGTAACCAGGGTGCGCAGCTCAGCCATCTTCACAGGCTAAGACGGCCCCCGCTTCCGAAACCAATCGGCGGAGAGGCCGCGCGATGGCTCGGCCTCTCTGTGCGCGCTACCTCTGCGGCTCAAATGTGGTTTCGAGGTGACTGCGACCCCGATTCCCGGCGCCGCCCCGTCATGGGGCGGCAGAATAGCGCCGGATGATGCGTGCTCGCCTGCTCACGGAATTTGCCGGCACGTTCATCTTTCTCACCGCGCTCGCACTGTCCGGAAAGGCCGGTTCGCTGGCACCGCTCGTGGTCGGCCTCGCGTTGATGGCGATGGTCTACATGGGCGGCCACGTCTCCGGCGCGCACTACAACCCGGCGGTTTCGTTCGGCCTGTTCCTGCGCGGTGTCCTGCCCGCTCCCGCGATGCTCGCGTACTGGGCGACCCAGCTCGTCGCCGGAGCGCTGGCGTTCGCGTTCGCATACGCCATCAGCGGCCACACGCCAGGCATCCAACCCGGCGCGGGCGTCGCGTGGTATTCCGCGCTCGCCGCCGAGGTCATGTTCACGACCGCGCTGGTCCTGGTCGTCATGAACGTGGCCGCGACCAAGGAGACGTCAGGGAACTCGTTCTACGGGCTGGCGATCGGCGCGGTCGTGGCCGCGGGGGCCTTCACGGCCGGCCCGATCTCGGGCGCGGCGTTCAACCCGGCCGTCGGCTTTTCCGCGACCCTCGCCGGGGCGCTGTTCTCAGGCGGCGGCTGGGGCGATCTCTGGCTCTACGTCGTCGGGCCGCTGGGGGGAGCTGCGATAGCCGCCGGGATTCACGCCGTGCAGACGATGCCTCGAGCGCCCGTCCGGCCGGAACGCAGCGAGCAGACCGCTCCTGTGAACCGCTAGCCGAGCAGCTGCCGCAGCAGCTTCTGCGTCGGCGCGGGAAGGTCTTTGCGCAGGGTGTAGTACATCCAGATCCCCTGCCGCCGGGCTTCGACCAGCTCTGCCTCTTTGAGCCTGGCCATGTGATGCGAGATGGTGGACTGGCTCAACTCCAGGTCGGCGGTGAAGTCGCAGATGCATACCGGCTGCTGCGCCTTCCACAGCGCCGCCACCATCGTGAGCCGCGTCGGGTCGCCCAGCGCCTTCATCAGCGCCGATGTGCGGTCCGCCCAGTCCTGGTCGACATCAGGCAGCGCGCAGCACGTGCCGCGCTCCCGGAGGACGGGCAGCGGCTTCAGAGCCATGCCCCGATGATACACAACCCATTGATATTCGTCGATGGGTTGTGCTAGCGTAGCCATCGACATTCATCGATGCAAGGAGACAGCCTGATGAGCGAAGTCCGAGAAGCCGTCCGATCGCGGTATGCCAGCGCGGCGAAGCAGCTCGTCGTCTTCAACGCGCAGGGCACCGGCCCCGACGGATGCTGTCAGGCCGACGGCCCGGATTGCGGATGCAGCGGCTCGTACTCGGCTGAGGAGCTCAAGGCCATCGGCCTCAGCGAATCGGTCAGTCTCGGCTGCGGCAACCCGACGATGCTGGCCCAGCTCGAACCCGGCCAGGTCGTCCTCGACCTCGGGTCGGGAGCCGGCCTCGACGTGCTGCTCTCGGCCAAGCGCGTGGCGCCGGGCGGTCACGCGTACGGCGTCGACATGACCGACGAGATGCTCGAGCTCGCCAACGGCAACAAAAAGAAGTCCGGCCTGACCAACGCCACCTTCCTCAAGGGCACGATCGAGAACGTTCCGCTGCCCGACGCGTCGATCGACGTCGTCATCTCGAACTGCGTGATCAACCTCGCCGAGGACAAGGGCGCCGTCATCAAGGAAGCCTTCCGCGTGCTGCGGCCCGGCGGGCTCTTCGCCGTCGCCGACATGGTCGAGCTCGATGCCCTCGACCCCGAGCTGAAGAAATCGCTCGACGCGTGGGCCGGGTGCCTGTCGGGGACGATCCCGGTCGAGACCTATCGGGCCGCGCTGCTCGACGCCGGTTTCCAAGACCCCGACTTCGAGATTCACGCCACCGAGATGATGCCCGGCGTGGATGGCAAGATCGGCAGCGCCTACATCCGAGCTAGAAAACCCTAGCCACCGGCGCCCGGGCGGGCGCCATCCGCGCGCGCTGCGCGGTGGCGACGCAGACCAGGACCAGGATCGCGGCCACGATCGTCTGCGGGCGCAGCGGCTCGCCGATCAGAAGCCACGACCAGATCACCGACAGCAGCGGCTGCGCCAGCTGCATCGCGCTGACCCTCGGCACGCCGGCCAGGCCCATTCCGCGGTACCACAGGATCATCCCGACGAAGACGGAGAACACGGCCATGTACGCGAGGGCGGCCAGCGACCCTGCGCTGGGCGTGAACGGCGACCTCAAGAGAGCCGCAAGCGTCAGCGGCACCGAGATCGGCAGGGCCGCCACCAGGCCCCAGGCGATGACCTGGCCGCCCGGCATGGTCTGAGCCAGCCGGCCGCCCTCGGCGTATGCCGCCGCGGCGAGCACCAGAGCGATGACCAGGTACGCGTCGCCGATGCCGAGCGGTTCCGACCGGCCTCCTGAAGCGGCGTACCAAAGAACCACCGCGGTCCCGGCAGCGGTCGCGATCCAGAACAGCGGTCGCGGCCGGGCCCCGGTGCGCAGCACCCCGAAGACCGCCGTCAGCACCGGCAGCAGCCCGATGACGATCGAGCCGTGGATGGCGCCGACGGTGCGCAGCGCCTCAGCGCTGAACCATCCGAACCCAACGCCGGCGCCGAGGGCGACGACGGCGATCCCCGGCAGCTGGCGACGGGCGGGCCACGGCGCGCGGATCGCGACGAGATAGGCGACGGCGAGGATCGCGCCGAGCACCGACCTGCCCACGCCGACCACGACGGGGTCGATGGTGGCCACGGCGATGCGGGTGGCCGGAACGGTGCCGGAGAACATGAGAACGGCGATCGCCGCCAGCGTCAGGCCGGATACCGGTATCGATGTTTTGCGGATACCGATACTAGCGCTGCTCACGACCCAGGCTAGCACGTTCACGCGGAGTTGCAAGTGATATTGTCATCTGGCGATGAGCGATAGCAGCGTTCAAACGCTCACGGTGCGCCTGCGCTCCCGCGCCCACGGCATGGCGCCCGGGACGCGCTTCCCGTCGACGCGCGAGATCGCGGCCGGGTATCGGGTGAGCCCGGTGACCGTATCCCGCGCGCTGGCGGCCTTGAGCGCCGAGGGAGTGCTGGGCACCCGGCCTGGATCCGGGACCTTCGTCGCCGACCGCGCGGCTCCGCCGGCAATGGACCGGCTGGACTCTGTCTGGCAGACCGTCGCCCTCGGCGACAGGGCCATCGACGCCGGCGCGCTGCAGACCTACCTCGACGCCAATCCCCGCGGCGCGCTGTCCCTGGCCGGCGGGTACCTCCACCCGTCGCTGATGCCGATCCGCGCGCTCACCATCGCCGCCCACCGGGCGGTGAGCCGCTCGGAGACGTGGGAGGCGCCCGACCCGCGAGGCGTTCTGGGACTGCGGGAGTGGTTCGCCGGTCACCACGGGGCGGGATTCAGCGCCGCCGACGTGATCGTCTGCAACGGCGGCCAGTCGGCGATCTCGGCAAGCTTTCGCGCGCTGGTCCCGGCGGGCGCGACGCTCATCGTCGAGGCGCCCACCTATCCGGGCGCGCTGGCCATCGCCCGCGCCGCCGGCATACGCATCGTCCCCGTGCCGATGGACGCCGATGGGATCCTGCCCGATCTCCTGAGCGAGGCGCTGGAGGCAACAGGCTCGAAGGCGATCTACGTCCAGCCCACCCACCACAATCCCACCGGCGTCGTGATGTCCGCGGAGCGCCGGCGCGAGGTGCTCGAGGCCGCGGCCCAAGCCGGCGCCTTCGTCATCGAGGACGATTGGGCCAGATGGCTGCGATACGAGGGCACCAATCCTTCATCGCTCATCTCGATGGACGGCCAGGGTCGCGTCATCTACATCTCCTCGCTGACGAAGCCGGCGGCGCCCAGCCTGCGCATAGGAGCGCTCGTCGCGCGCGGCCCGGTCGCCGACCGCCTGCGGGCGATCCGCATGGTGGATGACCTGTTCGTCAACCGACTCACGCAGGAGACCGCCCTCGAGCTCGTCAGGTCGCCGGGCTGGTCGCGCCACATCGTCGACGTCGGGCGCGCGCTGCGCGAACGCCGCCGGGTCGTGCTCGAGGCCATCGAGCAGGACGCTCCGGCGCTCGAGGTGCCGCGCGCGCCGCGCGGTGGAATGCACATGTGGGTCACGCTCCCGGAGGGCGCCGATGAAGCGGCGGTCGCGGAGGCCGGGCGCCGGCATGGAGTCGTGGTTGGCGCCGGTCGATCGTTCTTCGCCACCGAACCGCCGTCGAGTCACCTGAGGCTGAGCTTCAGCGGCGCGGCGAGTCACGAGGAGCTGCGCGAATCGGTTCGCCGGCTGGGAGCCGCGCTGCAGTCGATCGAGCGAGAAGACCGATGAGCCTGGGCTGGAAGCCGGTCGACGCGCCGGCAAAGGCCGCGCTGACGGGCGCGAGCGTCCGGCTCGAGCCGCTGGATCCCGCGCGTCACGGCCGTTCGCTTTTCGCCGCCGCGCACCCGGACGCAGCCGGCGCCGATCGCCTGTTTCGCCATCTGGCCTACGGCCCGTTCGCGGCATTCGAGGAGTTCGAAGCCTGGCTCGAGCGCTGCGCCGCATCCGCGGATCCGCTGTTCTTCGCCATCATCGACCTCGAGACGCACGAGGCGGCGGGCATGACGAGCTACATGCGGATCGTGCCGGAGCACGGCGTGATCGAGATCGGCAACATCTGGTTTGCGCCCGGCCTGCAGCGGACGCGCAAAGCGACCGAGGCCATCTACCTCATGTGCCGCCACGTGTTCGACGACCTGGGCTACCGCCGGCTGGAATGGAAATGCGACGCGCTCAACCAACCGTCACGCCGCGCCGCCGCACGTTTTGGTTTCACGTACGAGGGAGTGTTCCGCCAGCACCTCGTGGTCAAAGACCGCAATCGAGACACCGCCTGGTTCTCGATGCTCGACGGCGAATGGCCGCGAGTGCGCGCGGCTTTCGAAGCCTGGCTGTCGCCCGACAACTTCGACGGCGCGGGCACGCAGCGGCGGTCGCTGGCGACGATCCGCGACTCGAGCTAGTAGAGAGCGGAGGCGAGCCTCAGCCGCGAGCTGTTGGCGAGCGGATTGTCCATGCCGAGCTCGTCGAGGACGCCGACGACGACGCGGCGGATGTCGTCCCGAGCGCTGCGCGCCCGGGGGATCGCGTCGATGAGCGCCTCGAGCGCGCTCTCGGTGTCGCCCGAATCCAGCGCGTTGAAAGCCGTGCTGAGATCCGGCCTTCCGGTCCGCTCCAGGCGGAGCCTTCCCGCCAGCCCGTCGGCCACGAAGCTTCCGTGAACTTTCCCCAGAACGTCGAGCGCTTCCTCGGTCTGGCCCCGGGCGTGGAGCATCCGCGCGAGGGGGACCGCCGCCGCCGCGTTGCCGGCGTCGAGCGCCAGGGCCGCGCGCAGCGATTCCTCGTCACCCTTCGCGGCCAGGAGCTCCGCCTCGGACGGTAGGAGCGAGTCGAGGAAGCGAGCCACCGCCGCCGCCGGCTGAGCGCCGACGAACTCGGCTTTGACGCGGCCTTCGGAGAAGGCCTTCACCGCCGGAATGCCCTGGATGCCGTACGCCTGCGAGATGGCCGGGTTGGCGTCGACGTCGAGCTTCACCAGCTCCAGCTTCCCCGCACGCTTGGCCGCTTCGCGCTCCAACACCGGTCCGAGCATCCGGCACGGCCCGCACCAGGCGGCCCAGAAGTCGACGACCACCGGGATGGAATGCGAGCGGTCGATCACCGCCGTCTGGAAGCTGCTCTCCGAAACGTCCACGCGACAGAGATTACGAGCTTGGGCTCGCCGATTAGTTTTTGCCCGCCGGGCGGTCAATACCAGCATGAAACTCATGCCGATGTTCAAGACCGGAATGCTGGACGTGCCTGGCGCGCAGATCTACTACGAGGTCCGTGGCTCCGGGCCTGTGCTGCTGATGATGCCGGGCGGGCCCGCCGACGCGACCACCTTCAGGAAGATCGAGAATCGCCTGGCCGAGCGCTTCACGGTGGTCACCTACGATCCGCGCGGCCTCTCTCACAGCACCGCACTCGACTCGAAAGACGACGCGCGGATGGTCGAGGTCTTCGCGGACGACGCCTACCGTCTGATCGACACCGTGGGCGCACCTCGGGCGAAGGCTTCCGTGTTCGCCAACAGCGGCGGTGCCGTGATCGCGCTGGAGCTCGCGCGGCGGCACCCCGACCAGATCGAGGCCGTCGTCGCCCACGAGCCGCCGGCGCCGGATCTGCTGGCCGGGAGCGCGGAGATGCGGGCGGCGATGAACGGCGTCTGCGATACCTATGCCGAGGCGGGATTCTTTCCGGCGGTGCAGAAGTTCATGGCGCTCATCGGAATCCAGGGCGGCCCGCCGCCCGAGCCAGAAGGCGAACCTACGCCGGAGGCAAAGGAGGCGATGGCCGTCATGCAGAAGAACATGGATTTCTTCTTCGGCCGCTACATCCGCAACCTCGGGCACTACCGGCCCGACCTCGAGGCGCTGAAGGCGTGCCCGTGCCGCATCGTGCCCGCGGTCGGAGCCGAGTCAGGCGGACAGCTGGCTCACAACGGCGGACTCGGCCTGGCCCGCGAGCTGGGGATCGAGGCGGTCGTCTTCCCCGGCGCCCACGGCGGCTTCGACGAGCGGCCCGAGGAGTTCGCGGAGAAGCTGCTCGAGGTGCTGGGCTAGAGGGCGAGCCGGAACTCCGGCCGGCAGCTGATCGGCGTGACGTCGGAGCCGCGGAAGCCAAGCGGCTCCCAGGCCTGGGTTGCGAGCGTCTCGTTGAGCCGGGGAGCCAGGCCCGCGACGCCGCCCTGAAGCCACTGGTCGCTCGTCCACAGCAGCAGGCCGCCGCCCAGCGCATCGACCTCGTTCGGCTGGCCGCCACAGGACTTTGCCGACACCGTTCCCTGGAAGGACCACGGCCCGTCGGGCCCGGGCGCCTGCTCGATCGCGGTGTTGGTCCCGTCGCAGTACGGGCAGCGGGGCAGGCTCATCGCGATGTAGTAGCGGCGATCGTGCACGAACTCCGACGGCGACTCGACGCCCTCATAGGGCTTCAGCTCGGGGTAGTTCATGATCACCTGCGGCACACCCCTGCCCGTGGTGAAGGTGTCGTCGAGCGCCTCTTCGAGCATCCTGCCGCCACGATTCCAGATGACCCAGCCACCGCCGCTTGGGTCGACGAAAAGCCCTTCGTCGCCGTCGCGTGTGTTCGGGCTGCCGCTCCAGTCCGGAATGCCGTCGTCCTGAAGCTCCGGCCGCGCGGCGAGCTGAAACGGGCCCAGCGGCGCGTGGCTGGTCAGGACGCGATAACCGTCGTCGGTTTCCGGTGTGTTCAGCCACAGCACGTAAAGCCGCGTCCTGGGGTTGAACACGACCTTGGGCCGAAAGCAGCCGTTGCCCGGCGCCGATGCGACGTGCATGCAGAGATCCTGCCAGTAGCCGGTGCCGGCATTGAATGCGGGCCACGGGCCGTCCCAGTTGACCAGGTCGCGCGAGCTGTAGACCTGTACGCCGCAGTAGGGGCTCGTCGGGTCGTTCCAGTAAAAGCCGCACCCGTACCTCTCGCCGTACCAGTAGAAGCGGCCGTCGGAGGCGCGGAGGATCGTTCCGCTGTGGGCGTCGATGCGAGCGCCCGCGACCGTGTTGCGAACGCCGTTGGCGATCAGAACCAGCTGGCCGGCCGTGGCTACAGGTGCGCACGCCACGAGGGGACACGCCAGGGCCACGACCACGAGCAAGCGCAGCGAGCGAGTCTTCATCCCTCCGTCCCCGAGGACGGGCGGACCGTATCAGCGCGGCTGCGGCCTTACCCCGACAGTGCTGCAAATTTTGGTGCAGCCCGCCCGCGACGCAGGTGTGACGTCGTACCAGGCGCCCGCTCTTGACGCCTTAATTCCTCGCGCGTAGAATTCTACGCCTGAGGAATTCATGGAGGTTGGGATGGAAGCCAAGACCCCGATGAGAACCCGGCCGCAGACCTACGTCGCCCCGTTTTTTGCGGGACTGTTCGCGCTGGTGATGCTGATCGGTCTGATCACTCCGGCGATCAAGAGCCCTTCCCCTCACGACATCCCCGTCGGCCTTGTCGGACCGGCGCCGGTGGTGCAGCAGATCTCGACCGCGTTTGCCGCCAACGCACCAGGCGCGTTCCAGTTCACGACCTACGCGAGCGAGAGCGATGCGCGCGCAGCCATCGATTCGCGCGACGTGGACGGCGCCCTGGTCGTCGGTCAGGGCGGTCCCACGCTCATCGTCGCCGCCGCCGCGGGTGACGCCGTGACCGGCGTCATGACCGGTGCCTTCACCAACGTCTTCAAAGCCCAGGGTCAAACTCTCACCGTCGAGACGATTCATCCCTTTGCCGCCGGCGACCCTCACGGCCTGATCCTCTTCTTCGTCATCCTCGCCATCCTCGTCTCGACCACCATCGCGGGCGCGCTCGTCGGGCTGAGCCGCACGGTGAGCCTTGGCGCAAAGACCGCGGCCGTCCTCGTGTACGCGGTGGTGGCCGCCCCGGTGGCGATGGGTCTCGCCACCTGGATCGCGGGCGACTACGGATCGGGCTCCTGGACCGCCACAGCGCTGGTCGCGCTGACCTCGGCGGCCGTGGGCGCGGTGGTCGTGGGCCTGGCGTCGCTGCTCGGCCCGCCGGGAGTGGCACTCTCCGCCCTCGTGGCGGTGCTGCTCGACCTCGTGACCTCGGGCGGGCCGATAGGAAGCCAGCTTCTGCCCGACGCTTACCGCTGGCTCGCCCCCGCGATGCCGGCCGGCCAGCTGTACAGCGCGGTTCGGGGAGCGCTGTACTTCGACAACGCCGGGATCGGCACCCCGGTCGGGGTGCTCTCCCTGTGGCTGCTGGCGGGCTTGATCCTCATGGTGATCGCAGCCCTGGTGGCACGTGCACGCCGGCCCGCCGTCGCGCCGGCGGCCACGTCCGGTAGCCTGGCGCCGCATGGCGCGAACGGGTAGAAGGCCGGGCGCGGGCGGCACTCGCGACAAGATCCTCGCGGCCGCCCGCGCCCAGTTCGCGAAGCACGGTTACGACGGCGCCACCATCCGCGGGATCGCATCCGCGGCGCGCGTCGATCCCAAGCTCGTCCTCCACTACTTCGACAGCAAGGAGGGCGCGTTCGGGGCCGCGATCGACTTCCCGTTCGATCCCGCGGCGGCGATCCCCGCGCTGCTCGAGCCGGGCATCGAAGGTCTCGGGGTCAGGATCGCCGAGTTCTTCCTCGAAGTCTGGGATTCGCCGGCGGGCGTTCGCGCGCATGCGCTCGTGCGCTCGATGGTCACGAGCAAGAGCGCGGCCCGGCTCATGCGCGATTTCGTGAGCAAGGAGGTGCTGGCCCGGGTGGCGCGTGCCCTCGAGCTGGATCAGCCGCAGCTACGCGCCAGCCTGGCCGCGAGCCAGCTGGTGGGGCTCGCGATGCTGCGCTACGTGCTCAAAGTCGAGCCGCTCGCGAGCGCTTCCGGGGCCGACGTGGCGGCCTGGATCGGACCCACCCTCCAGCGCTACTTCGCCGACCCCACCGCCACCGGTGGCGACTAGATCAGGTCAGCGAAAGGCTTTCAGGCGCGACCACAGCTCGTCCTGCGAGAGCAGCCGCGTCCGGCAGACGTCGATCGGGGCTCCGAACTCCTCGTTCTGGAGGCCGTAGGAGTTGGAGATCGTGCCGACTTGGTCGCAGGTGGCAAAGAGCGTTTCGAGAAACGACCGGTCGAGACCGACGGCGATGACCGGCCCGTCGAACGATCTCGGCCGCCAGTAGTAATACGTCAGCTGTCCGCTGACGGCGGTGGGAAGGCCCAGCGCCGGCCCGTACGTGTTGATCGCTCCGGCCTCGCCGTAGTTGTCGGTCAGGATCGCCGCCCGGGATCGATCGGGCGGGCTCAGCGAGTCGTAGACCTGAGCGACCTGGCCCACCAGGTCATGCCAGCCGACGGTGTCGGCGAAGTCTTTGCGCACGGCGGGCAACTTTGATTTCGCCATCGCGGCTTCGGGCAGAACGGGCAAGGCAACGGGCAGGAGTATCAGTGCCTGAGCGGTCAGCGCGACGCCAGCGGTGGGCCGCAGCCACCGCCTCTTGTTCGCGGTCCAGGCTTCCAGCGCGCAGGCTCCCGCGGCGATCAGGAAGGGGTGAAGGGGCCCGACGTAATAATCCTTGCCGACGAACAGATAGAGGACGAAGGGCACCGCGGCCGCGATCCCCAGCATTCGGAGCGTCGGGCTGCGAAGGAGCCAGGCCAGGCCCGCGATCCAGATCGGGATCGCGACAGGGCCAATGAGCGCGAGCTGATTGGCGAGAAAGCTCAGGGGAGAGAAGTCCGACGACTGCGTCACTTTGTGGTTGAGCGTGTACTGAACGGAAGGCCAGTCGTTGCCGATCTGCCAGACGAGATTCGGCAGGAAGATCGCGAAGGCGATGGCGGCGGCGATCCACGGCCATGGAGTCACCAGCTGGCGGCGGAACGGCGTCAGCAGCGTGCCGGCAATCAGCCCGATGATCAGCGCCACCACCGTGTACTTGGTTTCGAGGCCGATGCCGATGAGGGCACCAAGCGCGATCCACAGCCAGTGGTCGCCAGTCCTCAGAAGTCGGGCGGCGATCCACAAACACGTCATCCAGACGAGCTGATCGAACGTCACCGTCTGGAACAGCCAGTTCGCGCCGAGCAGCACCAGGCTTGTCGCCGCGCCAAGCGCCGCAAGCAGCCTGGCCGCGCGGCCACCGCCCAGCTCGCGCGCGATGAGGGCCGCGAGCACGACCATCATCGCGCCGGCGAGCGATGGCCAGAGCCTCAGTCCCCAGACCGACGAACCAAACAGCGCGAGGCTGAGGCGGGCGATCATCGGGGTCACGGGCGGGTAGTCGACATACCCCCACGCCGGATGGCGCGCGCTGTCCAGGTAGTACAGCGAGTCGCGGTGGAAGTCGTAGAGGCCGTTCGTCGCGAGATGGAGCGCCAGCACCGCCACTGCCGCAACGCCGACGAGGGCGGCCTCGGATCTCAGCCATACCGCCTTGACCGTCGCCCCGGCTTCCGTTCCCATCCGTTCGATGTGAACCGTATCGCCCTGCCGCGGCGCGCCGCAGGCCGGCCGTCATTGTTCGCGCTAACGTGGCGGCGTGGGCACGCCTGATTCCAACGAGCGCGTCACCGCCGTCACGGGCGCCGTCCTGTTCGTCCTTCTTGGCCTCATCGGCCTCACCGTGCTCAGTGTTCGCTCGCTGCTGCCTCAGCACCTCTTTCTTGGCTTTCTTCTCATACCGCCGCTGGGATTGAAGATGGCGTCCACGGGATATCGCTTCGCCCGGTACTACCTCGGAGATCCAGCGTTCCGTGCGGCCGGCCCACCGCCGCTGGCGCTGCGGGTGCTGGCGCCGTTTGTCGTGCTGTCGACGATCGGCCTTTTCGTCACCGGGCTCGAGCTGTGGCTTTTCGGACTGCGATTCGGCAGCATCTGGGTCGCCGCGCACAAGGTGATGTTCCTCATCTGGCTGCCGGCGACCGCGATCCACGTGCTCAGCTACCTCGGCAAGTCCACCGACGCCGTGGCCAAGGAGCTGTCGACGGCGGACGCGGGGGCGTTCTCGCGGCGCTCGCTCGTGGTGGGCAGCCTGATCGCCGGCATCGTCCTCGCCGTCGCCAGCCTGAGCTACGCCACGCCGTTCATCTTCTTCCCTGAGGGCTCGGGCTAGAGCTCACGAACCCCTTGACATTGACCTAGGGTCAGGGTTGGAGCATGGCCTGCATGAACGCATCGACCCGTCTCACAACCTCCACCGCGGTCTCGGTGAAAGGCCTCCGCAAGACGTACGGCAAGAATGTCGTCCTCGACGGCGTCGACCTCACCATCGCCGAAGGCGAGGTGTTCGCCCTTCTCGGACCGAATGGAGCCGGCAAGACGACCATCGTCCGGATCCTGTCGACCCTGATCCCGGCCGGCGGCGGCCAAGCCACCGTGATGGGCCACGACGTGCACGGAGACGCTGCCGCCGTGCGCGCGGTCATCGGCGTGACCGGGCAGCTCTCGGCGATCGACAACCTCCTCACCGGCGAGGAGAACATGGTCCTCATCGGCCGCCTGCTGCATCTGCCGGCCGGCGAGCGGCGCTCGCGGACGGCGCGGCTGCTGGAGCGCTTCGAGCTGACCGGCGCGGCGAAGCGGCCCGCGGCCACGTACTCAGGCGGCATGAAGCGCCGCCTCGACCTCGCGATGACCCTCATGGGGCGGCCGCGGGTGATCTTCCTCGACGAACCCACCACCGGGCTCGACCCGCGCAGCCGCCACACGGTATGGCAGATCATCCGCGAGCTGGTCGCCGAGGGCGTGACCATCCTGCTCACCACGCAGTACCTCGAGGAGGCCGACCAGCTTGCGGACCGAATCGCCCTCCTCGATCACGGCCACATCGTCGCCGAGGGGACACCCGACGAGCTGAAGCGGCGCATCCCCGGCGCTCACATCCGGCTGCAGCTCGCCGACGCGGCGTCGCTCGACGCGGCCGCAACCGCGCTGGGCGGCACGCGCGACGACAGCGAGCTGGTGCTGCGGGTGCCGAACGAAGACGGCATTCGCTCGCTCCGCGACGTGCTCGGCCGGCTCAGCGACGAGGTCGCTGTCGAAGACCTGACCATTCACACGCCGGACCTCGACGACGTGTTCTTCGCGCTCACGGGCAAGCCCGCGCAGGAGGTTACGCAGTGAGACCTTCGACCACGTTGATCGATGCGAGCCTCGATTCCGCAACCATGCTCGGCCGCGAGCTCAAGCACACGCTCCGATTCCCGCTGCTGCTGGTCGGATCGATCCTGGTGCCGGTCGTGCTGCTGCTGGTCTTCGACTACATCCTCGGCGGGCCCATCGGCGCGGGGCTCGGCGGTGCGACGCACGGCGCGCCCTACATCGACTTCCTCGTGCCTGGCATCCTGCTGATGACGGTGGCGGCGGGTTCCTCGACGACTGCGATCAACGTCAACCTCGACATGACCGGCGGCGTCATCGACCGCCTTCGCACCATGCCGGTCGCGCGCGGTGCCATCCTGGTCGGGCACGTGGGCGCGAGCGTCCTGCGCACCATCGTGACCACCGCCGTCGTCGCCGCGGTCGCGCTGCTGCTCGGTTTCCGGCCGGCCGCGTCTGCCGCCGGCTGGCTCGCCGTGCTGGGAATCGGTCGCCGCCTTCTCCTTCGCGCTCGCCTGGGTGGCCGCGGCCATCGGGCTCGTCGCCAAGAGCGTCGCGGGCGCCAACGGTTCCACGCTGCCGATCCAGTTCCTGCTGCCTTTCCTCTCCAGCACCTTCGTGCCGGCCGCTTCCATGCCCGCAGGCGTTCGCTGGTTCGCCGCCAACCAGCCGTTCACCCCGGTGGTCGACTCCCTGCGCGGGCTGCTGACCGGAGGCCCCGCCGGCGGCACCGAGGCCCTCGCCCTTGCCTGGTGCGCGGCCATCGCGCTCGCGGGATTTGCTGCGGCTCGCGCCGCATTCGGACGCGCCGCACGTTGACGAGCACGTCGCCGCGGATGATGACCATCGGCCGGCTTGCCGCCTATGCCGGCGTGACGGTCAAGGCCGTTCGCCACTACCACAAGCGCGGCCTGCTGGCGGAGCCGCCACGGGACTCCTCGGGCTACCGGCGGTACACGTCACAGCACGCCATCGACCTGGTCAAGATCAAGACGCTCGCGGAGGCCGGCGTGCCGCTGGCGCGCGTCAAGGAGCTGCTGGCGGCGAGCCCGGAAAAGTTCGCCGCGGCCATCGCCGAAATCGACCGCAACCTGCAGGCGAGGGCGAAGGAGCTGAAGCGCTCGCGCGAGCGCATCGCCCGCCTCAGCGCCGGCGACCGGCTGTTCGTGTCGGATGAGGTGGCCGATCTGCTCGAAGGCCTCGACAGGATCGGCGTCAGCCGGCGCTCGGTGCGGATGGAACGCGACGTGTGGATCCTCATGCAGTCGGTCTCGCCGAAGCACGCCGCCGCCTGGCTCGCCGACAAGCGCGAGGCGATGCGCGACCCGGAGTTCCGGGCGATCTACCTCAAGTACGACGCGGCCTTCGACTGGTCGCCGGACGACCCTCGCCTCTACGCGCTCGCCGCCCGGACCGCACGGTGGATGGCGAAACGGAAAGCGCGGGTCAACGCTCGTGAGCCGGCCCAGGAGGATCCGGGCATCGCGCAGCTGTTCGCTTCAGCCACCGGCACCTCCTCGGCGGCGTGGGATCGGCTGGCCGAGATCGGCAAGGAGCGCCTGCGCCCGCCGAGCAGATTGAGCAGGTCGGGGAACAGATTGGAGAGGTCGAGGTAGACGGACACGGCCGGCATGATCGCCTGGCCTTCGCTCGCTCACCGAGTCCGGCCCACGCCGCGCTGCTCTTCATCGGATCAAGCTGAAGCAGTGACACCCTTGGAGAGACCCGCGATCACCGTTCACACGCGGCACGCGGACCTGACCCTCGAGCAGATCGCCGATGGCCTGCCCGGAACCGGCGAGGTCATGGCCTCGGTGAGCCACTGCTTCGGCACCGCGTGGCACGCTGCCGTCGCGGGCAGGTGGGAGCTGGCCGGTTACTACGCGCGACGGGTGCGGTCGCTGCTGCGCGGTCTCGCCGTGAGCCGGCCCAAGTACGCCGGCCAGCTCGACGACTTCTTGCGGGATGGCCTCGAACCGATGCTGCGCGCGATCTCGGACCACGACGAGGGCGAGTTCAGAAAGCTGTACGAGGCCTGCATCGTGATGGCCAACCGGTACCACGTGGACACGGGGCATGCCTACATCGAGTGGACCACGCCCCCCGCGAGTCCTGAGCGCGGCCTGGGCCTGCCCTGAAGTCAAGGGACGATCGACCGGACGTCAGTGCAGCCGCCGCCGCCAGTCTTTTGGTACCCGGCCGGCGGGGCCGGGCACGGGCTGATTCGGTGGATGGTGGTGCGGCGGCTTGAGGGCCGGGCCTTCGAGGTACTGCTGCCGGGTGTAGTCCCAGAACCAATCCTCGCCGGGCTCGAAGCTCTGAACGATCGGGTGTCCATGCTCCGCCGCGTGTCGACTCGCGTGCTGCGCGGGAGACGAATCGCAGCAGCCGACGTGGCCGCACTGCGCACATCTCCGCAGGTGTAACCACCAGCCGCCGGCGGCAAGGCACTCCACGCAGCCATCACCGCTGGGCGGGACCGAAGGATCCATGCCTGCTGTACTGCTCATCGCCCTTGTCCCTGCGCCTGCAACTCTAGTGTCCCGGCGAGCTCAGGCGACCACGACGAAGACGTCGCCGCGCAGCTGACCCAACGCGACCTGGACGTCCCAGCAGCCGGGGGTCGTGAACATGAGGCCCGTGCCGAATTCCACGCCCGGCCTGTTCCACGTGGATCCGCCATGCTCCTCCGGACCCCAATCGAGTCGCCCGATCGCGCCCGCAGGACCCAGAAGCGAAAACGCGGGCGTGCCGGCGATCGACGATCCATCCAGCCTCCAGACCGTCTTGTCCTCGACACCGTGGAGCGGCGGATAAGCCGCCATGAACCACGCCCAGACGGTGCCGCCCGACGCGGTCCCACGGACCTCGGCGGGGAACGCGCCGGACGGAGATGCCGGCACGCAGCCCGACGCCCCCCAGGGCACCGGCGGAGTGTTCTGCGCGGCAGTTGGTGGAGACGAGGAACTGCACGCGCAGCTGAGGATGAGGGCCGCAGTCGCCGCGGCCAGCAACCGCCCTTGGTGCCTTGCCTTACCTCGAGGCCGCCAACCGCGCCACGACCGCATCCCAGTGATTCGAATCATTGCTCAGGGCCGGAGGAGTTGTCAGATCGGCGGGCGGCTCGGACTTGAAGCCGGCGCCGGTGTCGAAGACGACCACCTCCTCCGATGGATCCAGCAGCCCCTCTTCGAGCAGATGGGGCAGCGCCGCCACCGCGGCCGCCGTCTCCAGGCTGACGTATCCGGCCCCGGCCGCCGCCAGCATCGACTGCGCAGGCCTCAGCTCGGCCTCGGGCACGGCGACCGCGGCGCCGCCGGAAGCGCGCAGGCAGTCGAGGATGAGAAAGTCGCCGATCGCGCCCGGAACGCGCAGGCCGGCCGCGGCCGTCGACGCGTTCGGCCACGGGCTGGCGAAGCGCCCGCCCTCGCGAAACGCGCGCACGATCGGAGCACACCCTTCGGCCTGGACCGCGATCATCCGCGGCCGCTCCGAGCCGATCAGGCCGATCCGCTCGAGCTCGTCGAAGGCCTTCCACATCCCGACCAGCCCGGTGCCGCCGCCGGTCGGATAGACGATCACGCCCGGGAGACGCCATCCGAGCTGCTCGGCGAGCTCGAAGCCCATCGTCTTCTTGCCCTCGACTCGATAGGGCTCCTTCAAGGTGCTGAGGTCGAACGCTCCAAGCCGCTCCGCGATCACCCGCGCAAGTCGCGCGCAGTCCGAGATCAGGCCGTCGAGCAGGATCAGCTCGGCGCCGGCCACCGCCACCTCGACCCGATTCGCGGAGGGCGCATCCGCCGGCATCACCACGATCGCCCTCACGCCCGCCGCCGCCGCGTACGCGGCCATGGCGCCGGCGGCGTTGCCCGCCGAAGGAACGACGAGAACGCTCGCGCCTAGCTCGCGGGCACGACTCACCGCCACCGCCATCCCGCGCGCCTTGAACGAACCCGTGGGATTGAGGCTCTCCCTCTTGAGCAGAACTCGCCTCATCCCGAGCTTGGACTCGAGGCGGCGCGCGCGCTGCAGCGGTGTCTCTCCTTCGCCCAGGTAGGTGACGTGCTCCCAGCCGCGCACGGGCAGCAGCTCGCTCCAACGCCACAGCCCGCCGGCGCGCCGCTCCGCCATCGAGTCTCGGGTGACCGTGTTCTTGGCGGCCTCGAGGTCATAGCGGGCGAGCAGCGGCTTGCCGTCCGCCGGGTCGACGCCTATGAGCGTGTCCGCCTCGTATCGAAGCCCGGACAGGCCGCCCTGCAGGTGGGTCAGGGTGGAACCGGTTCCTCCCCTTGCGTCCATCATCTGCGGGTCAAGCCCCAGACGGCGCTCGCGTCCGGGGCGGCTGCCGCCGAGTCCACCACCAGGCGAAGCAGAACAGCGGCACGATGGTCACGAGCATGACCAGCGAGGTCAGCTGCGCCTGCTTCAAGCCCCACAGGATCGCGGGCGTCTCGTAATCCGTGCGCCAGTGGAACAGGATCAGCTGGCTCACCGGGTACAGGACCAGATACGCGAGTCCCAGGATCCCGGGCGAGACTTTGCGGTGGCGCAGGTACAGAAGCACCGCCAGGATGAGCAGGGTGCCCACGGCCTCGTACAGGTTTGCCGGCTGATACGGCACTCCCAGGCTCGGCGCCATGGATGCAGGATTGGTGTAGCGAATCGCCCAGGGCAGGTTCGAGGGCGGACCCAGGATCTCGCCGTTCATGACGTTGCCCAGACGGCCGATCGGCTGGCCGACCGCGGCGAAGATCGCGCCGGCGTCCAGCAGGTCCCAGAAATCGATGTGATGCCTCCGCGCCATGACGATCAGGACGATGAGGGCGGCGAAGATCGCTCCGAAGAAGGCCATGCCGCCTTCCCAGAAGGCAAAGATGTGCAGCGGGTGGGTCAGGTACCACCACCATCCCGACTGGACGACGTAATAGAGCCGAGCGCCGATCAGGCCGAACACGATCGCCCAGAACGCGATGTCGCCCGCGACGTTGGGGGCGACGCCTCGACGCGTGAGATGGCGGGTGGCGAGCGCGGTGGCCACCAGGAAGGCCACGGCGTAAGCGATGCCGTAGAAGCGAATCTGCAGCGGCCCCACGTAGAAACCGGGAGGCCACGGATCGGTGATGACCAGGCGCAGCATGCCGTCAAGATGACACGCCCGCACGGCGGCCGAGGTTCCTCGTATTGGGTCGGGGCTAGGCCGCGGTCCGTGGTAGGGCCGCCGGAGGGCGACCCTTGCTCGGGGAGCTCGCCCAGGCAGCCAGGAACTCTTCCCACGTGCGCCGGCCCACGGCGTGGTCAGGTGCCAGGTTCGCGCCAGCCCGAATTGCTCGCGCGGCAGCTCCGGGAAACGTGACCTTGAGCATCAGGCGGCGCTTGCGCGTGGCCGTGAGGTAACTGCGAATCAGCTCGGCCGCCTCGTAGACCTTGGGACCGGCGATATCCGGTGCCTGCCCCGCCGGAGTGCCCAGCGTGAGCTCGACCAGCCTGGCCGCGACCTCGTCGGCATCGACCGGTTGGAAGCGAGTTCCGGCGGGAACGGGGATCACCGGAAGCTTGGCCATCGCCTGGACCATCAACAGGATGAATCCGTCATGAAACTGAGTCGCGCGGAGGTTGGTCCAGGGCAACCCCGACTCAGCCACCGCGCGCTCCACCGCGAGCTGCGATGCGAAGTAGGCGAACATGGCGCGGTCGATCCCGCTTACGACCGGGACCCGGTCTGCCCCGACCACCGAGATGTTCAGCAGATGCTGCACCCCCGCCCCCTGCGCCGCGGCCACAAGGTTGCGAATCTGCGCCGAGTCCTCGGCGATCTTTCCGCTGGCGGCGCAGTGCACGATGATCTCGGCGCCCTCGACTGCGGCCTGGATGCCTTCATTCGTTTCCAGGTCGCCGACGACGTACTCGACGCCCGGCGTGGATTCATGGGCGTGCCGGCTGAGCACGCGCAGCTCTCGCCCGGCGTCTCGAAGCCGCTTGACCACCCGCCGGCCCAAACCGCCCGTGCCGCCGGTGACCAGGATCAGTCCACCCACGCTCACTTTCTCGACCTCCATGTCACATCGCTCGCTTCTGCCGTGTCACCTCTCATGACACTTCACCAAGGAAACATGTGACAACCGAGAACGAGTGGCTGGCTGATCGCTTCGAGGAGCACCGCGACCACCTCCGCGGCGTGGCCTACCGAATGTTGGGCTCGCTGGCAGAGGCTGACGACGCCGTGCAGAACGCGTGGATCCGCTTCAGTGGCGCCGACGCCGGTCAGGTCGAGAACATCGGCGGCTGGCTGACGACGATCGTCGCTCGCGTATGCCTGAACATGCTGCGATCACGCAACGTTCGACGCGAGGAGCTTGGCGGCCTGCCCGACCCGCTCGTCAGCGCCGAGAGCGAGCTGCAGCCGGAGGACGAGGCGGTCCTGGCCGACTCGGTCGGCCTCGCGCTTCTCGTCGTCCTCGACTCGCTGACCCCTTCCGAGAGGCTTGCGTTCGTGCTTCACGATGTGTTCCAGCTGCCGTTCGACGAGATCGCCCCGATGGTCGACCGCAGCCCCGCGGCCGCGAGGCAGCTCGCCAGCCGGGCGCGGCGGCGGGTGAGGGCGGCGAACCTGCGCCGGCCGGACCGCGATCTGGCGCGGCAGAGACAGGTCGTGGATGCCTTCTTTGCCGCCGCCCGCAACGGCGACTTCGATTCACTGATCGCCGTTCTAGACCCGGACGTCGTGCTGCGTTCCGATTTCGGCGCGCGGCGCCCTGTTCCGCCGGTGATCCGAGGCGCCACGGCCGTCCTCGGCCAGGCATTGATCGGCGGCGCGATCCCCGACACCCGTCTGCACCCTGTGCTGGTGAATGGCGGTGCCGGGGTGATCGTCACGCGGCGTGGCAGACCATTCACCGTCATGGGCTTCACGGTGGCCGGCGGGAAGATCGTGGAGATCGACGCCTGGGCCGAACCGGAGCGCGTGCGCAGGATCACGGCTGGGGTAGTTACGCCGTAGACCATCCGCTATCAGAAATCGCCGGCCTCACAGCACCGTCAGGCCGCCGCTCACGGCTGAGGGTCTGGCCCGTCACGTAGGCGCCTATCTGGCCTTCTCGAGACGCTGTCCGATCCGCGCGAGGAAGTCGTTCACGGTGACCTCTGCGACCCGGTGCAGCAAGGCGCGATCGGCGAGCTTGCCGATCAACCCCAGCGGCGGCTCGTAGCTGGCGCTCAGAGCCAGCTGGGTCCGCGCGGGGCCCAGGTCGGCGACTTCGAGCTCTCCATCAAGGGTCGGGAATATCCCGGCCTCGCTCGCGGCACGCCATCGGATGGGCATGTAGATGAGCCCGGACGCAACCTTCGCGGCGCCGATCTCCACCTGGATTCGCATGCGAATCCGCCGCTTGCCGACGTCGAAACCCAGTTCCGAGAGCAGCTTCTGTCCGTTCCCGTTGGCCTCGGTCGCAATGTCCGGAAGCCAGTTCTTGGCGCCCGCGATCATGGCCACCTCGACCTCCTCGACGGGGCGCGCCACGACCACATAGGAGCGCAGGAACACTTTGGACACACCCTGCGGTGGTGGAGCGAGCCCTCGCCAGTCACAAAGGTCCCGGTCCAATCGGGGCTTATGGCCTATGCCCACCGGCCCGCTCATAGCTAAGAGGACGCGCGCGGGCGCCGAACGGCACCGCGCGCCTGAGCCGCTCGGCCTGGCGAGAGGCTGATGGCGCCGGCCGTCAGGTCGAGACGGGCGCGGTCGTGGCTTCGTGCGGGAGCCAGAACCAGCGCAGGTGCTCGAAGTCGGCGCTGAGCTGGGTCGGCGCCGCGGCCGCGCGCGGAGCAGACAGGATCTTCCGCGCGTCCCACAGGTAGCGCGGCAGCGCGGTCTCGGGTTCGCGGTGGCGGTGCGCGGACCTGGGCACCGCCACGTCCGCATAGCCGATGTCGCGCAAGCTGAGCGGGGGCTCCGGCGCCCCGCCGGCATGGGTCCACAGGGCGGTGAAGGCGTCGAAGCGGTACTCAGGGAGCAGGCGCCAGCCCTCGGCCGCTACCAGCTCGACGGCGTCGAGGATGAACTCGAAAACCGCCTCCGAGATGAAGTAGTTGAAGTTGACCCGCACCCAGCCCGGCTTGATCCCTTCGCAGCCGAGGTTGATCTCGCGCTCGAACTCGTGCGACTTCTCCAGGTCGATGCCCAGCAGCCGGTGGCCGTAGGGCCCCGCGCAGGAGCAGCCGCCTCGCGACTGGATCCCGAACAGGTCGTTGAGCAGGGCCACCACGAAGTTGTGATGCAGGTAGCGACCCCGGTGCCTGACCACGAACGACACGATCGAGAGCCGGTCCAGGTCCGGGTTGCCGAGGATCTCGATGTTGGGCTGGCGCCGCCACCGCTCGACGGCACGGCGGATGAAGGACTCCTCGCGGCGGCGGATCTCGGCGGCTCCGACCGCGTCCTTCAGCTGGAAGACGAGGCCGGCTCGGATCGAATCGACGATGGCCGGCGTTCCGCCTTCCTCGCGGTGCTCCACGTCGGCCAGATAGACGTGCTCCGTGGGATTGACGTAGGCCACGGTGCCGCCGCCTGGAATCGCCGGGACCCGGTTGTGGAACAGCTGGCGGCGGGCGGCGAGGAGGCCGGGCGTGCCCGGGCCGCCGATGAACTTGTGCGGGGAGATGAACACGGCGTCGAGGTAAGGCACGCCTGGCCCCTGGGAAGCCGAGCCCATCTCGATCTCCATGTAGGGCGCCGCCGCGGCGAAGTCCCAGAACGAGAGGGCGCCGTGGCGGTGGAGGAGTACCGAGATGGAGCGCCAGTCGCTGATGATCCCGGTCACGTTGGAGGCGGCGGAGAAGCTTCCGATCTTCAGCGGCCGGTCCTGATGGCGGATGAGCTCCGCCTCCAGGTCGCGCTGGTCGATGTGGCCGTCGTGGTCCTCGTGAATCACCACCACGTCCGCGATCGACTCACGCCACGGCAGCTCGTTCGAGTGGTGCTCGTACGGCCCGATGAAGACAACCGGCCGGTCGCCCGCAGGAATCAACTCGGTGAAGTGGTAGCGGTCGTCCAGGTCCGCGGGCAGCCGCAGGTTCAAGACGTCGATCATGTGGTTGATGGCGGCGGTCGAGCCCGAACCGCAAAAGATCACCGCATGCTCAGGCCCGGCTCCGAGCGAAGCGCGAATGATCTCTCGCGCCTCTTCGCGAAATCGGGTGGTCTGGAGCCCGGTGCCCGACGACTCGGTGTGCGTGTTGGCGTAAAGCGGCAGCACGACCTCGCGGATGAAATCCTCGATGAAGCCGAGGGCGCGGCCGGACGCCGTGTAGTCGGCGTAGGTGACACGCCGCGGCCCGAAGGGGCCCATGACGGCCTCGTCCTCGCCGATCACCGAAGAGCGGATTCGCTCGATCAAGTCCACCGTCGCGCGCCACGTCAACCCTACGCCGACGCGCGGCGGGGACGGCGATGGCCCCTGGATGCCGGCAAGCCACCGAAAGTTGGAAAGGGATCGTCCCGGCGGACCGAAAAGCCCTTGGGACAGACAGGCCCGTGCCAACATTCACGCGTGGCGCACGCGATCCTGGTGTCCGGGCTCGTCAAGAACTTCGGAACGACCCGCGCTCTCGACGGCCTCGATCTGACCGTTGAGACCGGCGAGGTCTACGGATTCCTCGGCCCCAACGGCTCGGGCAAGACAACGACTATCCGCATCCTGCTGGGTCTCCTTCGCGCCGACGCCGGGAGCGTCTCGCTTCTAGGCGGTGACCCATGGCGCGACGCGGTCGCGCTGCACCGACGTCTGGCCTACGTGCCCGGCGAGGTGAGCCTGTGGCCGAACCTCAGCGGCGGCGAGATCATCGATCTCCTGGGCCGGCTCCGGGGGGACCTCAACCGGCGACGGCGGGACGAGCTGCTCCAGCGCTTCGAGCTCGATCCGACCAAGAAGGCGCGCACCTACTCCAAGGGAAACCGCCAGAAGGTTGCGCTGGTGGCGGCGCTGGCGTCCGACGCGGAGCTCCTTCTTCTCGACGAGCCGACCTCCGGCCTGGACCCGCTGATGGAAGCCGTCTTCCAGGACTGCATCCGGGAGCTCAAGGCACAGGGCCGGACGGTGCTGCTCTCCAGCCACATCCTGGCCGAGGTCGAGGCCCTCTGCGACCGCCTGAGCATCATTCGATTGGGCCGCACCGAGCAGAGCGGCACGCTGCAGGAGATGCGCCACCTGACGCGCACTTCCATCACCGCCGTGCTGAAGCGGCCGGCGGCCGGCCTCGACAGCCTCCCCGGCGTCCACGGTCTCGAGGTCCAGGACTCGCAGGTCCGGTTCGACGTCGATTCCGAGCACCTCGACGAGGTGGTGCGCCGCCTGGGCGAGCTGGGAGTCGTCAGCCTGGTCAGCCATCCGCCCACGCTGGAGGAGCTGTTCCTCCGGCACTACGGGGACGAGCTCGCGAAAGAACCCGAGCGCGGGCCGGCCGACGCCGCGTCCGCCCTCGACCGGCGAGCCTGAACGCTTTGACCGGGACCGGCGCGCTGATCCGGCTGATTCTCAGGCGGGATCGGATCCGCATCTCGATCTGGGTCGTCTCGTTCGCGGTCCTTGTCTTCCTCACGGTGGTCGGTGTCAAGTCGGTTTTCCCGACGCAGGCGTCGATCGATCAAGCCGCGGCGGCCAGCCAGCACAACGCCGGAGCCATCGCCTTCAACGGCCCGGCCCAGGGTCTCGACACCCTCGGCGGCGAGATCGCCTTCCAGCTCGGCGCGTTGGGGATGGTCGTCGTGGGGCTCATGAGCATCTTCATGATCGGCCGGCTCACCCGTGGCGACGAGGAGGCAGGCAGGCTCGAGCTGGTGCGCTCTCTGCCAGTGGGCCTTCACGCACCGGCTCTTGCGGCTCTGATCGTCGTCGCGGCGATGAACGCCGCCGTGGGCGTGCTCTCCTCCGCCACCCTCATCGCCGAGGGTCTGCCGGCCATCGGATCTCTCGTCCTCGGCGCCTCGTTCACGGCCGTCGGGCTCTTCTTCGTCGCCGTGGCGCTCGCCGCCGCGCAGGTCACCGAGAACACCCGGGTCGTCTATGGCTCGAGTGGGGCGCTCCTCGGGCTGGCGTACGTGCTGCGGATCGTCGGGGACATCGGGGACGGCACCGTCTCCTGGTTCTCGCCGATCGGGCTGGCGCAGAAGGCTCGCCCCTTCGCCGGTGAGAGATGGTGGCCGCTGCTCGCCCTGCTCGCGGTGGCGGTGGCGCTGACCGCCTTCGCGTTTCGCCTCGCGCTCCGGCGCGACCTCGGGGCAGGTCTGGTGCCGCCGCGCCCCGGGCCGAGCGTCGCCGCACCCAGCCTCGGCCATCCGCTCGGTCTGGCCATGCGCCTGCAGCGCGGCGCGCTGCTCGGATGGGGCGCCGGCGTCCTGGTGACCGGGATCGCGTACGGCTGGATCGCGCCGACCATCGACAGCTTCGTCGCCAACAACAAGGCGTTTGCCCAGATGCTGGCCAGCGCGGGGGCAGGCAGCCTCACCGACACGTACTTCGCGACGTCGCTCCGCATCATGGCCCTGGTCGCGTCAGGATTCGCCATCCAGTCGGCGCTGCGACTGCGGAGTGAGGAGTCGGCACTGCGAGCGGAGTCTGTGCTCGCCACCCCTGTCGCGCGATGGCGATGGGCGGCGAGCCATCTCGTGATCGGGCTCGCCGGAAGCGTTGGCCTGATGGCCGTCGCCGGCCTGGCCACAGGGGTGACCTACGCGCTCGCGGGAGGACAGTGGAGCAGCGTGCCCCGACTCCTGGGCGCCGCGGTCGTCTACGCGCCGGCGTTGTGGCTGATGGTCGGGCTGACCATGATCGTCTTCGGATTCGCGCCGAGGTGGGTCGACGTGACGTGGGGAATCCTCGCCGCCTGTTTCGTGATCGGCCTCCTCGGCGTCGTGCTCAGGCTTCCCGACTCGGTGCTGAAGCTGTCTCCGTTCGAGCGCACGCCGGCGCTGCCCGCCGACCCCATATCGTTCTCACCGCTGGTGGCGCTGACCGCGCTGGCGGCGGTCCTGATGCTCGGCGGGCTCGGCGGGCTGCGGCGCCGAGACATCGGTTAGTCAGCAGGTGACATGCAGCACGGCGTTGGTGTCCGGGCGGTCCTGGTTGATCAACTCGACGGCTTGCGGCGTCTTGACCGCGACCACCTTGACTTTGCGGCGCGCCGCCTCTTCCAGCACGGCGGGCATCACCGGCAGAGACCCCTCGGCGCCGGTGCCGATCACTAGCCGGCGGCACTTCCAGGGGATCTTCTCCTCCACCGATAGAGGAGTGTGGCCGAACTCGGCCCGGAACCTCTTCGACGGCTTCTTCTTCCGCGGGCGAACCCGGCCGCGGTCGAGCAGCACGTCTCGCTCATAGGTCTCGCCGTCGATGCGAATCATTCCGAACTCGAACCGGTCGATGCGCACGTTCGCCTCAGCTCGAGTCTAGTGTCGTCCAGGGCAGCGGCAGGCCCGCTTCCAGGTGCGCCATCGCCTGGTCCGCCGCATCCAGCAGGTCGGCGTTGGGATCCTGAGCCGCCGTGAACAGCGCCGACATCATCACCCCCAGCAGAGCGCCGGAGAAATTGCGGACGGCGAAATCGTTGGGGCTTCCGCCCGACCGGCTTGCGACCAGCTCGGCGATCTGACCGACCAGATCGGCGAACTGCGTGAGCATCGCCGCGCGCAGCGATGGGGTCGAGGACATCAGGGCAATGCGTTCGCGCATCACCCTGTCCTGCTGCGGGGTCAGGCTCTCGAACACCGACCTCATGGCATTACGGATGGCCCGAATCGGATTTGTTCCCTCGGGCTGGGCGTCGAACGCGGCCAGGATGAGCGGGTCGAGCTCGTCCTGGAACACGACCTCTTCCTTGCTTGGGAAGTAATTGAAGAACGTGCTCGGCGAGATCTCGGCGGCGGCCGCGATCTCTTCGATGGTGGTCTCGTCGAACCCCTTCTTCAGAAAGAGGCGCAGCGCCTCTTTCTGGATCGCGGCTTTGGTTTTGAGCTTCTTGCGTTCACGTAAACCGGTGCTCATCCGCTCAGGCCGCCTGCTCGGCCGCGGTGCTCTCGGCGCGGGCCTCGGAAGGCGCCGGCCCGGGCAGGAACACCAGCGCCAGGACGAGAGCGAGGGCGCCGCCGCCCGCGGACACCGCCAGGGCGGCGTCCATCCCCGCGACGAACGAGGACCGGACCGAGTCCAGAAGCGCGGTGGAGTGCAGCTTTTCCGCGACCGCGACGCCCGCGAACACGCTCTGCTTGACCGCGGCCGCCGCCGCCGGCGGAAGACCGGTCAGCGTCAGGCGCGCCTGGTACACGGTCACCAGGACGCTGCCCACGATCGCCGAACCGAGCGGGAACCCCACCTTCTGCATCGCCTGCATGAGCGCGGACGCGACACCGCTCTTTTCTGACGGGATCGTCTTCAGGGCGGCCGATGCCGCGGTCGCGAAACCGATGCCCATGCCGATGCCGACGACCCCCATCCATGTGGCGACAAACCATTCGCTGGCTCCGATGGCGGTCGTGGCGCCGATCAGCAGCCCGGCCACCGTGATCGCGTAACCGGCGGCGACGGTGATCTTGGTGCCGAGTCGCGATGCGATTCGGTCCGCAGGGACCGCGCCGATGATGAGGCCGATGATCGCCGGCAGCAGCCGGACGCCTGAGCCCTCGGGGTCGAGTCCGAGCACTCCCTGCGAGTACTGCGGCATCGTGAAGACCACGCTGATCAGGGCCATCCCGCCCATGGCCGCAAGGATGACACCCCAGGTGAAGCCCTTGGAGGCGAAAAGGCTCAAGTCGATCAGCGGCCGGCCGCCCGGGCGGGCCGTGAGGTATCGCTCCCACATGAAGAACAGGACGATCACGACGACGCCCGCGATCCCCACCGCGAGCGAGGAGGGATCGGTCCAGCCGTTGCGGCCGAGCTCAATCAGGCCGTAGGTCACGCCGACCAGGCCGGCGCTCGCGAGCAGGATGCCGAGAGGGTCGACGGCCGGCCTGTCCTCCGAGCGCGACTCGGGCACCAGGGTGAGCACCGCGATGAGCCCGACCAATGCGACCGGCACGTTCATGAGGAAGATCCATCCCCACCAGAAGTTGCCCAATAGCCACCCGCCGAAGATGGGCCCGATCGGCAGGGCCACGAAGTTGGCCGCGCCCCAGATCCCGACCGCGCGCGGCCGCTCCTCTTCCGTGAACAGCACGGTCATCACCGACAGCGCCATCACCACGATGGCGGAGCCGGCCGCACCCAGCAGGACGCGCCCCGCGATGAACTCGGCCGGGGTGGTCGAGTAGGCGCAGACGACGGACCCGGCGCCGAAGAGGATCAGCGCCGCGATCAGCACCTTCTTGCGGCCGAAACGGTCGCCGAGCACCCCGCTCGGCAGCATCCCGGCGGCGAGCACGATCGCGTACGCCGAGGAAAACCACTGCAGGTCCGACTCGGATGCCTTGAGGGCCTGGGCCAGGGTGGGCAGGGCAACGCTCAAGACGGTCACGTCGAGGCCCACCGCCAGCACGCCGAGCGTGATCGCGGCCAGAGCCCACCACCTGCGAGCGCCGATTGTCTTCATATTGCCTTCACCTCCAACTCTGGAGTTAGTCTAATTTAGAGTCACTATAAAAGTCAAGAGGCTCAATGATTGGCGGCGGACCGTTCGGTCGAACGGAACGACCGCTTGCGGGCCGTCCGTGTATACGATTCGATGCCTGTGCCCTCACCGGTAGCGACGGCCGTCGACCTGGCGGGCGTCCACAAGCACTTCGGGCGGGTGCGTGCGGTGGACGGCATCGACCTGCACCTCGAGATCGGCGAGATCGCCGCGCTCCTTGGACCCAACGGAGCCGGCAAGACGACGACGATCGACATGATCCTCGGGCTCAGCAGGCCCGACGCCGGGACGGTCAGCGTGCTGGGCATGAAACCCGATGCCGCGATCGGACGCGGACTGGTGGCGGCGGTCATGCAGACCGGTGGTTTGCTCAAGGACCTGACGGTGGCCGAGACCGTTCGCCTGACCGCGACCCTTTTCGCCGCGGCGCGGCCCGTGGACGAGGTTCTGGAGCGCGCGGGCATCGCCGGCATCGCGAATCGACTGGTCGGCAAGTGCTCCGGCGGACAGCAGCAGCGCCTTCGTTTTGCCATCGCTCTTCTGCCGGACCCCGCGCTCATGGTTCTGGACGAGCCGACCTCGGGCATGGACGTGGAGGGCCGGCGCGACTTCTGGGCCGCCATCCGCACCGACGCGAAGCAGGGGCGGACGGTGTTGTTCGCCACCCACTATCTGGAGGAGGCCGACGCCTACGCCGACCGCGTCATCCTGCTGCGCCAGGGAAAGATAGTCGCCGACGGCACGGCGGCGGAGGTGAGGAACATGTCGGTGGGCCGCTCGGTCCGCGCGAGCCTCCCGGGGGCGGATGAGCCATCTTTGCGCGGCCTTCCCGGAGTGCGATCGGTCGAGATCCGAGGCGACCGAATCATCGTCCAGACCACCGACTCCGACGCGGTGGCCCGGTACCTCCTGACCGCCACGCCGGCCCGTGACGTCGAGATCGTCGCTCACAACCTCGAGGACGCGTTCCTCACCCTGACCGGCGACGGCGCTCAGCCCGGCGGCCAGAGCGGCGGCGGCGACACGCCGGTTCGGATCGAAGGGAGAGCGAGTTGAGCGCACGCGTCCAGGCTTTCGAATCCCGCCGCGTACCGCCGCTGGGCGGGTTCAACCTGACCTTCCTCTACCTCGAGATCCGCCGCCTGCTGCGCAACCGCCGAACCCTGCTCTTCACCCTGATCCTCCCCCTCGTCTTCTTCTTTCTCTTCAAGAGCAACAAGCGGATCGAGTCATCGGGCGGTCCCGAGATTGCCGCCTCGACCATGATCGGCGTCGCCGTGTACGGCGCGATGATCGCCGCCACCTCCGGCGGGGCAATGGTCTCGGTCGAGCGGGCGCTGGGTTGGAGCCGCCAGCTCCGCCTCACGCCACTCCGGCCTCCGGCATACGTGGCGATCAAGCTGCTGACCGCAATGTTCCTCGGCCTGCTGTCAGTGAGCGCGGTGGTCGTCGCGGGGGCGGTGTCCGGGGTGCAGATGGACACCAGGACCCTGCTTCTGTCCGCCCTCCTGGCGTGGGTCGGCGCATTCGTGTTCGCCGCCTTCGGCCTGTTCATGGGCTACATGCTTCCGTCCGAGAACGTCATGCAGATCATCAGCCCGGTGCTGGCCGTGTTCGCATTTTTCGGCGGGCTCTTCATCCCGGTCAGCCTGCTCCCAAGCGCGATTCAGGACCTCGCGCCGTACATGCCTACTTATGGGGTGGCGCAGATTGCGCGATACCCGCTGCTCGGCGGGAGCTTCGACTGGACGTGGATCCTCGGGGCGGTCCTGTGGACGCTGGCTTTCGCAGCCGGCGCCATGGTGCTGTTTCGCCGCGACACGCGAAGAACCTGAGTGGCATCCTTGAGAAATGGGAGAGGCTCCATGTTTCGCCCATTTCCTCGATCCAAGAGGCGAGATGCCGGATGAGCCGAAGATCCGAGTCCAGCGGGTGTACGAGGCGAAGCCGAGCCACGGGCGAGACGCCAGGGTCCTGGTCGATCGTGTATGGCCTCGCGGGGTTGGCAAATCCGCGCTGAAGCTGGATCGCTGGGCCAGAGACGTGGCCCCGTCAACGCAGCTGCGTCGCTGGTTTGCCCACGACCCGAAGAAGTGGCCTGGCTTCCAATCCCGTTATCGCGCCGAGCTCGCCGAGAAGACGGCGATGCTCAAAGAGCTGGCCGAGATGGCCCGAGACCGTCCGCTCGTGCTCCTCTACGGCGCCCGGGACGAGAGGCACAACCAGGCGGTGGTCATCAAAGAAGTGCTAGAAGAGGGCATTCGCAACTCCTGAGCCGAGCGTTACCAAGGTCAGGAGGAAGAAGGCCTGTCCTTCGCCCCCGGCTTCAGGTCGCCCTTCAGCGCGTCCTCATACGCGGCCCACAGCACGCCGTAGGCCGCCAGCAGGCCTTCGGGACGGGGCTGGCCGAGTGCGACCTCGAAGCGCCGCGTATATGCGTGGTCGCCCAGCTCGTCTCGCAGAAAGGCCTGAGTTTGAGCCTCCCATTTGGACGCCGACGCGAGGTCCTTGCGCCTCTCGATCATCAGTCGCCCCCGGTACATCATCTCCTCGAGGCGGTTGACGAAACCGTGCCGGTCGAATCCCTTGGGCGCGCGCGGCGGGCCCTCGCGGCTCACCGGCGTCCATCGGACCGGGCGGCTGTATGAAGGCGGGGACGCGGATGGGCGCCAGCCATCGGCTGCCCGCTGCCGGTCGTAGGCGGCGCGCTTGGCGCTGTCGGTCAGAACGTCGTGCGCCAGGTTGATCAGCTTCGCATGCTCGGGCGCGTCCGGATGATTGCCGCGGTCAGGGTGCCAGTACTTGAGCTGCCGCCGCCAGGCGGCATGCAGCTCCGTCTCCGTGGCGTCAGGCGGGACGCCGAGAACGAAGTAGTAGTCGGCTAGGGAACGGCGGTCGTTCGGCGAGGCCGCACCTCCTGGCTGTTCGTGGTCAATCCGTCAGGCGCTCGCACCCACATATAAAGATGACGCGAAAGAGGGCGGCCACACCGGCCACCCTCTTTCTACGTATCTAGAAGACCGCTTTTCAGGGGTAGCTGAGGACGCAGCCTCCGTTGTCAGAGTTGAAGGCGTTGCTGTACAGCGACTGGACCGCGAATGTGCCCGTGCTCAACGAGATGTCGGCCGCCGCACCCTGGTACCCCGAGACGATCCACGCGCACTTGTCTCCGTTCTCCTCACCCGAGCTATCCAGCCAGCCCGTGTTGGGCTGGGGGTCGGTCTCCGTCTCGGCGAATTCGTGGCCGGCCACGATGGTGATGCCAGCGTCCGGGCCAAGACCGTTGAAGTTGGCCCCGCACGACGCGCCCGCGTCGGTGATGTAGGGAAGGTTCGTGTAGGACAGCGTCCCGTAGCTCGAGCTGACCGTGCTGTGCCAGGCGCAGTACCGGGAGCCAAAACCGCTCGCATTGTTGCCGTGCGAGGTGGCGATGAAGTACTGGTTGTTGTCGTTGGCGCTGGCACCTGTCTGTCCGAAGTGCGCCGCGGCCCTGATCGCCTCGTTGCCGAGAGCCGACTGGCTCGGATGGTGCGGCGCCGCGGTGCCGTTGTCGTACCAGTAGGAGACGAGCACTCCAGTCTGGTTGCCCGCCGCCGTACCCGCGCCGTTGCAGAACACGGTGCCCGATGCGACGTTCTCGCAGTACTGCGTCACGGAGTTGTTCCAACCGCTGCCCCCCACTCCGTTGAAGAAGCTCTCGACGATGGCAGCTTCGCCCGACGGGTCGTTGTTGATCCACTGCGAGCCCCAGAAGTCGATGTACAGCTTGGGCGTGGTCTCGACACCGACCGGCCCACCGCGATACGCCAGCGGACCACTGCCACTTGGGCCGGTGGCATAGCCCTTGTAGGGGCGCAGATAGGTGACGTGCGCCTGGCCCGGCGCACCGGCGGCGCTGGCCGAACCGGCGACCGCAACGAAGGCGACAGCCACCAGCGCGACTGAACAGATGACGCGGCCAACCCGCATAGCTCCTCCTCTCCGACAGTTCCGCGATTCCAATTGGGCGCCGCTATTAGAGCCGGTCGGAGGGCAAGGGTCAATAGTTTTAGCTCCCGCGCGGATCCGGGGTTCGTCCCAGCGAACCAGCTTCCGGGGCTCTCGGGCGACCCCGACGAGGAACGTTCCTCCCCATACCCCGATTGACAGAAGGCACTCCCGACGCCTTCGCCTGGCTCGCCAAGCAAGGCGACCGAGGCGTCAGGCCGGCCTAGCAGGCGTAGTCGCGGTCGGTCGTCCCGAGATACTGCACCAGCCAGATCGGCGAGCCGCTGAAGCCGGTCGGCCCGCAGTCCTGCTTGGCCCGCTTCAGCGATCGCACGCCGGTCGCGACCCAGTCCGCGTCGGCCGGCGCCTGGTAGCCGCCGGTGATGGTGGTCCACTGGCTCGGGGTCGAGTAGATGCCGATCGGCGACGTGACCGTGGCCCGAAGCGTGTCGATGATGCCCTGGAGCGTGTAGCGGTTCAGTGACAGGTCTGTCGTGGACCAGCTGTTGGCGGTCTCGACGTCCAGCCACCACGCGCTCGAGGAGCTCGCCGACTGGGTCGACGCGTAGGCGATGTCACGCTCCGCTTCGCTGCAGCCCACCGCCCACGCCGACTGCTGATCAAGAGTGGCGTTGATCCCCGCCGACTTGGTGACGCAGTCCTGGGTGGAGTGGATGCCGTCGACCGCGGTGTACGTCGGGTCGTAGCCGGTGTTGATGTAGAGGGCGGCGTTGCCCGTCCGCTGGGCGGCGGCGAACTCCGTCGCCAGGCAGCCGTTGTAGTAGGTGAAGGGATAACCGGCGTTGAGTCCGACGATGCCGAACGTGCCGGACGGCGTGGCCGAGCCGCACTGCAGGTACGAGACGTCGTAGCCGCTGGAGCCGCTGACGTAAAGGTCGAAAGCGGCCGCGGCCGAAGCGTTCGACACCAGGGCGATGAGCCCTGCCACCGGCACCGCCCAGATAGCACCGCGCCAGCTGATCACGTGACTCTTCAAGCTAGCCGCCTCGCCGCCGACCTGCTGTCAATTTCCGTAAATCTCCGCGGATCAGGCCTGACCTCGACCATCTTGAACGGGGTATGCAAGCACCGCTCACTGGCGACGCGTTGACACAGATGAGGCCACGTCGACCTCTAGCCGGCGCGCTCAGCGCGGCTGCGACGGCAATATTTGCCGCTCGCCTCCGTTGGACACAACCCGACTCATGACCTCTCTGCTCTCTGCGGTGATCGGGATGTTGGTCGGCGCGCTCCTGCTGTCGGCAGGTGCGGTTGGCTACGCACTGGCCAACGCGCGGGCATGGCGCACGCCGCTGATCGCCGCCTGCTGCGCACTGGCTCTCGCCTACGGAGGTGTCGGCGCTCTAACGACATCGATCGTCTACACCAGGCTCACCCAGCCGGTCGGGACAACCGCCGCCCGGACGAGCCCGAATTCCGCTCCGCAGCCAAGCCCACCCGCGGTCGCGGATCAGCAGCCACAGCCGGCGACTGACGCCTGGCTGCGCTTCCAGAGCGACCCGCAGGACTACATCGGCGCGGGAAAAGACGAACTCTGGACGCTCGTGGAGTCCGACTTCACGATCAGGGGCGACAATCGCGACGTTCAGGCGAGCGCGTCAGGGAAAGGCGATTACTGGCAATTGTGGTTCCGCGCGCCCAGCAACGGACTTCTGAGAGTCGGAACGTTCATCAACGCGGAGAGGGCGCCCTTCGTCACGGGCAAGGCGCCAGGACTCGACATCTTCGGCAGTGGTCGGGGCTGCAACACCCTGAGCGGACAGTTCGAGATCACGAGCGTGAAGTGGGCGCCCAGCGGCGAGATCGTCGCCATCGACGTCCTCTTCGAGCAGCATTGCGAGGGCGGCACGCCCGCTCTTAGGGGTGAGCTGTGGATCACGACGCAGGCCGGCGTGCACAAAGCCCCACCGGACATGGGCACGCCGATCACGTTCTAGGCAGCCCAATGCCTGATAACCGGCATCGCCTGGAGTCCGTTTCAACGAGCAGATGAAAGCGCTGGCCATGGTTGCGTTTTTGGTCCTGGGCGCATGCAGCACATCCACGGTTGCGCTCGGCAACCACGCGGCGCCGAGCGTTCATAAATGAGCTGTCGACCGGGGTCGAGTCGGCGTCCGTGATCAGCTTCGTCTACGACAGCTGGCCGCACCTTGGCGCCGGACGCCTGAATCGAGGCTGAGCCTCACGGGCCGGCGGGGTATTTCCTTCCGCCTTTGATGCGGCCCAAGCACTACATTCCTAGCGGGGTGGCGAGCATGGTGGTGGGCCGCGAGGCGGAGACGGCCTTATTGGCCGGCCTGCTCGCTGGTGCGCGGACGGGCACAAGCGCGGCGCTGGTGCTGCGAGGAGAGCCTGGTATCGGGAAGAGCGCTCTCCTCGACCACGCCGTGGGGCTTGCCGATGGCTTTCGAGTGCTGCAGGCGCGCGGGGTCGAGTCGGAGTCCGAGCTTGCGTTCTCCGGCCTACAGGAGCTGGTGCTGCCGGTGGTTGACCTGTTACGGGTGCTGCCCGGACGGCAGCGCGCCGTGCTCGAGGGCGCGCTCGCACTCGGGCCGCCGGTCGCCGGCGATCCCCTTGCCGTTTGCGCCGCGACGTTGAGCCTCGTCGCGGCTGCTGCGGAGGACATTCCGCTGCTGTTGGTCGTGGACGACGCCCACTGGTTGGATCCGCCCTCGGCAAGCGCGCTGGCGTTCACGGCGCGGCGGCTGAGCATGGAGGGCGTCGTCGCCCTGTTCGCAATGCGCACGTCGGAACCGAGCGCGTTCGATCCCGCCGGCTTACGGGAGCTGCCCATCGGAGGTCTGGACGATCCTGCCGCCAGGGAGCTGATTCTTGGTCACGCAGGTCGATCGATCGTGACCGACGTGGTGGACCGGCTCGTCACGATGGCCGCCGGAAATCCGCTCGCACTGCTCGAGTTCTCGATGTCGCTCAACGCGCGACAGCTTGCCGGCGCCGAGCCGATCGACGAGCCTCTCCCCGTGCGCGGCCGCGTGGAGCGTGCGTTCGCTCGAAAGCTCGACGAGCTTCCCAAGGCTTCTCGCGATGCACTTCTGCTCGTCGCCGCCGGTGAGCTCGACGAGCCGGGAATGGTCGAGGCGGCCATGAGAAGGCTCGGCCTGGGCTCGTCGGCGCTCGCGGCGGCGGAGGAGGCAGGCCTGATCACCTTCGCCGAGGGCCGGCTCCGCTTCCGCCATCCGCTCGTGCGCTCGGTCGTCTACCAGCGGTCGCCGACTGAGAGGCGGCGGGCGGTGCATGCCGCACTCGCGGTTGGTTCCGAAGCCGCAATGGACCGGCGTTCGTGGCATCTGGCAGCGGCCGCGACCGGGCCGGACGAAACGGCCGCCGACGCGCTCGAGAAAGCGGCCGATCGGGCCGCCGCTCGAGGCGGCTTTGCGACCGCGACGCGGACTTACGAGCGAGCGGCCGAACTCAGCCCCAAGCCGGTAGCTCGAGGGCGCCGGCTGCTGGCAGCCGCGACGTACGCCGTGCTGGGCGGCAGGATCCAGTGGGCCAGAGGGCTGGTCGACGCCGGTTTCCCGCTGGCCAAAGAGCCCTCGATGCGAGCCGAGTACCAGCACCTGTCCGCTGTGGTCGAGCGCCTGTTGGGCTCCGCCTCGCGGTCACACGAAATCTTCTGGGACGGCGCCACCGTAATCGCGCACGAGGATCCAGCGCGCGCGACCGTGATGATGATCGACGCCACCGCCACGGACATCATGCTGGGCGACCTGCAGGCCGCGGCCGCAAGCGGAAGTCGCGCGAAAGAGTTGGCCGAAAGGTGCTCGCCCGCACTCCAGCGGCTCGCGGCCTATGCCGCCGACACCGCCGCGGCGTACAGGGGTGAGCTTCCGCCGGAAGAGCTGGGCACCGAAATGGCGATGGCAGCCGCCGCTTCGCTCGAGCTCAGCCCCATCGCCGCCGCGGCCGTCGACACCTGCCTGACGCGCGGGCTGGTCACCGAGGGCCAGTTCGCGGGCGGTGGCGTCCTGGATCACGCCATCAAAGAGGCCCGTGACCTCGGTGCCCTGGGGAAGCTGCCGTTCGTGCTCGGACACGGTGCGCTCGCCGACTTCCAGTCGGGGCGCTGGGCGCGTGCCCGCGCCCGAGCCGCGGAGGCGGTCGAGCTTGCCGGCCAGACCAGCTATCGCGCGTGGGGGCTGGTCCACCTGGCTCGCGTGTCGGCGGCGGAAGGACACGAGCTGGAGTGCCGCGCGCTCGTGGACGAAGCCTTCACGCTCGCCAGGGCGCGCGGCCACCGGTCGCTCGAAGTGCATCTCTGGTCGGTGCTCGGGCTTCTCGAACTCGGGCTGGGCCATGCCGCTCCGGCGGCAGACGCGCTGGTTCGCTGCGCACGCGAAGCCGACATGGAAGGGCTGGGCAATCCCACGACGATTCCTTACGAGCCCGATCTCGCGGAAGCCCTGCACGCTTGCGGGCGGGACGGTGAGGCCGCGGCCGCCACGCAACAGCTCCAGCGACGCGCAGAGCACGTCCGCTCGCCGTGGGGTCTGGCCACCGCCGCCCGCTGCCGCGGACTGCTTGCGACCGACCAGGATGTCGATCGGGAGTTCCAGTCCGCTCTCGCGCTGCACGAGCATGTCCCGAACGCATTTGAGCGCGCGCGGACACGGCTCTGCTACGGCGAGCGCTTGCGGCGCATGCGGCGGCGGGCTGAGGCCGAGCTGGAGCTCTCCGCCGCCCTGGCGACTTTCGAGCAATTCGCATCAGAACCCTGGGCCAACCGCGCCCGGCAGGAGCTGCGAGCGGCCGGCTACCTGACTCGCCCACAGCGCGGCCGGACGGGCGTTGAGAAGCTCACACCGCAGGAGCTGCGGGTCGCGCTGATCATCGCCGAAGGCGCGAGCGTCCGCGAGGCGGCCACTCAACTCTTCCTGAGCCCGAAGACGATCGAAGCCCACCTCGGCCGCGTCTATCAGAAGCTGGGGGTGCACAACCGCGCCCAACTCGCCACCGCGCTCGCCGGCCAGCAGGCGGCGGCCCCCGTCCGGCGCGCCACGGGTCTCCGATATGCGAGCAACCCAGCCCGCGGCGGCACGGGCGAAATGTAGGGGAACACCTGATTCGCCGCCGGCTCGCGGGCCATACCTTGCTCTGGATCATCGGCAGTGGTATGCGATCTGACCATGCGTTCATGACTTCGCGACCTGGGGCGATGAGTCTGGTTACTCGATCCCTCGCGGTCGTCGTGGTTCTCCAGAGCTTGCTGCTCTCGGGATGCGGAAGCGCCGGGCCGGAGCTGACCCCCGAACAGCGTGATGCCGCGCTCTTGCGCGAGGACTACTCGGGCTCGAGCGCGACCAACGCGATGACGGTCCTCGCTCGCGGTGGCATAACCGTCTACGACAGCAGCGGCACCAGGGTGTCGCAATCTGCCAAGGTGGCCGGCGCCATGGCCGTGACGGAGTCGCAGGCGCAGAGCATGGCTCGCGACCTCGCCGATCGAGCCGGATACCAGGGCGCCGACCTGGATGCGCTCGCCAACGTCGACCCAGGCTATGTTCCGCCGTCGTACCTGCTGGCCGGGTACGCGTCGGCCGGAGACACCTACGGAGCGAAACTGTCGAAGGCGTTGCTGACGGGCCAGGATCTCAGCCGCCCACAGGACGTCTTGTTCCCAACCATCACGCTCCTGCTCTTTGTTTCTGACGCGGCCCAGCAGTGGTCGCGAGCGGCTCGATCCACGGGCACTGGCGTGGCGGCCACCGGCGGCTCAGGCGTACGCCTCTTTGCGGTGCGGTCGGCGGCCGATCCCTGTGGCGCACTGTCGACTTTCGTCGGCAGCACGCTCAACACCCTGGCCGACAAGATCGTGAACGCCATCAGCCCCACCAACGTACCGATCCTCAAAGCGGCAATCGGATTCGCGGTCAACACGCTGCTCGTCCAGGGCATCAAGATCCTCGGCAACGTCATCACGAGCATCCCGTTCGTCGCGGCCGTTCGAAAGGTCCTCGGCGTCGTGGGCATCATGGCTTCGATCGTTTCGTCGCTGCGCAACTGGTCGGTGAAGGTGACCGCGAGCCCTAGCTCGCACATGCACTACGCGGTCGGCGACGCCACCGTCAACGGTCGCTTGACCGCGACCGTCGATGACCGCGGCGGAGACCTCTTCAGCGGAGCCGTTCGCAGCTGCGCCGAATTGATCAACGTAGACCTGCCGCATGCAGGCGCACCGGGCTCGCAGGTGGAGTGGACGATCACGGCCGGGATTCCGGGGGATGCAACAGCCGCACCGGGCAGCCCGGATCGAGTCGTGGACAAGAGCAACACGGCCACGCTTCAGTTCACCATGTCCCATGAGTCGGAGAACGCTCACCTTCACGGCGAGCTGCATGACGACCACGCAATCGTCGCGGTTGTCACCATCCGGCGAGCCGACACCGCCGAGGTCGCGCGTGTGATCAACGAGCTGCTGGCCGGAGGCCTTGGGCCGGCGCTCAAGCCGTTCATCTCCGGAATCGTCAGCGGCATCACAGGCCAGCTCACGAAGCTCGTCGATCCGTCCTCGGCCGGGATCGTGTTCGTGAGCTACCACACGGAGCCCGGCGCCAGCCCGACGCCGCCGTCGCCCAGCAGCTCGCCCTCGACCACGCCGAGCCCGGTGCAGCTTTCCAACTCGTGCCAGCTGCTCACGCTCGCCGACGTGGACAACGTGCTGGGTGCGTCTCCCAAGCAGCAGTACTTCCCACCCCAGACGCCGGCGGACGGCAATGCGTGCCTCTACAGCCCGACCACGATCGACTGGAAGATTCCGTGGGCGCTCGTCGGTCTGAGCGTGCTGCCGCCGCCGAACTGGGGTCCGTTGACCCAGGACATGACGCCCATCAGCGGCATCGGCGACGAGGCCTATATCCACGATGGCCCGTCGGATCTGAGCGGCCGGCTTGCTGTTCGGAAAGGGACGACGCTGATGATGCTGACGATCTCACTGGGGAACGGCAGTGCGAGGCAGGTGCTCATCGAGCTGGCCCAAATCGCGGCCGGCCACGTCTGAGCCAAGTCGGTTACGGCGACAGGTGACTGAAGAGATGGAGGAAAAGATGAAGACACGGTCGGCGCGCGTTTCATCCCGGCGATGGCTCGCACCGGTGGGGGTTGCGGTCGTAATCGCGTCGAGCGGGATCGGCTACGTGGTGGCACGCGCCGACATCCCGGACAGCGGTGTCGTCAACGGCTGCTACAACACGAGAACAGGCATCCTGCGCGTCATCGACACGTCCGCGCATCAGGCCTGCAAGCCTGACGAGGCCGCCCTCAGCTGGAACCAGACCGGTCCTCAGGGGCCCATCGGGCCACAGGGCCCCGCAGGCCAGCCGGGCCCCCCCGGGCCGGCGGGGCCGGCACTCAACTCCATCGATCAGCTCAACGGCGTCGCATGCGACGGGGTCGGCGGCAAGCCCGCGACTGTTCGCGTCGACTACGGCACGGGCATCGAAGCGCCGCTGGCGCTGACATGCGTGACCCATCTGGTAGCCAACCCGGGAGCATTCACGTTTGCGGTCAACGGCGGGACGCTGTCCACGTCTCTGACCACGATGCCGCTGCCCACAAATGGCTGGAGCCTCTCTGGTCAGATCGACATCGAGGGCGCCGTGACGATTCCGGCCAACGGCATACACCTGTCTGGTGTCCCGTTCGATATGACTACGGACATGAGCGGTTTCTCCAACGTGCACACGACTGGCACGGTGTCCTTCGCATCAACCGCGATCACCGGCTCTCTCGACCCGGGAACCGGTGCGGCGAGCCTGACCGGCGGCGTGTACGCCACCGTCTCCATCACCGCGACGGCCGACATCGCGGGAGTGACGGCGCAGATCTACTCCGGCACGTGCAGCTTCGGCTCGGCGACCAGCCCGATCTCGATCACGCTGACGACTTCGTCGCCCGGCGTCCCGTACTCCGCGTCGACCGGGACTGTGACCCTGTCCGCGCCATTCAGCGCGCCGTCTCTGAACGGCTGCGATCCCGCCGTGCCGACGATCTACAGCTTCCTGCTCGGCCTGTTCGCGGGCAACGACCGGATCACCTTGGCCGGCGTTACGACGCCGATCCTCAAGGCGACGTGAGTCGGACGCTCAGGACAGCCGATCGTCGATTGCCGCGGCCAGCTCAGAGAGCTTCTGAGCGGCGTCGCCGCGGAACTCGTGCATCCGGAGCTCGACCACGGAGCCTCCGCGCTTGAATGCGAACCGGTCGCCGGAGCCGCAGGCCGGCTCTCCGAGGCGGCCGCCGCCGGCGGCAGGGAGCGTGCGGGCGAGGCGAGCCCATCTCGCATCGGCGAGATGGCCCTGGTAGACGGTTATCGAAACACGCGGCCGCCGCCGGCCCGGGGTATCGGCGCCATAAGCCACAGCGTGCGACATGTACGAGGTGTCGAACCCTTCGGCGGCGGCTCGCACCGTCTTCACGCCGAGGGCGGCGGCGAAGACGTCGACATCGACCAGGTTCGAGGCGCGGTTGGTTCGCGCCTCCATCGAGCCACCCGTGGGCGCGCCTCCGCCACTCACCGCGCCTGAACCCAGTTGGGACGCCCAGGCATAGAGGGCCACGCCACCCAGCAGCAGCGCGTCCCGGACGAACACACGCGGCACCCGGCCGATGGCTCGCGCGCGGTCGAAGTCGGCCTCCACCAGCGCACCTAGAAACACGAACACCACGATCACCGGGACCGAGATCACCAGCAGGATGCCGGCCTGCCAGCGCGGGACCGGTCCGCGCTGGACGATGTCGATCACGCTGGCGACCAGCACCAGCATTCCGGCGCCGGCGGGGATGCGGGCCGCCCAGCCAAGACACCCCTTGCCGGCGTCGGGTTGAACGTGATCAGCTCGCACCGGGCACCGTTGGCGGCATCAGCGTGATGATCGCAAGAAAGTACGCCTCGATCGCAGGACCCGGCATCGGGTGTTTACCTCATCTTCGCCCCGATCCGATTGGTCAGACGGCTCCGTGGTCCAGCGGGCCAATCACGGGAGGAACGCGCAGCCGGGATCCTCACCGAGCGGATCGCCGCTCGCGGCGAGCGCGCGCGACCTGGAATCGCCGCACAGGTCCTTGTACGTGCAGACGCCACAGCGCCCGGTGAATTCGCCGGCCCGGATCTGCCGCAGGAGCTCAGAGCCCCGGCCCGCCACCTCGACGGCTGACACCTTCCCGCCCACGCGTCCGGAGGCTTCCAGCACGAGCACATCGCGGAATCCGAGCGCGTGGAGCCGGTGGGCGGCCGAGAGTCCTGAGATGCCGGCGCCCACCACGGCGGCATCAAGGCGACTTCGCATTCCCAATACTCTGCGAGATCCGGGCGAGCCCGACGCAGGGCCGTTCGGCCCTGGGGCGGCAGGCATATGGACGGTTCAGAGAGCTCAGGCCTTGCCGATGGCGAAGACGCATAAATAGAAGACGCGCGCGAAGGCCGCGTTCCGACCTTAATCCGTTCGGGTCGCGGCGCTTTGATGGCGCCCGCCGGCACCGGCCCGGCCTTCGCTGGAAGCGAAGCGCATAATTTCTGACGGTGCGACCGAGCGGGCTCGGATCACGCGAGTGTTTTGGGGTGTGAGGATCCGGTAACCGCAGCCTTACGGTGGCTGTACCGTTCCAAGGAGGATGAGCGTGCGCAAGTTCTTCGTCGGCATCCTGGCGGCGGTCATGGGCACAATCGGCTTTGGCTCCGTCGCGTTCGCCAACTCGGGCAACGATTCGGGCTACAACCCGCCGCCGGCCGTAAGTGGCGTCTGTGACGCCGGCCACGGCGCGTTCGGGGCGTTCAGCCACGACACGGGAAGCTGGATTCCGGCGGACGCCATCGAGGATGGCGGCTTGGGCGCGTCGACCGGTCCAGCCAACTCCGACCTCGGCATGGCCTGCGCTCCCGGACTGCAGTAATCGGAACACCCACATCGGGAGGGAGGCGTGACTCCCTCCCAAGCTTGTAAGGACCGACTGCCCGGGCGGCGAACAGTAGGCTGGAGACTCAGCCGTCGGCCGACAGCATGCTCGCCAGATCTCGTTCCTCGTCCTCGAGGGCCCGCCGAGCCGGCCGTAAACCCATGCGAATCATGCGAGCCGCCTTGGCCATTTCTCCCTGCGCATCCTGCTCCGGATCCCCACCGCGATTCAGCCCTACCGCCGCCCTGACCATCCCGCCGGCCAGATAGAAGCTGATGAAGCTTCGGTCCCGGAGCGAGCCGCGCACGACCAACTCGTCCCATCGCCGGACGTGGCCGGCATATTCGAGTTTGTGCTCGTACTGGTCGGACCAGAACGTATGGATGTAGTCGTACTCCGCCGTTGATCCGAGCATCGCTCTCGCTGCGGTGGCACCTTGCTTCTCAGCGTTGTTGTAGTGCTCAACTCGTATCCGCCCGAAGACTGGATGCAAATGGTTGGCCACGTCGCCCGATGCGTAAACTCCCGGCACGTTCGTCTGACACGTCGGGCCGGCGAGCACGCCGTTGTCGAGAGCGACAGGGGAACCGTTCAGGAAGTCGGTCGCGGGTTCGATGCCGACCGCCACGACCGCGAGATCACAGTCGATGCGACGGCCTTTGCGGGTGACCGCTCGCTCGACCCGATCGGCGCCCTCAAAGCGAACGACCTCATCCTCCGCCACAAGCTCAACTCCTTGGTCGCGATGGATGGCGGCCATCACGTCCGCAACCTCCGGGCCGAGTACCGCGTCCAGCGGCGCCGCGCCTCTAAGCACGGCGCACACCTTCAAGCCCATGGTCCTCAGCGACGCGGCTACCTCAGAGCCAATGAATCCCATCCCTACGACCACAGCGCTGGCGCCGCGTGACGCGGTGCGCTTGATGGCGTCGCAGTCTGCAACCGTGCGGAGTTGAAAGATGCCGCCGAGATCGAATCCAGGAACTCTCAGCGGGCGGTTCCGGCCCCCCGTGGCGATCAGCAAGCTGTCGAACCCGATTGACCGACCGCCATCGATCTCGAGCCGCTTGCCGGGAACGTCGACCCGGAGGACGGCCGCGCTGAGCCTCTCGACGTCATTGTCCGCGTACCAGGCGCCCGGCTCGACCAGCCACTTGTCGAGCTTCTCCTCACCCCGCAGATACGTCTTCGAAAGAGGCGGCCGGCCGAATGGAACACCGGGTTCGTCCCCGATGAGAACGATCCGGCCGTCGAAGCCCTCCTGGCGGAGCGTTCTCGCCGCAACCCCGCCGCTCATCCCGGCTCCAACGATCGCGATTGTGGTCTTGATCTGACTAGCGCCTACGTGCGGGCTTGTCGTAGTCCCTGCCGCACAGCGGCGGATTGATCGCAGCCTCAGCCGGCGGCGGCGATCAACGTGTGCAGCAGCGCCTGCTCGGTGGGCTCGCGGTTCCCCGCCTGCTGCCAGACCGCCGATGCCGGGCCGTCGATCACGTCTTCAGTCACCTCGAGGCCTCGGTGCGCCGGCAGGCAGTGCAGGAAGAAGGCATCGCTTCGGGCGTGGCCCATGAGCTCGGAAGTCACCTGGTACGGCCGCAGGCTCCGCATCCTCTCCGCCTGCTCCGACTCGCTGCCCATCGACACCCAGACGTCCGTGTAGACCGCATGCGCCCCGGTTGCGGCGGCGACGGGGTCTACCGCGACCTCGATGCTCCCCCCTCCCCGAGCGCACAGGTCGCGGGCAGCTTGGAGCATCGACTCCTGCGGGCGCCGCGCGGGCGGGCAGGCGATCGCGAGCTCGAGGCCGGCGAGCCCCGCCACCTCCATCAACGAGTGGACGACATTGCTGTCGCCGTCCCCGACGTACGCCAGCCTCACGCCCTCGAGGCGGCCGACGCGCTCGCGAATCGTCAGCGCGTCGGCCAGGGCCTGGCACGGATGATGCGCATCCGAAAGGGCATTGATGACGGGCACCCTGGAGGCGGCCGCCATCTCGACCAGGAGCTGGTGCGCGAAGGTGCGGACGGCGATCGCGCTCGCGTACTCGGCGAGCACGCGAGCCGTGTCCGCGACCGTCTCGCCCCGGCTCAGCTGCAGCTCCGCCGGTCCGAGGGACACCGGCAGCATGCCGAGCCGGTGCGCCGCCGCGGCGAACGAGACCCTCGTTCGCGTCGACGGCTTCTCGAAGATCAGCGCCAGGGTCTCGCCGGCGTGGCTCGAGACCCAGCCTCGCGGTTCGGCCTTCATGCTCGCCGCCAGGTCGAGCAGCTGGACCAGGCCCTCCGGGGACAGGTCGGCTATCCGCAGCAGGTCGGGTGGCGCCGCCGTGATCACGGTCATTACGTACGGTAGCGCCG
>DATGEO010000144.1:0-5078 GCA_035310015.1 Candidatus Dormiibacterota bacterium | reverse complement strand
TAGACGCCTAAAATTCTTATCCACGAGAGACGCCGCTTAGGCGCCTCAGTCATAGAGCCAACCCATTCGCGGGAGCGCTGGAGCTTTGCTCCAGGCCTCTGCGGAGGAACCGCACTTTGACATAGCGAATACATGAGGTGCATGTCACATGCCTGTCTACGTCTTCGTACCCGTCCTGGTGGTGGCTCTCCTCGCGGGCTTCGGAGTGGCCTACCTCGTCCTTCAGCGCCGGAGCGCCGGCGGGGTGAGCGCCATCGAAGCCCGGGCCCAGCAGACCCTCGCCGAGGCCGAAACGCAGGCCAAGGAAAAGCTGCTGGAGGCCAAGGAGGAGGCGGTCAAGGTCCGCACCGCCGCCGAACAGGAAGCCCGGGAGTACCGGGCGCAATCGCAGCAGATCGAAAGGCGCCTTCTCCAGAAAGAGGAGAACCTCGACCGCAAGGGCGAGGAGCTCTCGCGCCGGGAGCGCGAGCTCACGAGCAAGGAGAAGGGGCTCGATGACCTGAGAGCCCAGATCGAAGACCACAAGCGCCAGAAGCAGCTTGAGCTCGAGCGGGTCGCCAACATGACCCGCCAGGAAGCGCAGGGCACGCTGATGGCAGAGGTCGAGCAAGAGCTGCGCAACGAGGTGGCTCGCAAGATCCGGGAGTCAGAGCTCGCCGCCCGTGACGAAAGCGAGCGCCGTGCCCGCGAGATCGTCACCGAGTCGATCCAGAGAATCGCCGCCGACCAGACCGCCGAGGTCTCGGTCTCGGTGCTTCCACTGCCGACGGACGAGCTGAAGGGAAGGATCATCGGCAAGGAGGGCCGCAACATTCGGGCCCTGCAACAGGCGACCGGAATCGACCTCATCGTCGATGACACGCCCGAGGCGGTGATCATCAGCGGCTTCGACCCCGTCCGCCGCGAGGTGGCGAGGGTCGCGCTGAACAAGCTCATCGTCGACGGCCGAATCCATCCGGCTCGCATCGAAGAGATCGTGGCCAAGTCCCGCCAGGAGGTCCTGCAGAGGGTCAAAGAGGAAGGGGAGGGCGCGGTCCTGGAGGTCGGCCTTCAGGGTCTTCACCCCGAGGTCGTCCGCCACCTGGGCATTCTTCGGTTCCGCACCAGCTACGGGCAGCAGGTGTTGAACCACTCGAAAGAGGTCGCCTATCTCGCCGCCATGATGGCGTCCGAGATCGGCGCCGACGTCCGCATCGCCAAGATGTCAGGCCTGCTGCACGACATCGGCAAGGCCATCGACCACGAGGTCGAGGGCTCGCACGCGGTGATCGGCGCGGACCTGCTCCAGCGGCACGGCGTTCCCGCGCCGGTCGTCCACGCGGTGCGCGCGCACCACTACGACGAAGAGCCGCACACGATCGAAGCGCTGCTGCTGATCGCGGCAGACGCCATCTCGGCCGCCCGCCCGGGGGCGCGGCGGGAATCGCTCGAGGCCTACGTCAAGCGCCTCGAGAAGCTGGAGGAGATCGCCAACTCCTTCACGGGGGTCCAGCAGTCGTACGCGATCCAGGCCGGCCGCGAGGTGCGAATCCTCGTGAAGCCGGAGCAGATCGACGACGCCGGCGCTCAGCTGATGGCGCGAGACATCGCCAAGCGAATCGAGAGCGAGCTCAGCTTCCCCGGCCAGATCCGAGTGACGGTCGTCCGGGAGACGCGAGCCGTCGAGTACGCCAAATAGGCAAACCAGGGGAGCCCCAGCTCGGGGCTCCCTTTTTGTTTGCCCGACAATCCGTGTGTGCGTCAGTGGCCAGAAGACTGGGAGGAGCGCAAGCGGGGCAAGGTGCGGGGGCCACGTCTCCGAGCCGGGTATCAGCCGTTCAAGATGACCGTCGAGATGCTCGGCACCACCATGCCGCTCCGGGCGCGGCTGAGCCGGTGAGCGAGTTCCGGCTGCTGTTCGTCGCCGACGTGGTCGGCCATCCTGGACGCGAGGCGGTCAAAGAGCTGCTGCCGGACCTGAAGAAGGAGCTGGAGGTCGACCTCACCGTGATCAACGGCGAGAACGCCGCGGCCGGCTTCGGCCTGACCGCGAAGCTGGTGGCCGAGCTGCGCGACGCCGGCGCGGACGTCATCACGAGCGGCAACCACGTCTTCTCGCAGAAGGAGTTCGTCACCGAGCTGCCCCAGCTCGAGCGAGTGCTGCGGCCGGCCAACTACCCGCCGGCCGCCCCCGGGCAGGGGTGGTGCGTGGTGGAGGCGAGGGGCCATCAGGCGCTGGTCATGAATCTGATGGGACGCATCTTCACAGCCGAGAACATGGACGACCCATTTCGAGCCGCCGACGCGATCCTGGCTGCGCATCCTGACATCAGGCTTGTTTTCTGCGACATGCACGCCGAGGCCACCTCCGAGAAGACCGCGATGGGCTGGCACCTGGACGGGCGCGTCAGCGCCGTCGTCGGCACGCACACCCACATCCCGACCGCCGACGCACGCGTGCTCCCGGGCGGGACCGCCTATGTGACCGACGTGGGCATGGTGGGACCACGCGACGGCTGCATCGGGATGGACAAGGACGCGGTGCTCCAGCGTTTCCTGACCGGGGTGCCCAGCCGCTTCGTCGTGGCCTCTGGACCAGTGACTTTCAATTCGGTACTGGTTACCATTAACGCTTCCAGCGGTCAGGCCACATCGATCCAGCGAATCGACAGAGAACGCACTTGAGTGGAGATCCAGCAATGACAGGGGAGGGGCGCGTCCCGGTGGAGGTGCTGAAGGTTTCAGCCACTTCCAAGCCGGTCGCCGTGGCCGGTGCCATTGCCGGTGTCATCCGCAGCAAGGGCCGCGTCGAGGTCCAGGCCATTGGCGCGGGCGCCATCAACCAGGCGGTGAAGGCGATCGCCATCTCGCGGGGCTACGTCGCGCCGGGCGGGCTCGACCTGGTCTGCATCCCCGCCTTCATCGACATCTCCATCGACGGCGAGGAGCGGACCGGAATCCGGCTGCTCGTCGAGAGCCGCTGACAAAGGGAGCCATGCCCGGGACGCGGGCCCGGTCGTTCCACATATGGACGATCGGCTGCCAGATGAACACCGCGGACTCCGAGGGCCTGGCGCGCAAGCTGCTGGCCGCCGGCTACGTCGAGGATTCGCTCGAGCGCGCCGACATCGCGATCCTCAACACCTGCGTCGTCCGCCAGGCCTCGGAGGACCGCGCCTACTCCAAGCTGCACGAGCTCCGGCCGTGGAAGACGCCTGACCGCACCATCGCGGTCACCGGCTGCATCGTGGGCAAGGAGGGCGACGACCTCCGCCGGCGCTTCCCGCAGATCGACGCCGTCGTGCCGATCGGCGAATACGACGGATTCATCGCCCAGCTGCAGTCGCGGTACGACTGCTCGCTGGGCGAGGCGCTTCCGCCGGCGGGTCGAACCGGCGTTAGCCATTTCGTACGCGTGATCGAGGGCTGCGACCACAACTGCACGTTCTGCATCGTGCCGAAGGTCCGCGGCCGCGAACGCCACGTGCCCATCGAAGCCGTGCTCGCCGAATGCAGCGAAGCCGTCGCGGCCGGGGCACGGGAGATCGTGCTCCTCGGCCAGAACGTCGACGACTACCACGACCCTGGCGGTCGCGGCGGGCTGGCGGCGTTGGTCCGCGAGGTCGAGCGCCTCCCCGGCCTGCTGCGGCTGCGCTTCATGACCTCGCACCCGCAGGACCTCGAGCCCGAGCTCCTGGAGGTGATGGCGGCCAGCCATGTCGTCTGCCGCGAGCTGCAGCTGCCGGTGCAGTCCGGCGACGACACGGTGCTGAAGCGCATGGCGCGCGGCTACCAAACCCGCCACTACCGCGCGATCGTCGAGCGCGCCCGGTCGCTGATGCCCGACCTCGGCCTGGTGACGGACGTGATCGTGGGCTTCCCTGGCGAGTCGGAAGCGGCGTTCCTGAACACACGCGCCCTGCTCGAGGAGCTCGAGTTCGACGTCGTGCACCTTGCGATGTATTCGCCACGGCCCGGCACGTACGCGGCCGGAAAGATGCCCGATGACGTGCCCGAGACCGAGAAGCTGCGCAGGCTCAACGACCTGCTCGCGCTGCAGCGTGGGATCGCCGCCCGCAAGTCCGCCCGCTGGGTCGGCCGCGACGTCGAAGTCCTGGTGGAGGCGCGCGACGAGCTGGGTCGGCCGTACGGCCGGATCCGCCAGGGCAAGAGGACCATCGTGCTCGGCGGGCGGTCGGTGGAGCCGGGCCAGCTCGTCGACGTCCGCGTCGTCCAGGCCAACGCCGGACAGCTCATCGGCACTCTGCTCGGCGCCAGAGCGGCGTGAAACTGCCCCCACGAACTCGGAGGCTTCGCCTGGAGTTCGCGGGGACCCCTGAGCAATCCGCTGCTCCGCTGACACCGGTCATGAAGCAGTACCGGGAGGCGAAGCAGCAGCATCCCGACGGGATCCTGCTCTTCCGGTTGGGCGACTTCTACGAGGTCTTCTTCGAAGACGCCGTCACGGCCGCGCCGATCATGGGCGTGCAGCTCACGTCGCGGCCGCTGGGCAAAGCCGGCCGCGCACCCATGTGCGGCGTGCCGCATCACGCCTGGCAGGCCTACGTGGGCAAGCTGCTGCGCGCCGGCCACAAGGTCGTGATCTGCGACCAGGTGGAGGCTCCAAGCGGCAAGGGCGTCGTCAAGCGGGACGTCACGCGCGTCCTCACGCCCGGGACGGTCGTCGAGGAGGCATATCTCGAGCCGGCGAGGTCGAACTATCTGGTCGCCTGCTGGACGCGCGGCCTCGAGTCGGGCCTAGCGGCGTGTGACGTGTCCGCGGGCGAGATGGTCCTCTGCCAGATGCCCAGCGACCGGCTCGCGGCGGAGCTGCAGCGCCTTGCGCCGTCCGAGCTGCTGACACCTCCGTCGGTAGAGGAATACCGCTTCGACCCTGAGCGCGGGCGCCAGCGCCTGAAGGATCTCCTCGGCATCGCCCAGCCGGCGTCGGTCGGAGCGGCCGACGCCCCGCTGGCGGTGGGCGCGGCGGGTGTCGTGCTCGAGTACCTGAAGAGCAACCAGGCGAAGCTGGGCCCCGGCTCGCTGACCGTTCGCAGCTACTCGCCCGAGGCGACCATGCCGCTCGACGCCGCGACCGT
>DATGEO010000143.1:0-2007 GCA_035310015.1 Candidatus Dormiibacterota bacterium | reverse complement strand
AGCGCCCAATCGTGCTGCCGCGCCGCCTCGGCGACCTGCCGCGAGCGCTCGGCCGAAACCTCTGCCATCAGCGTGTAAACGTTTGAGAAGGACGAGTGGACCGTACGGCCAGAGCTGGAGCAGGCCGCAGGTATGGCCACTAAGTTGGACATCGGTTCACCGGTCGAGGTCGCGCGTTTCCTTCAGATGGAGGTGGGCCGGTGGACAGAGCGACTCTCTTGATCGACATCGTGGTGGCGATGTGGCTCGTCGCGGTCGGTATCGCGATCATTCGCGCCTGGCAGGTGCGGCTCACGCCCCTGAGCCGCAAGGCTCGCGACCGCTACGTCCTGGCGTGGGACCGCATCGAGGCCCGGTTCCTGTTCGCGCCGCAGGAAGCGGTTCGTGAGGCGGACGGGCTGGTCATGTCGCTGCTGCGCGACCGCAACCAGTCGACCGACTACGAGCTGCTGCCGCGCAGAGCAAAAGGCGCGCGCCGCAAGCTCGCGCAGGACCAAGGCCGCGGCCACACGGAGCTGCTGCGCCAGGCGCTGCTCGAGTACCGCTCAGTCCTCGACGACCTGGTCGGCTTCCGCCACCGCGAAGCCGTCAAGGAGCGGCGCCGCCAGCTGGCTTAGCCGCGCGGCTCCAGGAGCTGCTGCCGGAGCGCCGCAGACAGCCACGCCTCGTACTCGTCCGGCGTCCACGCGTGGACCGCGACCAGCTGACGGTAGACGGCGGGCAGCGACATCGAATCAAGCAGCGCGACGGCACGGCCGTGGTCCACGCCCTCGAGCGATCTCGCCAGGCGCTCCAAGCCGGTGCGGCGAACTGCCAGCGCCCGCTCGACCTCTTTGAGCACCCGCGGCTCGGTGCGGCCGGCGTCGTCGAGGGTCGCGACCACGTCGTAGCCGCGCTCCCACCGCATCCGGATCGAGCGGGCGAAGAGCTCCAGCTTGCGGGCGGCCGCGGGCTCGCGAATCGCCTCGTCGTACAGGGCGTCCGCCTCCGGCTGGCGAACGACGCTTTCCAGCAGCGCGCGCAGGATCCCTGCCTTCGACCGATGTACCGCGTACACCGTCTGCACCGCCACCTGGGCCTCGGAGGCGATCGCCTCGAGCGTCGTGGCGCCGTAGCCGCGGGCGGCGAAGAGGCGCCGAGCCGCCTCGAGGATGCGGCGGCGCGTGACCTGAGCGCGCTCCGTCCTCAGTGAAAGCTTGCGCGGACCCTTGACAGCGGCCATGTAAGTAGAGTACAACTCTATTTCAATAGAGTCTAACTCTAATTACTTGAATAGAGGTGCGGCATGGAAGACAACGCAACGAGGTTTCGAAGGTTGATCGAGGTCGGCTTCGGCGATGGTGACCTGGCAACGCTGGACGAGGTGCTGGCTCAGGACTGCGTCGAGCACCAGCGCGGTCTTCAGCAGGGAATCGCGGGCGCGAAGGGCGTGGTTCAGACCCTCCACAGCTGGTTCTCGGACTTCGAGCTCAAAGTCGTCGACCTGGTCGTCGACGGGGACAAGGTCTGGACGCTCAACCGCGCTCGCGGCGTCAACACCGGCTCGGTCATGGGCCGGCCGCCATCGGGCAAGGCGGTTGAGCTCGACGTGTTCGACGTCGGCCGCTTCGAGGACGGCAAGGTGGTCGAGCACTGGGGCGTTCCCGACCAGCTCGGCATGTTGCTGCAGGTGGGCGCGCTGCACAGGACGGAACCTAGCCGAACGTAAGGCCGAACCTGGAGCAGAGCGCGGGGATCATGAGCCGCCCGCCGAGCCCGGCGAGGCGGCCATGGCGTACGTCAGCTCGCTCTTCCGTCACACTCGAGCTCGATGATCGACAGGGCTGAGCGAACGCTCCGAGACGTCTTCGGGCTCGGTGCGTTCAGGCCAGGCCAATCCGAAGTGGTGGCCGCGATGCTCGCCGGCCGCGACGTCCTGTCCGTCGCGCCGACGGGCTCGGGCAAGAGCATCAGCTACTGGGTGCCGGCGGTCGTCGATGGCGGGCTGACGCTGGTGGTCTCGCCACT
>DATGEO010000142.1:0-12549 GCA_035310015.1 Candidatus Dormiibacterota bacterium | reverse complement strand
CTGGCTCGAGTAGACGGTGCAGAGCGTGTTCGCCTGCGTCAGGGTGCCCACGACCGGTCCTGTGAGCTCCAGGTGCTGGTTGCCGCTCGATGTGCTTCCGCACTGGCCGCAGGAGGCGAGGAAGCCGAGCAGCAGGACGGTTAGCAGCGCAGATCGAGGCCGCATGGGGCAATTGTGGCGGGCCGGCCGGCGCTCGACCTGCAGGTTGTCGCGGGCGACGCCGAACGGCACGATAGGCCGAGCGGACTACGCAGCTTCCTGAGCCCCGATCAGACCTGGCGCGGAGGGAGGATGTGCAGCGGCACCGACGCCACCTCGTGGCCGTCGACGAGGACCGCGAAGGCCAGCGTCTGCGCGCGCTCGATCTTGAGGTCGCGGATGTTGAGAACCACCTGCACGGAGACAGGCAGGCCCTGGAACTCCGAGCGCTGCTGGGGCGTGACCTCGACCCGGGTCGGCGGGCCAAGCGGGCTGGCGTCGCTGTCCAGCGGCATGACCTCGATGACACGCGGACGTCCCGCTTCGGCCGGGGTGAACTCGACCTTGACCACGAACGAGATGTTCGGGATGACGAAGGGCAACGCCGGCGCCCTCACGATCTCGAGGCCGCCGCCGAGGATGTAGACCTTGCCGTCGGCGTGCCCGAGGGCAAAGTCGGCGAGCATCGCAAAGAGCGCCCTCATGGACGCCATTGTGGCGAAGGCCGGGATTCCGTCGTACTTGCACAGCGACGAGGCGCCGCGTTTTCTACTTGTGAACCCGATTCAGCGTCGCGTCCTCCGCCGGGTCGCTTACATCTGGGTGGCTGCGGGAGTGTTCAGCCTTATGGTTGGAGTGATCGGGATCGGGATCGCCGCCTTCGGACCCGCTGCCCAACGAGCGAATGCCGTCGGCGATATCGCGGTCGGGTTCGGCGGGGCATTCGCCAATGGGCTGGTCGGAGGCGGCCTGCTGGTGGCCACGAGGTCGCCGGCCCGTCCGAATGCGAAAGATGGTGGAGGCGGCGGGAGTTGAACCCGCGTCCGAAGCAGAGTCCCTCAGGATGTCTACGAGCGTGTCCAGGATTTTGGTTCTCGCCTGGCGGCTCCTCCCGACGGGATCCGCGTCAGCCAGCCGCGGTGCATGTCCCGCTCCGAGGCCGCGGCGCCCTCGGAGCGGCAATTCGGTCTATGTGATGCCGTTACCCGGTCCGCCGAACTGACCGGGGCGACACCCGGGATCTATGTCCCGGGACTCACACCTTTACTGCTTACGCAGCGAAAGCGAGAGTGTTGGTCTTGTTGGCGTTTGTAAAACGCTGCGCTGTATCGCTCGCGGCTCTCGGCTCGCAATCCCGAAGCCCAACTGCCCCGTCGAGACCGGACGCCCCCACGAAACTGAGCTCGGATGCAGTTCAGATTCTACCCACCGGCGGCCGATCCTACACTGGAGCGCGATGACCGTCGACCTCGACCGCATCGCGCGCGCCAACCTGCGCGAGATGGGCGACATCCGCATCGACGACGTGCTCTCGTTCATCGACCGCGGTATCGAGAACATGCCCTCCTACATGGACCTCTACCGGCGCTGGGAGGCGCAGCAGTGGGCGGTCTCCGATCTCGACTTCACGCTCGATCGCCAGGACTGGCTGGAGGCGACCGACCTCGACCGCAAGGCCACGCTGTGGTCGCACCGGCTGTTCTTCAACGGCGAGGAGCGCGTGACGGCCACGCTCGCGCCGTTCGTCTGGGCCGCTCCTACGCCGGAGATGGAGATCTTCCTGTCGACGCAGATGGTCGACGAGGCACGGCACACCGTCTTCTTCGACCGCTGGTGGCACGAGGTCGCCGGCACGGACGCTAAGAACCTCGGTGAGCTGCTGGTCGAGATCCGGCCCGACGCCAACGAGGGCTACAACGAGCTCTTCTACGACCGGCTGCCCTCGACCGCGCAGCGGCTCGCGAGCAACCCCAAGGACTTCGACGCCTTCGTCGAGGGCGTGACCCTCTACCACATCGTCATCGAGGCCACGATCGCGCTCACGGGCCAGCGCTTCGAGCTCGAGTCGATGCGCGACCAGGGCCTCAACGATCGCGGCTTCTACAAAGGCTTCACCGCGGTGGCGCGCGACGAGTCGCGGCACGTGAGCTTCGGCATCAAGGTGCTGCAGGAGGCGGTGCGCGAGGACGGCGAGCGGTACGCGCCGCTGATCCAGAAGACGCTCGTCGAGTGCCTGCCGCTGATCTCCGGCACGCTCGACCCGCCCGACCCGAGCTACGTGACCGAGTTCGGCTACACGGAGAGCGAGATCGTCGCCTACGCGATGGAATCGCTGAACAAGCGCCTCCGCGCGATCGGCATCAACCTCGCGGCGTAATAAGTCCCGGCGTGCGAGTGCCGGCTCCCGGACGCCTTCCAGGCCGAGAGCAGCGTCGAGTGCCGGCGCCCGGACCTTTCTGGCCCGCCCGGCGCCTCACAGCGCCCTGATCGCAAACGAGTTGGCCCCCTTCAGCTCCTCGGTGTGCCGGTAGTCGCCGTCCTCGATCTTGAAGGCGATTCCAAGCGCATCTTCGTACAGGCGCCTGGATGCTTCGACGTCGGATGCGATGGGGCCGAAGCCCGCCACGAACAGCACCTTCATCTCCGCATCGCCCGCTCGATCTCGCGCTTCGCGTCCCGCTCGGCGATCGCTTCGCGCTTGTCGTACTGCCGCTTGCCGCGGCACAGCCCGACTTCGACCTTCGCGTGGTTGCGCAGGAAGTACACCCGCAGCGGGATCAACGTGTAGCCCTTCTGCTTCACCTTCCCGATGAGGCTCGCGATCTGCTTGCGGTGCAGGAGCAGCTTGCGCGGACGCATCGGCTCATGGTTCATCAGGTTGCCCTGAGCGTACGGCGAGATGTGCACGTTCTCCAACCACGCCTCATGGCCGTCGATGCGGACGTATCCGTCGCGCAGGTTGCACCGACCGTTGCGAATGGACTTGACCTCGGTGCCTGTCAGCATCATTCCGCACTCGTAAGTCTCGTCGACGAAATAGTCGTGATAGGCGCGGCGGTTGACCGCCACGTCGCGCGGCCGGTCGCCGTCCTTCTTCTCAGGCATCGCGCAGCACCTGCGCCGCCGGCGCGGGCTTGCGGCCCGGCACCTGGACCATGTCCGGCACGTAGCGATCACCTTCGACGTGGCCGCTCAGCACCTTCACGCGCCCGCGCGCCGTCGGCAGCGTCACGCCGGGCCACGGCTGCAAGGCCCGCACGCGCCGGTCGATCTCGTCCGCGCCCGCCGACCAGTCGAGCTCACCGTCCTCGCGCCGGAGCCGGGGCGCGACCGTTGCTCGCGCGTCATCCTGGGGCGCGGGCGTGATCGAATCCACGCGCTCCAGCGTCTCGACCAGCAGCGACGCGCCGACGTCCGCGAGCCGCTTCGTGAGCGCCGTCGCGTCTTCGTGCGGCTCGATGGCGACCTCGCGAGCCGCCAGCACAGGCCCGTGGTCCAGGTGCTCGTCCATCTTCATGATCGTCACGCCCGTCTCATGATCGCCCGCGAGGATCGCGTGCGCCACCGGCGCTGCGCCCCGCCACCGCGGCAGCAGGGAGGCGTGGACGTTGACGGCGCCGAGCGGCGCTGTGTCAAGCACCGTCTTCGGAAGGATCTGTCCGTACGCGACGACGACCAGGAGATCTGGGGACAGTACGCGAAGCCGTTCGACGGCATTCGCCTCGCGGATCTTCTCCGGCTGGAATACGTCGAGCCCGAGCTCGAGCGCCGCGGTCTTCACCGGCGGGGCGGTCACCTTCAGGCCGCGGCCGGCCGGACGGTCGGGCTGCGTGACCACGAGCAGGACGTGATGCCGCGCGTCGATCAGCGCCCGCAGCGAGGGCACGGCAAATTCCGCCGTGCCGACGAAGACGATCTTCAGGAAGGTGGTGCCGCCTAGCCCGCGGCCGCGGCGGCGGCCACGCCGGCTTCCTGGTCCTCGGCCTGCAGGTCCTCGACGCGCTGCAGCGTATCGAGGTTCGTCAGCCGGTCGATGAACAGGACGCCGTCCAGGTGGTCGAGCTCGTGCTGGAACGCCCGCGCGGTGAAGCCGCTCGACTTAATGCGCACTTCCTTGCCGCGCCGGTTGCGGCCCTTCACGACCACCGTCTCGTAGCGCGCCACCTCGCCCACCCACCCGGGGTAGCTCAGGCAGCCCTCGTAGCCGACCTGCACGCCGTCGCTCTTGACGATCACGGGGTTGACCAGCGCCCAGATCTGGTTCTCGTCGCCCTTGACCACGCACACGCGCAGCGGGACGCCGATCTGGGGCGCGGCCAGGCCGGCGCCGGGGGCGGCAAGCATCGTCTCGGCCAGGTCGTCGATGAGCCGCTGGATGGACGTGTCGACGCGGGCGACCTTCTTCGCCTTTTCGCGCAGCACGGGTTGATCGAAGTTCAGGATCGGGCGGACGGCCACGTTTGCGATTTTACCCAGCGTACTCGCGAGCTAAGCCAGCCAGCGTCCCTTGCGCATGACGTCCCGGCCCTCGACCTCGTCGTAGCCGCGAAAAGCCTGGATCCTGGACGCCCGCAGCCGGAAGAGCTCCCAGCCCTCCCCCACGTCGCGCGGGTCCCAGCCCATCGCGCTCGAGAAACCGGTCGCCACCTCGTCGGCATCTCGAGCCGGCATCGACTCGATCAGCTGCGCGTCGATCACGACCGCGTCGTCGGGCGTGCCGGCGACCAGCGTCCCCGCCCCGGCGTCGCGCAGGTTGCGGGCGGTGAGGCTGGTGCCGATTGTGGCCAGCACCAGGTCGGCCCCGTCCCACCACGCCGACACGCCGATCACGTGAGGCCGGCCCTCGCGAGCGGTCGCCAGCCACATCTGTCCCTGTCCGTCCAGGACCGCCATCACGTCCCGCTTCCGTTCCTCGACCGTTCGCAGCGCCACTCCGCTCCTCCTATCTCATGTGACCGGGTCGACGTCGAAGCTCCATCCGCGGCCGCGCGGCGCCAGGTGCCGTGCGCGTTCGAGGCCCATTCCTTTCAATGTGACCTGCCAGCGGTACTCGCCGCGCAGCCGGTGGATGAAGGCGGGCGAAGGGCCCATGACGCGGATGCCTTCGACGCCCTCGGTGAGCAGCCCGGTGGCGATGGCCTCCGCGGCCTCGCGGGCCGAGGCCGCGGCGCGGCCGTCGTCGGCGTCGGTGCGCGTCAGCACCGCCAGCTCGGCGAACGGCGGGAAGCTGAACGCCTTCCGCGCCGGCAGCTCGGCGGTGTAGAAGCCCTCGTAGTCGGCCGTCGCCGCGCAGCGGAGCGCGTAGTGCTCGGGGTTGCTCGTCTGCACCACCACGCGCGCGGGCCTGCCGTCGCGCCCGGCGCGCCCGGCGACCTGGACCACGAGCGAGAACGTGTTCTCGGCCGAGCGGTAGTCGGGAAAGTGCAGCGGCAGGTCGGCGTCGACGACGCCGACGCACGTGACCGCTGCCAGGTCCAGCCCGCGCGTGACCAGCTGCGTGCCGACGAGGATGTCCGCCTGGCCGCGGCTGAACGTCTCCCAGATGTCGAAGTAAGCGTCGGGTCCGCGCGCGACGTCGCTGTCCAGGCGCAGCACGCGTGCCTGCGGCCACAGGCGCTTGACCATGCCCTCGAGCCGCTGCGTCCCCATGCCCAGCGCGCGCACCTGGCGGCTGCCGCAGTAGTCGCACACGGCGGGCATCGGCCGCGAGTAGCCGCAGTAGTGGCAGACCAGCATTCCATCAAGTTCCTGGTGCTGCACGAGCGCCACCGAGCAGCCCAGGCACTGCACCGACTTGCCGCACTCGCGGCACATGACGTAGGTCGCGAGGCCGCGACGGTTGAGATAGAGGATCGTCTGCTCCTCGTTGCGCAACGTGTCGTCGACGACCTGCAGCAGGCGCCGCGACAGCGGCTGCCGGTTGCCGGCCGTCAGCTCGTCGCGCATGTCGATCAGCTCCACGGCCGCATCGCTGCCGCGCACGCGCTTGGTCATGGTCGCCAGCGCGTAGGCGCCGGTCGACGCCTCGTGAAATGTGACCACGCTCGGCGTCGCCGAGCCGGCGACCATGCGCGCGCCCGTCACCTGCGCCAGGCGCCGCGCCACCCAACCCGCCTCATAGCGCGGCGTGCGGTCCTGCTTGTAGGCGGCCGAGCCCTCCTCGTCGAGGCAGATGAGGCCGAGGCGCGGAATGGGCGCGAACACCGCCGACCGGCTGCCCAGAACCACCGCGGCCTGGCCGCGGCGAACGCGCCACCACTGCTGCGCGCGCTCGAGCTCGGTGAGCTGGCTGTGCAGCACCGCGACCGGCGCGTCCAGCCGCGCGCGCACGCGCTCCACCAGCTGCGGCGTCAGCGAGATGTCCGGCACCAGCAGCAGCACCCGCAGCTCGCGCGCAAGCGCCCGCCTGGCGGCGGCGAGGTAGACCTCGGTCTTGCCGCTGGCGATGACGCCGTGCAGGAGCGTCAGCGGGTTGGAGTCGATCACCTCGAGCGCCGCCTCCTGCTCCGAGGTCAAGACCGGCGCGTCCTGGTGCGGCTGCGGGCCCAGCGCCAGGTCGAGCAGCCGGCTGTGCCGGCGCTGGCGGCTGGACGGCTCCGAGCCCGCCGCTCCGCTGCGGCGCACGCGCGGCGGCAGCATCGCGCGGATGCACTCGATGAGCGGCACCCAGTAGTGATCCGCGACCAGGCGCGCCAGCTCGACCTGGTGCGGCAGCAGCATGGGCTCGGCGCTCGCGGCCGTGATGGGCTTGACTTCCACGTCCGGCTCTTCGGTGCCGAGCGATACGACGAAGCCGTACGTCGTGCGCCGTCCGAACGGCACGGTCACCCGATGCCCGGGCACGATGTCGAGAGCCTCGGGCACGGAATAGCTGTAGGTCTCGCGGTCGAGCGCTCGCGCCGCCTCGACCGCCACCTCGGCGTAAAGGGGCATGACTAGTGGCGCAGCTTGGGGAGCACGAGGTCGAGGATGCGGTCGGCCATCTCGCGCTTGGTCATCCGCGGCAGCTCGTGCCGCGTGCCGTCCGCGAACAGCATCAGGCCTTCGTTGTAGTCGCTGCCGAAGCCGATGTCGTGGCGCGAGATGTCGTTGGCGACGATCGCGTGCAGGCCCTTGCGCCGCACCTTGTCGGCGGCTTTCGCGTCCAGCTCACTGCCCTCGGCCGCGAAGCCGACGAGAAACACCCCGCTCGACGCCGGGTCTTCGCTCAGCGCCGCGAGCAGGTCGGGCACGGGCTGGAGCTCGAGCGTGAGGCGCGGCGTCTCCTCGCGGCGGATCTTGTGGCCGGCGGGCTGCGCGGGCCGGAAGTCGGCGACGGCGGCGGCCATCACGAGCAGGTCGGCACCCCCGATCTCCTCGCGCAGCGCGCCCAGCATGTCCTCGGCGGTCTCGACCGGGCGCGTGTCGACTCCGCGGTGCGGCGGATGCGAGATCGTCGTGATCAGGCTCACCCGCGCGCCGCGGTCGGCGGCCGCGGCCGCCATCGCCTCCCCCATCTTTCCGCTCGAGTAGTTGCCGATGTAGCGCACCGGGTCGATCGGCTCGCGCGTCCCGCCGGCGGTCACCACGACCCGGCGTCCGGCCAGGTCGTAGCGCGAGCGCAGCGCGTTGGCCATCGCCTGCAGGATCGCGGGCGGACCGGCGAGACGGCCCTCGCCCACGTGTCCGCTGGCGAGGTGACCCGACGCGGGCTGCACCACGACCATGCCGCGAGTGCGCAGCGTGGTGATGTTCTCCTGCACCGCCGGCTTCGCCCACATCGCGTCGTTCATCGCCGGGGCGACGACCACCGGGCAGCGCGCCGCCAGCAGGGTCGCCGTCACGACGTCGTCCGACTGTCCGCGCGCGGCCCGGGCGATGACGTTCGCGGTGGCCGGCGCGAGCAGGATCACCTGCGCCCAGTCGCCGAGCGCCACGTGCGGCTCGGGCGATTCGCCTTGCGCCCACAGCGCGGTCAGCACGCGGGTTCCCGTGACGCCTTCGAAGCTCGGCGGTCCCACGAAGCGCGTGGCCGACGCGGTCATCGCCACCCGAACCTCGCAGCCGGCCTGCGTCAGCGCCGAAGCCAGGTCGACCAGCTTGTAGGTGGCGACGCCGCCGGCGATGAGCATCGCCACGCGCGCGCCGCGCAGCTCGGGCGGTATCGGGGTTGGGTCCAGGGGCATTGGAGCGCTCTAAGTTTTACGCGCGCGGACGCCGCGGATGATGTCGAGCACGTCCCGCACCGCCTTGTCGAGGTCGTCGTTGACGACGACGTGGTCGTACTGCGACGCGTACTTCATCTCGGTCTCGGCGATCATCTGCCGCGCGGAACGGTCCTCGGCGCTCTCGGTCTGGCGCTGCGTGGTGCGCCGGAGGAGCTCTTGCATGGACGGCGGCGCGAGAAAGATGTAGGTGGCCTGCGGCAGCTTCTCGCGCACCTGCTCGGCGCCCTTGACGTCGATCTTGAGGATGACGTCGTGGCCGGCGGAACGGAGGCGCTCGACGCGACGGGCGGAGGTGCCGTAGAGGTTGCCGTCATACGTCGCGTGCTCGAGCAGCTCACCGGAGTCGATCAGGCGCTGGAAGTCTTCGCGGCTCACGAAGGAATAGTCGACGCCGTCCTTCTCCATCGCGCGCGGACGCCGCGTGGTGAAGGAAACCGACCGCTCGAGGTTGGGGTCGGCCTCGACCAGCTTCTCGATCACGGCGTCCTTGCCGACGCCGGACGGCCCGGAGATGACGAAGGCGCGGCCCGGCCGGCTCACGAAAGCGACGCCCAGTAGGCCTCGAAATCCGCGGGCGGCGGCGCCTCGAAGCTCATCTCCACTCGCGTGCGGGGGTGGCGCAGCCGGAGCCTCCAGGCGTGCAGCATCGGCCGGGGCGGCTCGCCAGCTTTGCGACCACCGTACTCCGCGTCGCCGGCGATCGGATGGCCGAGCGCCGCGAGATGAACGCGGATCTGGTGCGTGCGCCCCGTGTCCAGGTCACAGCGCAGCAGTGTATGCGTGCGTTTGCGCTCGACGACCTCGTAGCGCGTGCGCGCGAAGCGGCCCGACGCGACGATGGCCATGCGCTTGCGCTCTTTCGGGTGGCGGCCGATGGCGCCTTCGAGCTCGCCCGCATCCGAACGGACCGAGCCGCGAACGATGGCCAGGTAGGTGCGGCTCAGCGTGCGGTCGCTGAGCTGCGCCGCGAGCGAGCGGTGGGCGAGGTCGTTGCGGGCCGCGACGATGAGCCCGCTCGTGCCTTTGTCGAGACGGTGCACGATGCCAGGCCGCTCCTCCCCTCCGGCGGTCGACCACGTGCCGCCTAGCCCGAGGAGCGCGTTGACCAGCGTGCCCGAGTGATGGCCGGGCGCCGGGTGGACGACCATGCCCGCGGGCTTGTCGATGACCACCAGGTCCTCGTCCTCGTAGGCGACCCGCAGTGCGATGGGCTCGGCGGAAGCCGCGCCGGGCCGCCGCGGCGGCGGCTGGAACTCGACGACGTCGCCCGCGCCCACATGGTCGGAGGCCCGCGGCGTCGCGCCGTTGAGCGCCACGCGTCCCTCCCTGATGAGCCGCTGCGCGGCGGAGCGGGTAAGGCCTTCGACGTGCTCGGCGAGGAAGCGGTCGACCCGAGGCGACGGCGCCTCCGCCGTCAGGCGGCGCGGGGCTTCCGTATCAGGTACCCCAGGACCAGCAGCACCACCCCGATGCTGACCGCCGAGTCGGCCACGTTGAACACCGGCCACCAGTGCGTGGCGATGAAGTCGGTCACGGTGCCGTACATCACGCGGTCGAAGCCGTTGCCGATCGTGCCGCCGAGGATGAGCCCGAGGACGGCGTCGACGAGCAGGTGGTTGCGGTGGGTCGCGACGTAGACGACGAGCCCGACCGAGACGGCGATCGAGGCCACGAGGAAGACGAGCGCCAGCGCGGGCGCGAGACCGAAGGCCGCCCCTGAGTTGTGGATGTTGGTGATCCACACCAGGTGGTCGATGGCGGCGAGCTCGGTGCCGTACGGCACATTGTCGGAAACCAGGCTCTTGGTCACGCGGTCGGCGATGAAGACCAGCGCCGCCACCACGACGAAGGCGATCTTCCCCGGGCCGATGGTGAGGGTCAGCTCTTCTTCAGTCCGATCCACACCTGCTCTCCTTCGAGCGGACGCTCCTCGCCCCGGAACCCTTCGTCGCGACCCGGCTTCAGCTCGAGCGCGAGCGTCTCGCGCTTGATGTAGTCGGCGTGGCGCTCGATCGCCATCGCCAGCATGCCGTCGGCCTCGTAACGCGCGAGCACGCGGTCTTCGACGTTGAAGCCGAGCTGCCGGCGCAGGTCGTTGATCATCCGCACCAGCTCGCGGGCCAGCCCCTCGAGCTTGAGGTCTTCGCTGATGTCGGTGTCGAGCTGCACCTCCGGCGCCCCGAACGTGATGGCCTTGACGTTGAGCTCGTCGCGGACGATGGCCGCGATCTCCTCTGGGAGGGGGTCACCGGGGACAGCGATCGAGCGCAGCGGCTGCCGCACCTTGATGCGCGCGGAGTCGCGCGCGGCCATGCCGGCCTCGACGATGCGGCGGGCGGCGGCCATCTGCTCCTCCAGGGTCGGGTCGATCGCCGACGCGTCGACCGTGGGGAAGTCCGCGAGGTGCACGCTGCCGCCGGTGAGGTTGCGGTGGATCGCGTCGGCGACGAACGGCGTGAAGGGCGCGAGCAGGCGCGCCACCGTCACGAGGGCCGTTTGCAGGGTCTGGTACGCGGCGAGCTTGTCCGCGTCCGACTGCGACTTCCAGAAACGGCTGCGCGAGCGGCGGATGTACCACTTCGAAAGGTCGTCCACGAACGCCTGGATGGGCCGCGAGCCGCCGTTGACGTCGTAGCCGGCCAGCTCGGAGTCGACCGTCTTGACCAGGACGGCCAGCTTCGACAGCAGCCAGCGGTCGAGCACAGGGCGCTCCGCCGCCGGCACCTGGGTGCGGTTCGGGTCGAAGTCGTCGACGACCGCGTAGTTGACGTGGAAGGCGTAGCAGTTCCACAGCGGCAGCAGGAACTGCTGCACGGTGTCCCTCAACGTGTCGGCACCGGTGCGGTAGTTCTCGCCGACAGGCGAGGAGGTGTAGAAGTACCAGCGCACGGCGTCCGAGCCGAAGTTGTCGAACAGGTAGTTCGGGTCGAGCACGTTGCCGCGTGACTTGGACGCCTTCTGGCCCTTCGGGTCGAGCACGAGGCCCAGGCAGATGACGTTGCGGTAGGCGTTCTGCTTGAAGAGAAGCGTCGAGACCGCGAGCAGCGAGTAGAACCAGCCGCGGGTCTGGTCCATCGCCTCGGAGATGAAGTCGGCGGGAAAGGTCTGCTCGAACAGCTCCTTGCCCGCGCGCGGGTAGCCGCGCTGCGCGAAGGGCATGGCCCCGGAGTCGAACCATCCGTCCAGCACCTCGGGCACGCGGCGCATGACCCCGCCGCACTTCTTGCACTCGAGCGTGACCTCGTCGATGTACGGGCGGTGGAGGTCGAAGCCGTCCTTCAGACCCAGCTCCGCGGCGGAGCTGACACATCGCTGCTCGCCGCACTTCTCGCACACCCAGAACGGGAGCGGCGTGCCCCAGTAGCGGGACCGCGAGATCGCCCAGTCGACGTTGTTCTGCAGCCAGTCGCCCATGCGCCCGGTCTTGACGTGCGCGGGCACCCAGTTGGTCGCGTTGTTGTTGGCGATGAGCTCGTCCTTGCGCTCGGTCGTGCGGATGTACCACGAGTCGAGCGCGTAGTAGATGAGCGGCGTCTTGCAGCGCCAGCACTCCGGGTACGTGTGCAGGATCGTCTCCGCCTTGTAGAGGAGGCCGCGCTCCTTGAGGTCGTGCTGGATGAGCGGGTTCGCATCCTTGACGCTCATGCCCGCGAACTTCTCGACGTAGGGATAGAAGCGGCCGTTGAGATCGACCGTGTGCTGGAACGGAATGCCCTCCTGCTGGCACAGGCGCAGGTCGTCGACGCCATACAGCGCGGACGTGTGCACGACGCCTGTGCCTTCGTCGGTGGAGACGAAATCCGCGGCGACGACGTAGTGCGCGCGCCCTTCCTTGGGGATCGAGTAGGGATACACCGGCTCGTAGTCGAGTCCGACCAGGTCCCGGCCTTTCATCCTCCCCACGACCTCGAAAGGCCCGTCAAGCACCGACGTGAGCGCCTCCGCGAGGATCAGGAGCTCGTCGTCCTGCTTGACCTTCACGTAGTCGATGTCGCTGTCCACGGCGAGCGCAACGTTGCCCGGCAGCGTCCAGGGCGTGGTCGTCCACGCCAGGATCGAGGTCTTCGGGTCGCTCTTCAGCCGGAACCGGATGAACACGCTCGGGTCGGGCACGTTGTCGCGATAACCCTGCGCGAGCTCATGGCTCGAAAGCGGCGTCGCACAGCGCGGGCAGTAAGGGGCGACGCGGAAGCCCTTGTAGATGAGCCCCTGCTTCCACATCTCGCTCAGCGCCCACCAGACGGACTGGATATAGTCGGACGTCAGCGTCCAATAGGCGTGCTCGTAGTCGAGCCAGAACGCCATGCGCTGGCTGAACGCGACCCACTGGTCGACGTACTTGTAGACGCTCTCCCGGCACAGC
>DATGEO010000141.1:0-4392 GCA_035310015.1 Candidatus Dormiibacterota bacterium | reverse complement strand
GAGGACGAGCTGGCGGAGTTCTCGGCCGCGATGGCGGGGGTGTCCGAGATGGTGACGGCGCCCTTGGTCGAGGCGGTCGACCTGTCGGAGGCGGAGCACGTGGTCGACGCCGGCGGCGGCTCGGGGACGCTCCTCGCGGCGCTCCTCGACCGCAACCCGCACCTGCGCGGGACGCTGCTCGAGCGCTCGGAGGTGCTGCCGCTGGCTCGCTCCCTCCTTACCCAGCGCGGCGTCATCGGCCGCTGCGAGCTAGTTCCGGGCGACTTCTTCGAGGCGATCCCGGAGGCCGACGTCCATGTCCTCAAGCTCATCCTCCACGACTGGGACGACGAGCACGCCGGCGCCATCCTCCGCAACTCCGCCCGTTCGCTGCGTCCCGGCGGCCGGGTGGTGATCGTCGACCCGGTCGTGCCCGAGGACGGCAGCCAGCCGCTGCTGCCGCTGCTCGACCTCGTGATGCTGACCGGGTTCGGCGGTCACGAGCGCACCGCTCGCGAGCTCGACGCGCTGCTGGCCGATGCCGGACTCCGGCGCTTGCGCACCGCCGAGACCGGCTCCTACGTCCAGATCGTCGAGGCGGCGCCAGCGTGATTCCGTCCCGCGGCTGAGAATGCCCATCGATGGGTTCATTCGTCGGCCGCCGGCGCGAGCTGGCTGAGCTTCGGGCAGCGGTCGACGCGCTCGTCGCCGGTCGGGGCGGGCTCTTCCTGATCGGCGGCGAGCCGGGCATCGGCAAGACGCGACTCGCCGAGCACGCCCTGGAGTCCGCCGCCGCGTCGGGCGTGCCGGTCGTGTGGGGACGCTGCGTCGAGCTGGAGGGAGTGCCGCCCTACTGGCCCTGGGTCCAGGTGCTGCGGGCGGTGTCAGCGCTCCAGCCCGACGCGGTCCGCCTGCCTGACCCGGCGGCGGCCGCCGCGCTGGCGCGGCTTCTGCCCGAGCTCGATGCCGCCTCCGCAGGCGGCGCCGCCGGAGCCGGCGCTGATCAGCGGTTCCTGCTCTTCGAAGCGGCCGCGCAGGTCTTTCGCTCGGCGACCGCGGCGCGGCCCCTGGCCGTCGTCCTCGACGACCTCCAGTGGTCGGACGCCGGGTCGCTGGCCCTCCTCCGGCATCTCGCCGGCGAGGTGCACGCGCTGCGGCTGCTCGTGATCGCGACCTATCGCGACGTCCAGCTCGGCCGCCGGGGTCCACTGGCGGCGGCGCTGCCCGAGCTCGCGCGAGAGCCGGGAACCCGGCGCCTGAGGCTGCAGGGGCTCGAGGAGACCGACGTGGCCGAATATCTGGTCGGCGATGGGCAGAGCGATCCCGCCCTGGCCCGCGCCGTCCACGAGCAGGCCGGCGGCAACCCCTTCTACGTCGGTGAGATCGGCCGGCTGTTGTCGGTCGAGGGCCGGCTCGGGGCGTGGACGCTTCCGGAAGGCGTTCGCGAGGTCGTCGGCCGCCGGCTCGACCACCTCTCCGAGGAGTGCCGGAGGGCGCTGGCCGCGGCCTCCGTGCTCGGCCGCGAGTTCGACGTCGAGCTCCTGGCCGCGCTGACCGGCGTCGAGCGCTCGTCGCTGCTGCCCCTGATCGACGAGGCCGAGGCCGACGCCCTGATCCGGCGGGGGTCGCCGCGAACTTACGCCTTCGCCCACGACCTCATCCGCGAATTTCTCTACCAGGATCTCCCCACCCGCACCCGGCTGCTGCGTCACCACCAGGTCGCCGAGATCCTCGAACGCTCGAATCCACCGGCGAGCCTGCCCGAGCTGGCTCACCACTGGTACGAGGCGGGGGGCGAAGCGTCCTGGGAAAAGGCCGTCGAGTACGCGGCGCGCGCGGCGGCCGAAGCCATGGAGCAGCTGGCCTACGAGGAGGCGGCGAGGCTCCTCGGGATGGCGCTCGAAAGCCTGCCGCTGAAGACCTCGGACCCGCTCCGCCGCTGGCGGCTGCTCCATGATCTCGCGCTCGCCCAGTACCGGGCAGGGCTGATGCGCGACAGCCTCGCGAGCTGCGTCGATGCCGCCCGGGCGGCCCGCGAGCTGCACCGCGGCGACCTCGAGGCGAAAAGCGTGCTGGTGATCCAGGACGTCGCCGACGCCGCCGTGCACCCCGCTCTGCAGGCGCTCTGTGAAAGCGCGCTCGCCAGCGCCGGCGATCGCTATCCGGCTCTTCGCGCGCAGCTGCTCGCGCAGCTGGCCCGGATCCTCGACACCGTCGGGCGGCCGGAGCGCAACGACGCCCTCAGCCGGGAGGCGGTCGAGCTCGCCGAGCTCTCCAGGGATGCCGATGCGCTGGTGGCCGCGATCTACGCCCGCCACACGGTCGCGTCGCTCCCCGAAGGCATCGGCGAGCGGCGCCACCTGGGCACCAGCCTGATCGAGATCGCCGCCGGCGGGGGTCCGCCGAGCCACGCGGCATGGGGCCATCTCTGGCGGATCGACGCCGGCTTCCAGTCCGGCGACCTGGCGTCCGTGCCCAGTGAGATCGCCGACCTCGAGGTGGTCGTCGACCGGCTGCGGCAGCCCCTGTTCAAGTGGCACCTGCTGCGCACACAGGCGGCGCTGGCGCAGGCGACCGGTGGCTTCGAGGAGGCGCTGAGTTTCAACGACGAGGCCCTCCGAGCCTGGGGACCGGCGCACCACGCGATGACCGGCGTGTTCCACCGCTGGTTCCAGGGCGCGGTCGGCCTCGAGCTCGGGCGGCCGGAGCTGATGGAGCCGGCGCGGGCGCTCCACGAGCTAGTCCAGCCGCCGATGCGGCCGTCCTTCGCCATCCTCTCGGCGCGGATGGAGCTCGGCCTCGGCCACGATGACCGTGCGCGCGAACTCCTTGACGAGTCGCTCGCCTGGCTCTCGGCGTCGCCTCCCGGGCGGCAGTCGTTGATGGTCGCGGCGCTTCTCGCCGAGATCGCCACCGCCACCGGCACTCCCGAGCAGCAGAGTTGGCTGCACGGATTCCTCGCGCCCCATGGCCGCCTCTTCATCGCTAGCGGAGCGGGCGCCGTCGCCTGCTTCGGCTCGGTGGCGCGGGTCGCGGGGATGCTGGACGCGGCGCTCGGCCGCCTGGGCGAAGCCGCCGAAGAGCTTGAGGAGGCAATCACGGCCAACCGGCGCGCGGGCGCCGCGCCCTACACCGCCCACGCCCAGCTCGAGCTCGCGCGCGTCAAGGCGCAGCAGGGGCGCGCCGCCGAGGCGGCCGAGCTGGCGCGGGCCGCCGGCCGGACGGCGCAGCGGCTTGGAATGCGGCCCCTGGGGGCGGCGGCGGCCAGGCTGGCGAAGGAACTGGAGCGACATCTGCCCCGGCTCAGCCGGCGCGAGGCAGAGGTGGCCGGGATGATCGCGCGCGGGCTGAGCAACCGCGAGATCGCGGAGTCAATGCACCTGTCGGTCCGGACCGTCGAAAATCACGTTCAGCGGGTGCTGGACAAGCTCGGGTTCACGTCCCGCACCCAAATCGCCGCCTGGGCGGTGGCCAACCGGCTCCTGTCCCGCGCCGAAATTGAGTACCTCACCTGAGTGATTTCCGGCTTGGGCGGCGGCCGGCGGCCGCCTACCCTTCGGTGCATGCTTCTTCAAGTCGTCGCCTGGAGTCTTCAGGCACTGCTCGCAGCCTTCTTCGTCTTCCACGCCGTGATGTTCCTGTTCGCACCCGAGCCGCTGGTCGCCCGGATGCGCGACCAGGGCCGCTGGCCGCCGGCGATACCGACGTGGTTCCGCCGCTTCATAGGCGTCGCCGAGCTCCTCGGCGCGATCGCCCTGATCGGCCCGGCGGCTGCCCGATTCCTGCCCTGGCTGACGCCGCTGGCGGCCATCTGCCTCGCGCTGGTCGCGGTCAGCGCGACGGTCTACCACCTACGCCGCCACGAGCCGCCGGCGCCGGTTCCCTTTGCGGTGCTGGCGCTCGCCGTCTTCTGCCTGCGCTGGCTGGTGGTGCCGGTGCACTGAGCCTCGGGAGCCGCCTAACCACCCTCGACCGGCGTCCGTTCGCCGGGCTAGGCTGTGGGGCACAGAAATTCATTCGGGCACAATCGTGCCACCCCCGTCTCAATCATCTTCCTCGATCAGCGAGTCACCGAGATCGAGGACCACAGTATTCAGCTCCATGGCGCACCACTCCATCAGCAGCTTGAGAGAGCGGTCCCGCGGCCAGAGCTTGGGGTCCGTGTACCAGCCACACAACTCTTCCTCGAAGAGCTCTTTGTGGTGACGCCTTAGCCACCCGGCCAATTCCTCCTCGTCTTCGACTTCGATCAGGTAGACCGTGCGCTCCGAGTTAACGTCGGCCAAGGTGACCAGGTGGGATGTCGGAGATGGGTCGACGGCATTGATCCAATCGACGAAGGGCTGCTTGTAGCGAAGTATCAGGGCTGCGCGGTTGAGCATGTTCGCCAAATCACCTACACGATCCGCCGAA
>DATGEO010000140.1:0-11698 GCA_035310015.1 Candidatus Dormiibacterota bacterium | reverse complement strand
CGACAACTCGAAGACGCGATTCGGCTCTACCTGGCCACCTGCAACGACTCGGCCAAGCCTTTCCTGTGGATCAAGACCGCCGACGAGATCCTCGCTAGCATCGCCCGATTTTGTCAACGAACTTCGGTGGCAGGACACTAGCGCCCGGCGCGAGTAAGTCGCCCCGTCGTACGGTTTAACCAACATGGAGGAGCGGAGCGAAGAGCAGATCCTGAGCCGGCTGCTCGATCTGGAAAACGGCGGCCAGGCCGAACGACGCGTCCACCTCGAGGACCAGACGTACATCTCGCTGATCCACGACCCGGACACGGGGCGCGGCTATGTCCTCCGGCATGGCGTGGACGAGACCGAGGGTGCCGAGGTGCCCGAGGGCGCGGAGTTCTACGAGTACCCAACGCCGCAGCTGGCGGAGCAGGCGTTCGACCAGCTGGTGTCCGAGACGGCGGCCGAGGGCCAGGCGGTCGAGGACGATTCGACCGATGACGAGGGCGACTTCGAGACCGGCGGCGCCGAGATCCGCGACCTGTACTCGGACGAGGACACCGACCCGCTCGTCGAAACCGAGAACCTCTCCGAGGACGACGAGGAGCCGCCGAACACGATCGACTCTTAGCCCTCACCCTGACCCTCTCCCGCAAGCGGGAGACGTAAGGGCTTAAATGGCCTGCAGCACCAGCAGCGATCGCGCCTGCGTCGTTACCCGGTCGGCCACGGGCCGCGGCTCCGGTTCGGGCTGCAGCCGCGCCGTGTCGAGGACGAGCGCCCAGGCCTTCCTGAACCGCCTCGGGATCACCCACTCGATCGTCTCGTGATGGGCGTTGAACAGCATCAGGAACGAGTCGTCGGTCACCGTCCGGCCGCGCTCGTCGTGCGACTGGATCGCCCTGCCGTTGAGGAACACGCCCAGCGTGCGCGCGTGCCACGCGTCCCAGTCCTGGTCGGTCATCGACTTGCCGTCAGGTTTGAACCAGCCGATGTCGACGGTGCCGCGAATCGGGCGCCCCTGGAACCAGCGCCGCCGGCGGAACACCGGGTGCCGGTGCCGGAACGCGATGACCCAGCGCGCGAAATCGAGCAGCTGCGCGTCGACGTGCTCCCAGTCCACCCACGAGACCTCGTTGTCCTGGCAGTAGGCGTTGTTGTTGCCACCCTGCGTCCGGCCGAGCTCGTCGCCGGCGAGCAGCATCGGCACCCCCTGCGAGAGGAACAGCGTGGTCAGCAGGTTGCGCTGCTGGCGGGCGCGGCAGGTGAGGATCGCCGGGTCGTCCGTGCCGCCCTCGGCGCCGCAGTTCCACGACCGGTTGTGCGAGTCGCCATCCTGGTTGCCCTCGCCGTTGGCCTCGTTGTGCTTCTCGTTGTAGGAGACGAGGTCGTGGAGCGTGAAGCCGTCGTGGGCGGTGACGAAGTTGATGCTCGCGACCGGTCGCCGGGTGTCGGCCTGGTAGAGGTCGGAGCTCCCGGTGAGCCGTGACGCGAGCTCTCCCACCGTCGCGGGCTCGCCGCGCCAGAAGTCGCGCACGGTGTCGCGGTAGCGGCCGTTCCACTCCGACCACAGCGCGGGGAAGTTCCCCACCGCGTAGCCGCCCTCGCCGATGTCCCACGGCTCTGCGATCAGCTTCACGCGGTTGATCACGGGATCCTGCTGGATCATGTCGAAGAACGTCGAGAGCCGGTCGACCTCATGGAACTCACGCGCGAGCGTGGCCGCGAGGTCGAAGCGAAACCCGTCGACGTGCATGTCCGTGACCCAGTAGCGGAGCGAGTCCATGATCAGCTGCAGCGTGTGCGGGTGGCTGACGTTGAGGCTGTTCCCCGTGCCCGTGGTGTCGTAGTAGAACGACCTGTCCTCGGCGACGAGGCGGTAGTAGGCCGCGTTGTCGATGCCCCTGAAGCAAAGCGTCGGGCCGAGGTGGTTGCCCTCGGCGGTGTGGTTGTAGACCACGTCGAGGATGACCTCGATGCCCGCCTGGTGCAGCGTCCGCACCATGGACTTGAACTCATCGACCTGCTCGCCGCGCTGGCCGGTGCTCGCGTACTCGTTGTGCGGCGCGAAAAAGCCGATCGTGTTGTAGCCCCAGTAGTTGCGCAGGCCTTTCTGCAAGAGGTGGTGGTCGTGCACGAACTGGTGGATCGGCATCAGCTCGACCGCGGTGACGCCGAGCGACAGCAGGTGATCGATCACGGCGGGGTGCGCGAAGCCCGCGTACGAGCCGCGCAGGTGCTCCGGCACGCCGGGGTGGCAGCGCGTGTAGCCCTTGAGATGCGCCTCGTAGATGACGCTCTTGTGCAGCGGGATGTCCGGCCGCTTGTCACCTCCCCAGTCGTAATGCGGGTGGTGCACCACCGACCTGAACACATGCGGCGCGCTGTCCTCGATGTTCACCGCGCCCTCGTGCGCGAGGTCGAAGCCGTAGCACGACGAGTTCCAGTCCACCCGGCCTTCTATCGCCCTCGCGTAGGGGTCGAGCAGCAGCTTGTGGGGGTTGCAGCGCGCGCCCGCGGCCGGGTCGTATGGGCCGTGCACCCGGTAGCCGTAACGCTGGCCGGGCTTGACGCCCGGCACGTAGACGTGCCACGAGAAGGCGTCGACCTCTTCGACGCGGAGGCGGCGCTCGTTGCCCTCGTCGTCGAAGAGGCACAGGTCCACCGCCTCGGCGATCTCTGAGAACAGCGCGAAGTTCGTGCCCTCGCCGTCGTAGGTCGCGCCCAGCGGATGGGCCTGGCCGGGCCAGGCCTCGAAGCGCTCGCGCACGGCCTCAGCCACGCTGGGACTCCTCGATCACCTCGACCGACCAATCGCCGCCGGCGTCGACCCGCACCGTCACGCCGTCGCGGTGGAAGGTGACGAGGCCGGAACCGTCAACCTGCACGTCCACATGCTCGCCAACGGGGCTCGTGATCGTGGGCAGCCGGCGGCGAAGCCCGATCAGAGAGCGATACCACTCGAGCATCTTGCGGTGCGGCGGCTCCCCCACCTCGTCCCAGTCGAGCTTCGAGCGCTCGAAAGTTTGCGGGTCCTGCGGGTCGGACACGTCTTTCGGATCCCAGCCGAACGCCACCAGCTCGCGCCGCCGGCCCTCGCTGACCGCCCGCGCGAGGCTGGGATCGTCGAAGGCGGTGAAGTACAGGAACGGAGAGCTCGCCGCCCACTCCTCGCCCTGGAACAGCATCGGTGTGAAGGGTGACGAAAGCAGCAGCGCCGCCGCCGCCCGCAGCCTGGCCTCGTCCACCAGCGCCCCCAGCCGCTCGCCGGCGGCGCGGTTGCCCACCTGGTCGTGGTTCTGGACCGCGACCACGAAGCGATGGCTCTCCACGCCTTCCGGGCTGCCGCCCTTGGTGCGCTGCCGGTGCTCGGACCACACGCCGTCGTAGACCCACGCCCGGCGCAGCGCCTTGCCGAGGTGCTCGAGCCGGCCGAAGTCGCGGTAGTAGCCGACGCGCTCGCCGGTGAGCGCGGCGTGGACCGAGTGGTGCCAGTCGTCCGACCACACGGCCGCGAGCCCGTAGCCACCGCGTTCGGTGCCGCGAACGAGCCGTGGGTCGTTGGTGTCCGACTCCGCGATGAGGACCTTGACGCGATGCAGCCGGGCGCTCAGCTCTCGCGTCTCCATCTCCAGCTGCTCGAGGATGTGCACGGGCGACTGGTCGACGATCGCGTGCACCGCATCGAGGCGCAGGCCGTCGAAGTGATAGTCGCGCATCCACATGAGCGCGTTGTCGGCGATGAACCTGCGGACCTCGTCGCTGTGCGCGCCGTCGTAGTTGAGCGCCGGGCCCCACCCGGTCTTGTGGCGGCCGGTGAAGTACGGTCCGAACTCGGCCAGAAAGTTGCCCATGGGTCCGAGGTGGTTGTAGACGACGTCGAGCAGGACGCCCAGGCCCGCGGCGTGGCACGCGTTCACGAGGTGCTTCAGGCCTTCGGGACCGCCGTAGGCGTGATGGGGCGCGAAGAGGTCGACGCCGTCGTACCCCCAGCCGCGGTCGCCCGCGAACTCCGCGACCGGCATCAACTCGACGAAGTCGATGCCGAGCGCGACGAGGTGCGGCAGGTGCTCGATCACGCCGGCGAAGGTGCCGGGCGTCGAAAACGTGCCGACGTGCAGCTCGTAGATCACCGCTCCGGCGAGGTCACGGCCCTGCCACCCGAGGTCGCTCCAGCGATAGTGCGAGTGGTCGACGGCGGCGGAGAGGCCGAGCACGCCGTCCGGCTGCCATGGCGAACGAGGGTCCGGTCGCACCTCGCCGCCGTCGAGCGAGTAGCCGTAGCGGAGGCCGTGCTCCGGGAAGACGTCGCCCGCCTCCCACCATCCGCGCTCGCCCGGCGCCATGTCGTGGCGGCGGCCGTCCACCACCAGCTCGACGCGGCGCCGGTCGGGCGCCCACACGCGAAAGCGATCGGTCACGCGCTCAGTCTCGACAGCACCGCAACGGGGAACGCTTCGAGGAGCGCAGCCACCTCGACGCGGCCCTCGCGGCGAGCTCCCGTCAGGACGTCCTCCCAGCTTCCCCGAGGTAGCTCGATGGTCGTGCCCGCCCACACGCCCCCGAGTCCGGCGGGCAGTCGCGGCACGATGACCGCCAGGCGGTCGCGACCGAACGCCACGACGTGCCGCGCCTTGGCGCCCGCCGCCTCGAGCGGCTGGTAGGCCAGGGCCGTGAAGAGCTCCGGGTCGGAGCGGCGCCGGTCGAGCAGCCGGGCGATGAGCCACAGCTTGGGCGCGCCTTCATCGGCGCGCGCCATCACGTCGGCCGCCGTCAGGGATGGGACCTCGGCCAGCAGCCTGCGCCGTACCTCGTAATCGACAGGGCGCCGGTTGTCGGGGTCGACGAGGCTCAGGTCCCACAGCTCCGAGCCCTGGTACAGGTCGGGGACGCCTGGGCTGGTCAGCAGCAGCGCGAGCTGGGCGAGCGAGTTGACCCGGCCGTGGGTGACGATCTGGGTGCGGCCGATGAACGTCTGCAGGTCGCCGAGAAACTCGGTGTCGGCCAGGAGGTTGGCGCAGAACTGCGCGATCGCGTCCTCGTAGGCGGCGACCGGGTTCGTCCACGAGGTGTGGACCTTGGCCTCGCGCGCGGCCTTGCGCAGGAAGGCGACGAGCCTTGCCTCGTCGATGGGCCAGGCGCCCACGAGCGTCTGGTAGACCAGGTACTCGAGCGCGCGGTCCGGGTAGCCCTGCGAGCGGTACGGGTCGTTGTGCTCCGCCCACCTCCGCACCGCCGCATCCCACTCCGCGGGGATCTCCGAGAGCACGTCGATGCGCGCGCGCACGTCGCCGCTGCGCTTGGTGTCGTGAGTCGCCAGCGTGAGCATCGTCGCCGGCCACGACTCGGCGGTGCGCGCGCAGTACGCGTGGAAGTCGGCGACGGGTCGTCCGAACGCGCCCGGATCGCCGCCGACCTCGTTCAGCGACGTCAGGCGGTTGTAGCGGTAGAACGCCGTATCCTCGACGCCCTTCGCCATCACCGCGGGTGTGAACTGCTGGAAGCGAGCCGTGAACTCCGATTCCGCCGCGTGGGCGTGCTCGTCGAGGCGAAGGACCTCACCGATGAACGTCAGCAGCTCCGGGTCGACGTCGGGCCGGCGGCGCGCGGCCTCGTCCACCGCCTCCTTGATGTACGCGCTGTCGGCAGGACTGTCCGGCGAGCCCGGCATCGAGTAGGTCCGGTAGACGCGCAGGCCCGCGGCCACCTCGCGAATCGCCTCCGACAGCTCGCGCCGCGTGCGATCGCGGTGGCGTCGGTGCCTCTCGCACACGTCGACGAGCAGGCTGGTGAGCCGCTCGAGGTCGGGCGACAGCTCGCCCTGCATGATGTCCTGCTTGCACGCGCGCACCACGTCGGAGTAGCGCTGCGGCTCGCCGGTGAAGGCGTGATAGAGAGCCGTCATCGCCTCTTCGTTCGCCGACTCGACGAACAGGCCCTCGACGTGGGAGATGAAGTCGTAGCCGGTCGTGCCGTGCACCGGGAACTGCGCGGGCATCACCTCGTCGTGCTCGAGGATCTTCTCGACGACGAGGTACGCGTCGGGCGCGTGACGGCGAACGGCGCGGAGGTACGCCTCGGGCGCGCGAAGGCCGTCGACGTGGTCGACACGAAGACCTTCGACGCTGCCGCCGGCGACCAGGTCGAAGATCACGCGGTGGCTGTTCTCGAGCACCTGGTCGATCTCCACACGCAGGCCGATGAGCGTGTCGATCGTGAAGAAGCGCCGGTAGTTCAGCTCCTCCTGTGCGCTGCGCCAGTAGGCCAGGCGGTAGTGCTGCCGCAAAAGGAGCGAGTCGAACGCGTCGAGGTCGCCGCGCACCGCATCGAGATCCTGGCCGTCGATCGACTCGGGAGAGAGCGGAAACGCCTGGTCGCGATAGCGGACCAGCGGCTCGCCGCCGGTCTCGATCGTGATCGCGCCCTGCTCGAGCATGCGCCCGTAGCGGTCCTCGAGCACGCCGAGAAGCACCTTGCCCTTGACCGGCGACATCGCCGGCTCCCAATCGATGTCGAAATAGTCCGCGTACGCACTGGCGCGGCCGCGCTTGAGGATGTCCCACCACCACGGATTCCGGCGCCCGGCGGTGGCCATGTGGTTGGGCACCACGTCCAGCACGACTCCGATGCCGTGCGCGCGAAGGGCCGCGACCATGCTTCGGAAACCCGCCTCTCCACCCAGCTCCTCGTTGATTCGCGTCGGGTCGACGACGTCGTAGCCGTGCGTGCTGCCGCGCGCCGCCTGGAGCACGGGCGAGCAGTACACGTGCGACACGCCGAGGCCGGCGAGATAACTCGCGCAAGCGGCCGCCGCCGCGAATGGGAAATCCTTGGACAGCTGCAACCGGTACGTGGAGCGCGGGATCACCGGGTAATTCTTGCGGTTCGCCTAACCTGAGATCATGGGCTGGACCGAGCTCGAGGTCAGGACGGCGCGCCGCGCGCAGCTGCTCGATATCACGGAAAAGGTCGCGGAGGTCGTCCGCCGGTCCGGCGTGCTCGAGGGCATGTGCCTCGTGTTCGTGCCACACACGACCGCCGGCGTGACCATCAACGAAGGCGACGACCCTGACGTGGCGCACGACCTGGAGACGCTGCTCGGCAAGCTCGTGCCCAAGTCGGGCGACTACCGGCACGGGGAAGGGAACTCCGATTCCCACATCAAGACCGCTCTCGTCGGCCCGAGCTGCACCGCGCCCGTGCGGGACGGCGGGCTGGCGCTGGGCACCTGGCAGGCGATTTTTCTGTGCGAATGGGACGGCCCGCGAACCCGCACCGTGGAGGTGGCGGTCTCGCCGCTGCCCGCGTAGCCCTCGGCGAGGGGGGCGTTCTCCACACATGGAGCAGGTGAACTGGGGGCGCCTGCGAGACCAGTGCGCCGTGGTGCTGGCGGCGATCGCGATGCTGTGGGTGGCCAGCCAGGTGCTGGGCCGGATCTTCCACATCGTCGTCGTGGTGCTGCTGGCGATGGTCCTGGCCTACGCCCTGGAACCGGCGCTGTCGTGGGCGCAGCGCTTCCTGCCTCGCGCGCTGGCGGCGCTGCTCATCTACGCCTTTGCGCTCGCGCTCCTGGCGGCCGGAATCCTGCTGCTCGGACCGCCGGTCGTCCAGCAGGCCGAGGCCTTCGGTACTCGCATACCCGGATACCTCGACCAGGTGAGCCGGTACAGCCCAGTCTCCGGCTTCGACCTCTCGGGCTCGCTGCGGGCGCTGACCGCTTCCGCGCTGGACAGCGCGGTCACCGTCGCCACGGCCATCGCCGGAGGCGTCGTGGACGGGGCGCTGGTCCTGATCCTGGGCTTCTGGTTCATGGTCGACGGCTGGCGCATGGGCGAGGTCGCGACGCGCATGTTCCCCTTCAGCCAGCGGGACAAGGTGAGGTTCGTGCAGGACACCGTCAGCCAGGTGCTCGGCGCGTACATCCGCGGCCAGCTGACGATGGCCGCGATCATCGGCGTGTCCGCCGGCGCCGGATCGTTCCTGCTCGGCGTTCACTACCCGCTGCTCATCGGCCTGCTCGCTTTTCTTTTCGAGCTGATCCCCATGGTCGGGCCGATCCTCGCGTCACTGCCGGCCGTGCTGATCAGCGTCTTCCAGCCCTTCCCTCTCGTCCTTTACGTGATCGCGTTCTTCATCGTCATGCAGGTCATCGAGAACAACGTGCTCGCCCCGCACATCACGGGCGGGGCGGTGGGCCTGCACCCGGTCGTGGCTCTGCTCGCGATCGTCGTCGGCGCCGACCTCGGCGGCGTCGCCGGCGCGCTGTTCGCCGTGCCGGTGGCTGGAATCACGTCGGTCCTGATCGACGCGGCCTGGAAGGGATGGCACGGCCAGCCGGTCGTTATCGAGCGGGCGGGGATGAGGTTCCGGCTGCCACGACGGCGGCCGACGCCTACTTAGCCGACTCGAGCCCAGGCCGAACGGTCCTGTGGGCCCTACGGTAGATTCCTGGCGTGGCCAGGGCCAAGGACGAGACCGCCGACCGCAAGGACGCCTTGCTGGAGGCTGGTCTCACCCTCGCCTCCGAGCTCTCGCTCCCGATCGTGCTGCAGCGCATCGTCGACCTGGCCGTCCAGGTGACGGATGCACGCTACGGCGCCCTGGGCGTGATCGGCGGTGACGGCACGCTGGTCGAGTTCGTGACGACGGGGATCTCGGCCCGCCGGCGCAAGGAGATCGGGGCGCTGCCCCGCGGCCGAGGCGTGCTCGGGTATCTCATCAGCCACCCAAAGCCGCTGCGGCTGGCGAACCTGGCCAAGCATCCGAAGTCCTCAGGATTTCCGCCGCATCACCCCCCGATGAAATCCTTCCTCGGCGCCCCGGTGCTGGCGATGGGCAAGGTGTACGGCAACATCTACCTTGCGGAGAAGCGCAGCGCGCCGGCGTTCAGTGACGAGGACGAGCTCTCGCTCGTGGTCCTGGCGACGCAGGCGGGGGTGGCCGTCGCCAACGCGTCTCTCTACGAGGAGATGCGGCTGCGCGAGCGCTGGCTCGACTCCCTGCACGACATCACCAGCGAGATCCTCGCCGGCGCCGACGCCGACTCCTCGCTGCCGCGCATCGCCGAGGACGCGCGCGCGCTGGCCAACGCCGACACGGCGATCATCGTCAACTCCAGCCCCGTGCCCGGCCAGCTGACGGTCGCGGTGGCGGTGGGAGAGCGGTCGGCGGGCCTCGAAGGCCTCATGCTCCCGGCCCAGAGGTCGATTTCGGGCGAGGTCATGGCCACGGGCAAGCCGCTCGTGTTTGCGGACGCCGCCGCGGAGCGCAAAGCCCATCAGCCGCTGATCCACGCGGCCAACATCGGTCCCGCGATCTTCGTGCCTCTGCGAGCGCACGACGCGGCGATGGGCACCCTCATGGTCGGCAACCAGCGCGGCGGCCGCGTGTTCGAGGAGCGGCTGGTGCGCCTCGTCGAGACGTTCGCCAACCAGGCCTCGGTCGCGATCGAGTACGGCCGCGCCCAGGCGGACCAGCGCAGGCTGAGCGTGATGGAGGACCGCGAGCGCATCGCCAGAGAGCTGCATGACGGCATCATCCAGTCGCTGTTCGCGGTGGGCATGAAGCTGCAGAGCACGGCTCTGATGGCGGGCTCGCCCGAGGTCACGTCGCGCGTCGAGGGCGCGGTCGGCGAGCTCGACCGGGTCATTCGCGACCTGCGCAACTACATCTTCGGCCTGCGCCCCGGGATCCTTGCCGACCGGCAGCTCGACCAGGCTCTGCATCTGCTGGGCCAGGAGGTGCAGGAGCGCTCGCGCGTGCGGGTCACCGTCGACGTGGACCCGGCCGCGGCCGCCGCCCTCGGATCCCAGTCGCACGAGATCGTGCAGATGACGCGGGAGGCTCTGTCCAACGTCGTCCGCCATTCTTCAGCCGGCCACGCCACCATCGGTCTGCACAGCAACGGCGCGTCGGCGATCCTGACGATCGAGGACGACGGCTCGGGGTTCAACGCCCGCGCAACGTCCTCCGGGAACGGGCTGCGCAACATACGCGGCCGCGCATCCGCGATGGGCGGCACGTTCGCGGTCATCAGCCGCAAGGGAAGAGGCGCGCGTCTGCGGATCACAGTGCCGGTCTAACATGGCCTCGATGGCCAACGACCGCATCCGCATCCTGCTCGTCGACGACCACGAGGTCGTACGCGATGGAGTGCGCGCGCTCATCGACGCCAACGACGACCTGACAGTCGTCGCCGAGGCGGGTTCGGTGAAGGACGCGATCGCGCAGGCGGAGCGGACGAGACCCGACGTCGTCGTCATGGACGTGCGGCTCGCCGACGGCAGCGGCATCGAGGCCACGCGCGAAATCCGGGCGCGGCTGGAGAAGACGCAGGTGCTCATGCTCACGTCGTTCGCCGACGACGAGGCGCTGTTCGCCTCGATCATGGCCGGGGCCGCCGGCTACGTGCTCAAGCAGATCCGGGGCGGCGAGTTGGTGCGCGCGATCCGCGAGGTAGGCGGGGGCAAGAGCCTGCTCGACCCGGAGGTGACGCGCTCGGTGCTCGACCGCCTGCGCAAGGGCAAGACCCTGCGCGACGAGAAGCTGGCGCGGCTGTCGGCGCAGGAGGAGCGGATCCTCACCCTCGTCGCGCAGGGGCACACCAACGGGCAGATCGGCAAGGAGCTGAAGCTCGCCGAGAAGACGATCAAGAACTACGTGTCCACGATCCTGTCGAAGCTGGAGGTGGCGCGCCGCGCCGAAGCTGCCGCGTACCTGGCGCGGCACACGTCGACGCCGGGGTCGGCCGGGTAGCGTTCGACAACCCAACGGCCGACGACTGGATCCGGGCACAGGTCCAGGTGCGGGGACCAATCGAGCAAGTCCACCAGCGCCCCTGGTCAACAGTCATGCGGGTGCCCGTGGAAGGCGGTTACGTGTGGTTCAAGGCTTGCTCTCCCGTCCAGGCCTTCGAGCCCCGGCTGACCGCCTCGTTGTTCGGGCGATGGCCGGATCGCGTCGCTGAAGTCATCGCCTGGGAGGAGCATTTGTCGTGGCTGCTTCTCGCCGATGCCGGAAGTCCCATGCGAGCGTTCGGCAACCCACCCGAGACCTGGCTCGACCTCTTGCCGAAGTACGCCGAGCTGCAGCGAGGTGAGGCGGCATACGCCGGCGACCACATCGCGAACGGAGTTCCCGATCTCCGGCCGGAGCTGTGGCCTGGGCGATTCGAGAGCCTCCTTCAGCTCGACCTCCCTCTCGAACACGCGGAGATTGAGAACCTGCGCCGGTTTGCGCCGCGCTTCGCCGCTCTGTGCCGGGAGCTTGCCGGCTACGGCCTTCCGGAAACGATTCAGCACGACGACCTCCACATGAGCAACGTGTACGCGAAGGGCGCGCACCTTCGCGTGCTGGATTGGGGCGACTCATCGGTTTCTCACCCCTTCGTTTCCCTGGTGGTCACATTCCGGTTCCTCGAAGAGGTCAACGGGCTGGCGCCCGGCGACAGGTGGTTCGATCGGCTGCGCGATGCCTATCTCGAACCTTGGGGCACCGGACTCGAGAAGGCGTTTCGTCTGGCGATGTGGGTCGGCGCGTTCGTCCACGCGTTTGCGTGGGCGCGGCAGCGAGGCTATCTGGCTGGAGCCGCCCTCGCGAATTTCGACCGGGCGTTCTCGATCATCCTGCGCCGCGCGGTGGCTCGGACTTACGAATAGCTCAGCCGCGGGCTTCTGCGCGGAGATGCGCGTTCTCGAAGTCGCTGCGCGCGCGCAAC
>DATGEO010000139.1:0-15557 GCA_035310015.1 Candidatus Dormiibacterota bacterium | reverse complement strand
CGGACCGGACCTGGACCTACGACGAGATCTCGACCTTCGACGACCGGCTGACCGCGACCCTCGACTGCACGGGCGGCTTCTACTCCACCCAGCAGTGGTCAGGCGCGAGGCTGGACAGGCTGATCGGCGCGCGTGACGGCGTGTCGATCCGCGTCGTCTCCCACACCGGCTATGACCGGCGCTTTCCTTTGGGCGAGGCGGGCAGCCTGCTGCTCGCGACCCGCGTCGGCGACCGCCCGCTCGACCCCGGTCATGGGTTCCCGGCGCGCCTCGTCTCCGCCGGCCGCCGCGGCTTCTGGTGGGTCAAGTGGGTGGTCGCGATCGAGGTCGACGACGTGCCCGGCTGGTGGCAGCCGCCGTTTCCGCTGCAGTGACCGGTGCGCTCTCTCTAGGCGGCCTGGTTCCGATCGAGGCACCCCGTCGCGCTGGCGGCCGGACAGCTCGCGGCGATCGTCGCGACCAGCGCCTTGGCCAGCAGGTCGCGGCCGAGCGGCGTCGGGTGGACGTCGCAGGTCGTCGCCGTCAGCCGGATCAGCAGGCCGGCGGCGCACGAGTCGCCTCCCGCGGCGAGGGCGGTCGGCTCCCAGGCGGCAAACCCGTTTGCGATCCGCACGCCGAAGGATGCGCCCGCGGCCGCCATCTGGGCGTTGAGGGCTAGCGATCCACCGACGCTCGACGGATCGGAGTAGTTCAGCGCGTAATACGTCACGGCGACGATCAGACCCGTGTAACCGGTGGCCCTGAGGTCCGCGAAGATGGTGGTGAGGTTCGCTCGCAGCACCGCCAGCACGCCGCCAAATCCCAGCGGGCACGTGCCCACTGTGAGTCCGGCGGCGCAGTCCTTCTGCCAGCGGAACAGGTCGTTGGCGCCGAGCGTGAGCGTCACCAGGCGGGTGTCGCGGTGGGCGCGAAGATACGAGGTCGCGAAGTCGATCTGCGCGGTCGTGTAGGCGACGTGGAGCGGAAGGGCCGCACGGTATGGGCGACACACGTTGTCGGTCCCGGTCAGCGAGAGGAACCCGCCGCTGGCCTCGCCGGGGCACGACGCGTTCACGTCCTCGATGTTGAGCAGCTGCGCCGCCGCCTCCGGATAACCGACGAAGTTGCTCGCATCCAATGGCGAGACGAGCGGATTGAAGCCAAACGGCACGGAGTCGCCAAGAGCGAGGTAGCTGATGCCTTCGCTGGTCGCGGAGGCGGGCACGGCGCCGGCGACGAACAGGGCGACAACCGAGATCAAAGTCAGGATGCGAACCCGCATGTCAATCCTCCTCACAGCCCGGATGGAAGCCGCATGGAGTCTAGATCGCGCCTGGCGATCGCGCCAGTAGCGAACGCGGCTAGCCCGGGGCCTGCCGTCGAACCGGGCGCGCCTCGCCCGCGCCGAGCCGGTGGTGCAGAAGCGCGAGCGGTCTCGGGGCCCACCAGTTGGCACTGCCGAGGATGCGCATCACCGACGGCACGATGAGGATGCGGACGATGGTCGCGTCGATCGCGATCGCGATCGCGAGGCCCACGCCGATGGATTTGATGATCACCGCCGCGGCCAGGCGGCCCCAGCGGGCGAACATCCGGCACCCACGATACTTGCCGGAGTCAGGGCTTCGGGAGGGAACCGGCCCAACGGTTCCCTCCCGCGGGTCGAGCTCCTACTTGACCTTCCAGACGATGCCGCCGTTGAGGATCGTCTTCGACTCGGCGATGAACGCGTCCATGTTCGACGCCTCGGTCTCGAGCACCACGGCGTAGTAGATGCTGCCGCTTGCGTTGGCTCCGACCCAGATGGGGGCGCCCACCTGCACGCTCTGCGCCCCGCTGGTCAGCGTGAAGCACAGCTCCCAGAAGATCCCGTTCTCGCCGCTGATGCTTCCGGTGCTGACCCTGCTGCCCGCGCACGCCTTGGTGTCGGGGAACTTCTGCAGGAAGTACTTGTCCATCGTGTCTTTGTTCTGCTGCGCGGTCTGGGGCGGGCTGGATGTGCCCGCGCCGATGGTGATGCCGCCGTCACCGTTGGGGCTCTCCAGCGTGACCGTCTCGCTGTCCTTGTTGGCGACGCTCCATCCCGAGGGGATCGTGACCGTCTCGCTGTCGTTCGACACCGAGTTGCCGCCGCCGGCCGGCTGCGTCGACGGCGACGCGTTCGACGACGGCGACACCGCGGGCGACGGGCTGGAGACCGACTGGAAGCCGGCGTTCTGAGCCGAGTGATTGCCGAGCGCAACGGCGACGATCGTGCCGACGCCGCCCATCACGACGACGAGCGCGACGATGACCGCGATGATCAGCAACCACGGCGTGCGGTGGATGCCCGGACCGCCCGCCGCCGGCTGGTAGTAAGGGCTGGCGTACGCGGGCGGTCCCGGGATCGCAGCCGGCGGAGGGGCATAGGCCGCCGCCGGCGCGGGCGGCGAGGTGAACGGCGACGCGGCGCTCGCGCCCACCGGCACCGCCGGGGTGGGCGCGGGGGCGGCCAGCGGCGTACCGCAGTTCATGCAGAACCGGTTGGCGTCGGGATTCTGGGTGCCGCAGCGGCTGCACAGGACGGCCATCGGTTACGCGTGCCTCGAGGAGTGCACGGCCGGCTCTCTGCGTTCGCGCCGGCTGCGCTTCACCTGCGATGGCGCTGCCGTCAGCGCCATGCCGCAGTTCGGGCAGAAGCCCGAGGCGACGATGTGCATGTGGCAGTTCGGGCACACGGTCTCCGCAAAGCCCATGTGCGCGGCCTCTTCGAGCAGCGCGTGATGCAGCAGGTAGCGCACGTACACGAGCAGCGCGCCGTCCACCGCCGCCTGCCAGAACAGGATGAACAGCGGGCTGATCGCGGTGGAGCTCAGGATCTGGGTGCCGGCTGAGAACGCGACGTGCGCGAGAACGGCCATGACCACAGCGCCGATCTCGCGGCCACCGAGCTTGCCGAGGCGCTGCCGCCAGACCGTGGCCACGACCATGCCCGTCGCGCTCGCCTGCATGAGCGGCTGCAGGACGGCGATCGTCGTGAGGTTGTAGACCCAGTTGCCCGGCGCCACGTGTCCGAGGTAGGTGAGCGAGGTGGAGAAGTTGATCAGCGTCTCCGCGGCGGCGAAGCCCAGGCCGGACGCGACGCCGAACACCAGGCCGTCGACCGTCTCCGGGTAGTCGTCCCGCTTCAACAGGAACACGGCGGGCGCGGCCTTGGCCGCCTCCTGGATGACCGGCACGAGGAGACCGAGCAGCAGGATGAGCCCGACGTTCACCGTCGGCGGCGCCAGCGGGTTGACGCTCGACGCGAACGGGTTGTAGGTGATGCGGACGATCAGCGTCAGCACCAGCCCGACGACGAAACCCGCTCCGATCGTGAAGCCGAGCACCGTGGCCGGCTCGTCGCGATAGACCTGCGCCTCGTAGAGGTAGACCAGGTACAGCACCGGCACCAGGAACGCCGAGACGAGGATGGCGGCGGCGATCAGGCCCGTCACGTAGAGGACCAGGACGCCGGCCAGGCCGGCGATCAGCGCCCAGCGGAACTCGTGGACCTTGTGCTGGCCGAGGTGCGGGAAGAGCGTGGTCACGATCGACGGCTGGGCGACGTGCTCGCCCGGATGCGCGGCGTAGCGGTGGACTCGGGTCTTGGGGTCGCCGGCCTCGCCGGTCGTGCCCTGGTGCGCCCCGCAGCGCGTGCAGAACACGCCATCGGGCACGTCGTGGGCGCAATGATCACACCGCATCTGCTGCTACCTCTCAGCTGGTCCGACGGCTGCGGAAACAGCGGAAAGAATAGAGGCCGGGCGCCGGTTCGGCGGCGTTTAGCGATTAATTGTTGGTGCTGGTCGAGCTCGCCTCGGCGGGTTCCGCCGGCACCCAGCCGCGGATCCAGTGGCAGCCGGCGTGGCCGGGATGCTTGGCGAAATACCGCTGGTGGTATTCCTCGGCGCGCCAGAACCGGTCGATCGGCACGATCTCGGTGACGATCGGCTTCTCGAAGTAGCGCTGGGCCGCGGCCTTGGAGCGCCGGGCGGCCTCTTCCTGCTCCGGGTTGTGGAAGAAGATCACCGAGCGGTACTGGTGCCCCCAGTCCGGACCCTGGCGGTTCAGCGTCGTCGGGTCGTGCATGTTCCAGAACGCGTTGAGCAGCTCGTCGTAGCTGACCTTGGCCGGGTCGTAGGTGACCTCGACGGCCTCGGCGTGGCCCGTCCGCCCGCCGCACACCTGCTCGTACGTGGGGTTGTCCCGCGTGCCGCCCGCGTAGCCGGACACGGCCTCGACGACCCCCGGCATCTCGTTGAAGAGATGCTCGACGCCCCAGAAGCAGCCGCCCGCGAAAGTTGCCTTTTCCATATCCGTGGTCCAGCATACCCGCACCAGATCGGAGCCAATCGCGCGTCATAGGAGGCGGAGAGGAAGGCCGAGTGACGCTGGTCGCAGTTCTCAGCGCGCTGTCTGCGGTGCTGGCCGCAGGCTCGCTTTTCTTTGCCTTCCAGGCCTTCCGGACGGCCCATTCCGTGAAGGTGGAGGCCGACCGCCGGTGGGACGACATGGTGCGGCCGCGCCCCCGCCTGACCTTCACGTCCGCCCCGACGCCCAACCAGCCGATCGAGGTCGAGGTCGAGAACCTGGGCGGCACGCTGGCCGCGGGGGCGGTGGTCGCCGCCTACGGCGAGGACCTGTTCGCCTGCGAGCTGACGCTTCCCGACAAGGCGCCTCCGCGCCGGATCACGATGCCGCCCGTCCTCAAGGCGTGGCAGCGGGCCCGGCAGCCGGCCTTCCTGATGGTCGCCGGCCGCGACGTCTCCGGGCGCTGGTGGGACTGCCTCGACGGCATGAAGGTCATCAAAGACCCGCGCCGCTGGGCCGAGGCGCACCTCAAGGACCTGCGCCTGCAGGGGGCCGTGAGCTTTCCCGAGCTGTCGGGCTCTCCGCGCTCGAAGTAGCAGCCTGCTAGGGGACCATCCTCGCGTCGAGGGTGATCTCGACGTTGCCCTTCAGCGCCTGCGACACCGGGCACCCCTCCTTCGCCTCGCGCGCCAGTCGTTCGAACTCGCTGGAGTCGAGCCCCTCCACCCTTCCGCGGACACTGAGCTCGATCTTCGTGATCCCGGTCCCGGGCACGAAGGTGACCGCGGCGCTGGTGTCCAGCCGCTCGGGCGCATGGCCGGCCTTGGCCAGGCCGTTGGAGAAAGCCATCGAGTAGCAGGCGGCGTGGGCGGCCGCGATGAGCTCCTCGGGGCTGGTCTTGCCGCTCGGGCGCTCGGCCCGCGTCGCCCAGGACACCGGCAGCGCGCTGAAAGCTCCGCTGGCGGGCTTGACGGATCCGCCCCCCTTCATCAGGTCGCCTTCCCAGGTCGCGTCGGCACGGCTTACCGCAGCCATAGGTCCACCTCCTCAGACGTTGTTTCGATCAGCTTAGGCGTTACCTGGATATGCCAGGAAAGAAGACCCATTCGATCAAGAAGAAGGACACGTACGAGGCGTTGAAGCGCAAGGGCATGAGCAAGACGCGCGCCGCGAAGATCAGCAACGCCCAAGCGAAGAAGACATAGCGACCGACTCCCAACCCGACCTGCGGGAGGAAGGCCTGGTCTACTCGTCGGACGCCCGGCCGGCGATCCGGCGAGCGCGGCACGGCCGCGGGTTCAGGTACCTCGACGCGGAAGGCAAGGTCCTCCGCGACGAAGCGACGCTGAAGCGAATCCGCTCGCTCGCCATCCCGCCCGCGTGGACCGACGTGTGGATCTGCGCCAACCCGCGCGGCCATCTCCAGGCCACCGGCCGCGACGCGAAGGGCCGCAAGCAGTTTCGCTACCACCCGCGGTGGACGGCGATACGCGACGCCAACAAGTACTCGCGCCTGATCGCCTTCTGCGCCGCGCTGCCGAAGATCCGGCGCCGGGTGGCGCGCGACCTGCGCAAGCCCGGGCTGTCGCACGAGAAGGTCGTCGCGACCATCGTCAAGCTGATGGAGACGACCCTGATCCGCGTCGGCAACGAGGAGTACGCCAAAAAGAACGGCTCATTCGGCCTGACGACGCTGCGGAACAGGCACGCGAAGGTGCGCGGCAGCACGGTGCGCCTGATGTTTCCGGGCAAGAGCGGCAAGGAGGTCGAGGCCGAAGTCTCGGACCGGCGCGTGGCGCGCGTCGTGAGGCAGTGCCAGGAGCTGCCCGGCCAGGAGCTCTTCGCGTACGTGGACGAAAACGGCGAGCGGCGCACGGTCTCGTCGCAGGACGTGAACGACTACCTGCGGGAGAGCACCGGCGAGGACATCACGGCCAAGGATTTCCGCACCTGGGCCGGGACGGTGCTGGCCGCGGCCGCGCTCCGCGAGGTGGAGGGATTCGAGTCGGCGACCGAGGCCAAGCGCAACGTGGTCGCCGCCATCGACCGGGTCGCCAGGCGCCTGGGCAACACGCGCGCGGTGTGCCGCAGGAGCTACGTGCATCCGGCGGTCGTCGATTCCTACATGGACGGCTCGCTCGGGCGCCGGCTGGTCACGCCGTCGGTGGAGACGGCGGTGCTGTCGCTGCTGCGCAGCCGCCTGCGTTCTGAGCGGGCGAAAGCCGCCTAGCCTAGCCGCCGCGCCGGTACAGCGTTCGCTCTTTCTCGCGCGGCGCCCTGTTGAACATCTCTCGCAGCTCGGCGTTGCTCTCGAAGCGCTCGGCTTCCAGCCGGACGCGGACGACCTCGACCGCCAGCTCCTCGCCGGCGAATGGGAACGGGTCGAGGCCCACCTCCCACGGCCCGACGCGCGTGACGGTGAGGTCGGAGAACCGACCCGGGCCGGCGGGCACCGGTCCGCAGCCTGGGCTGTCGAGGCCGAAGCAGGTGAGCAGGGACAGGTAGTCGAACGTCTCGAGCAGCATGTAGTCGCGCCAGGCCTGCTCGAACTCGACCCGCTTCGCGTCGAGGGACGGCAGAACGCGGGCGCGGAACTCGCGCTCGCCGGACAGCAGCGCGCGGCCGTGCTGGCCGACGCTCGCCCAGTCCGTCGTCCGAAAGCCCCGCCACCCGTAGCGGCCGCTGTACAGGCCCGACGCGTGCAGGCTCACGAGGAATGCCGCGTGCGGGTCGGTCCTGGCGATGGTGCGCACAGCCCCGGAGTAGAACTTCGCGTGGCGCGCCTCCTCGAACTGCGTGAAGTTCAGGGGCGCGCCGCCGGCGCCGGCCTCGGGCTCGCCGTCGACCTCGTCCCACCCGAGGTCGTGGTAGCCCGCCGCGTACTCGAGCGCCGCCGACACGGCGTCCGCGCCGAACGGGCCCGAGCGCCAGGCGCGCGCGATCTGCCCGCAGTGCGCCGCGTGGTCCATCTGGCGGACCAGGGTCCACCACCCCTCCTCGTGCCGGACTATCACCGCGGACGCATCCGGCCCGCCGCGAGCTGCACGGCGGTGACGATGTTCTGGTAGCCGGTGCAGCGGCAGAGGTTGCCGGCCAGCGCGGCGCGGATGCGTTCCGGCGAGGGGTCCGGTTCCTCGCGGAGGAACGCCTCCACCGTCATCAGGATGCCGGGCGTGCAGAAGCCGCACTGGAGCGCGTGCGCCTCGTGGAAGGCCTGCTGCAGCGGATGCAGCGTGGTCGCGCTCGGCGCCATGCCCTCGACCGTCGCGATGCGGTGGCCGTTCGCCTGCACCGCGAACATGAGGCACGATCGCACGGGCTGGCCGTCCAGCTGCACCGTGCAGGCGCCGCAGACGCCGTGCTCGCAGCCCAGGTGCGTGCCGGTGAGGGCGGCCCGGTCGCGGATGAAGTCGGCCAGCAGCAGGCGCGGCTCGACGTCGCCTTCGACGGTGCGGCCGTTGATCTCGACGGAGATCTTCCGGCTCACGACGCGCTCCTTCTCGCGCGCTGCGCGGCCTGCGCCAGCGCCCGCTCGGTCATCGTGCGCAGCAGCTTGACCCGGTATTCCGAGCTGCCGTGCAGGTCGGATGTGGGACGCAGCCCGCGCACCGCCTCCTCCGCGGCGGACGTGATCGCGGCTTCGTCGACCTTGGAGCCTGCGAGACGGCGCTCCGCCGCCTCGGCCCGCACGGGCCCGGGCCCGGCCGAGAGCAAAGCGATCGTCGCCTTCTCGCAGCGGCCGTCGCGACCCAGCCGCACGGTGACGGCGGCGCCGCCGAGCGCGAAGTCGCCGTGCCGGCGCGCGAACTCGACGAAGGCCGTGCCGGCGGCGGGATCCTGCGCCGGGACCTCGACGGCGGTCACCAGCTCGTCCGCCGCCAGGGCGGTCGTGAACTCGGACACGAAGAACCGGTTCCAGGGGAGAGCTCGCGCTCCGCGCCTGGAGCGCACGTGGACGGTCGCGTCCAGGGCGGCCAGCGCCGCCGGCAGCTCGGCCGCGGGATCCGCGTGCGCGACCGACCCACCGACCGTGCCCCGGTTGCGAATCTGCGAGTGGCCGACCCAGCCGATCGCGTCGTGCAGCAGCGGCCAGCCCTCGGCGACGACGTTCGACCGCTCGAGCTGGGCGTGCCGCGTCATCGCGCCGATGATCAGGCGGCCCTGCTCGCGCTTGATTCCCGCCAGCTCGTCGACGCCGTTGATGTCGATGAGGCGCGCCGGCCGCGCGAGGCGGAAGTTCATCAACGGCACGAGGCTCTGCCCGCCGGCCAGCAACTTGCAGTCGTCGCCGTACTGGTCGAGCAACATGATGGTCTCGTCGAGCGTGCGCGGGTCGTCGTACTCGAAAGCGGCGGGCTTCACGCGCTCGCGAGCTCCAGCACGCGCTGCGGGGTCAGCGGCAGCCGCGTCACCGCGCGGCCCAGGGCGTCGGAGACCGCGTTGGCGATCGCGGCCCCGACTCCGGCGGCGCCCCCTTCGCCCGCGCCCTTCACGCCCAGCGGGTTCAGCGGCGTCGGTGCGTCCTCGGTGATGAGCATCTCGACGTCGGGCACCTCCTCGGCCGTCGGCAGCAGGTAGTCCATGAAGCTCGCGGACCGTGGCTGGCCGTCGGGGTCGAAGCTGAACTCTTCGAGCAGCGTGCCGCCCACGCCCTGCGCAACGCCGCCCGCGATCTGCCCGCGCACGAGCATGGGGTTGATCGCGCGGCCGATGTCGTAGCCGACCGCGAAGCGATGGATCCGCACGCTGCCCGTGGCGGTGTCGACCTCGACGGCGGCGATGTGCACGCCGTACGGAAAGCCCAGCAGCTCGCACACGAAGCGGTCCTCGACCTTGATGACGCCACCGCTTGCGGCGACCAGGGCGCCGAAGCCGGCCGCGCGCGAGGGCGCACCGCGCACCGCCACGCCGGCATCGGTGAGAACCAGGTCGTCGGCCGACGCCTCGAGCTGCTCCGCCGCGGCGTCCAGCAGCGCCTGCCGCAGGTGCTGTGACGCCTTCATCACCGCCGCGCCGCCGAGCATCGTCGCGCGGCTGCCGAAGGCGCCCATGCCCTCCGGGATGGCGGCGGTGTCGCCGTGGATGACGCGAATCCGCTCGTAGGGGAGCCCTAGGTGTGTCGCGCACACCTGCGCCAGCACCGTCTCCACGCCCTGCCCGACCGACGCCGTGCCGGTGAAGACGAGAACCTCGCCCTTGGCGTCGAGCTCGATGCGCGCGTACTCGCGCTCGCCCGGCGCCGACTTCTCGACGAAGAACGCGACGCCGAGGCCGCGCCTGGTGCCGGCAGCCGGCCTCTCGTTGCGCCAGCGCTCCAGGCCCGCGTAGTCGAGCTCGGCGAGCGACTTGTCCAGCAGCTTCTCGTACTCGCCGCTGTCGTAGACGACGGGATGGCCGTCGAAGAGCGTGCCCGTGTCGTGCGGAAAGTCGCCCGGCGCGATGAGGTTGCGGCGCCGGATCTCGATCGGGTCCATGCCCAGCCGCCGCGCCGCCATGTCGACCAGGCGCTCGCGCACGAAGTTGACCTCGAAGCGTCCGGGCGAGCGATAGGTGCCGCCCGGCGTCTTGTTGGTGACCACGCTTCGGTACTCGCCTCGATACGCGGGCCAGCGGTAGGGGCCGGGAAGCATCGAGATGCTCAGGCCCGGCACGGTCATGCCGTGCGTGCGCACGTAGGCGCCGGTGTTGTTGAGGAAAGTGTCCCGCAGGCCGAGAAAGGTTCCGTCGTTCTTGAGGGCGATCTCCGCGCGGTGGACCTGCTCGCGCGACTGGTTGCAGGCGCGCAGGTTCTCCTCGCGGTCCTCGACCCAGCACACCGGCCGGCCGGTGCGGATGGCGGCGAACGGGATGAGGTAGTCCTCGGGGTAGAACTCGCCCCGCGCGCCGAACCCGCCGCCGACGTGCAGCTCGACCAGCCGCACGCGCTCCCCGTCCTCCCAACCGAGGAGGCGGGCGAGGATCTTTTTGTTGACGTGCGGCACCTTGGCCGCGCCCCACACGGTCACGCGCTCGGCCGCCGCGTCGTACTCGGCGAGGAGCCCGCGCGTCTCGAGCGGAACCGCGCCGTGGCGCTGGATGTGGAATTCGCCCGACACGACCACGTCGGCTTTCGCGAACGCCTCCTGGACGTCCCCGTTCTCGACCACGAGGTGGCCCGCGACGTGGCCCGCGGCCACCGCATCGTCGGGATCGAGCACGACCGGGGCGGGCTCGTAATCGATCGCGAGCAGCTCGGCCGCGTCCTCGGCGAGGTAGCGGGTCCCGGCGATCACCACCGCGACCGGCTCACCGGAGTAGCGCACCACGCCGTCCGCCAGCGGCCGCTGCAGGAACCGGTTGGACGCCTCGTCGTGAAACATGCGCGTCGGGATCGGCCGGCCGCGGTCCGGCAGGTCCTCCGCGGTGATGACGTCGATGACTCCGGGCGCGCCCATCACAGCATCGCGGTCGATTCGCGAGAAGCGCGCGTGGCCATGGGGACTGCGCACCACGAACGCGTGGACCATGCCCGGCCGCTTGAGATCGGCGACGAAGCAGCCCTCACCGCGCAGGAGCGGCCAGTCCTCCTTGCGCAGCGGCGACTTCCCTATCCCCTCCACGTCGAGCATGGTAAATACCGTTTCACATGTCGGTCGGGACAAGCCTGCCGAGGCTGGAGGACGGCCCGCTGCTGCGCGGCACGGCCCGCTTCATCGACGACGTCAAGCCCGAAGGCTGCTTGCACGTGGCGCTGCTGCGCAGCCCTCTCGCCCACGCACGCATCCGGCACGTGGACACATCCGCGGCGCAGAACATGCCGAGCGTGTCCGGGGTGTTCACGGCCGCCGGCCTGGGGGGTTCGTGCTCGGCCCTGCGAGTCCACCTCACGACGCCGGGCGCCGTGGTGCCGGAGTGGCCCGTCCTCGCCTCGGGCACGGTCCGCTTCGTCGGCGACGTCATCGCGGCGGTCGTCGCCGGCAGCCGCTACGAGGCCGAGGACGCGCTGGACCTCATCGACCTCGACCTGGACCCGCTTCCCGCGGTGAGCACGTTCGAGGACGCGATGGCCGCGGACGCGCCGCAGATCCACGAGTCCGTGCCGAGGAACCAGTACCAGTTCGGCCGCCGCTCGATGGGCGACGTCGCCTCGGCGTTCGCCGGCGCCGAGGCGGTCGTAGAGGGCGAGGTGTCGCATCCCCGCGTTTCCGGCGCGCCGATGGAGGGCCGCGGCGTGGTCGCCGCCCCCGACGGGTCGGGCGGGCTCATCGCCTGGACCTCCACCCAGGCGCCGCACGCCGTCGGCGAGGCGATCGCGGAATGCCTTGGCCTCGCGCCGGAACGCGTTCGCGTCATCGCCTCCGACGTCGGCGGCGGCTTCGGGCTGAAAGCCCACGTCTACATCGAGGAGGTCCTGGTCGCGTGGATCGCCCTGCGTCTCGGGCGCGCCGTGAAGTGGATCGAGGACCGCTCCGAGCACCTGCAGGCCTCCAACCACGCCCGCGACCAGCGCATCACCTTCAGCGCGGCGGTCACGAAAGAGGGGCGCGTTCTCGGCCTGCGGGCGAAGGTCCTGTCGAACGTCGGGGCGTATGCGATCCGTCCGCACGGGCCGCTGCTCGACGCCTCGACGTGTGCGGGCCTGATCACCGGCCCGTACGACATCCCCAACTACGAGTACGAGTCGGGCGCGCTTGTGACGAATCGATGCCCCGAGGGCCCATACCGCGGCGTGGGCATGGTCACGGCGGCCTTCACGCACGAGCGCCTGATGGACCTGGTCGCCGCGCGGCTCGGCCTCGACCCGGCCGACGTGCGGCGCCGCAACTTCGTGCGCCCGGAGCAGATGCCGTACACCACGCCCACCGGCCACCCCTACGAGTCGGGCGACTATCCGGCCGCCCTCGAAAAGGCGCTGGCGGCGTTCGACTACCAGCGGGCGCGCGCCGACCAGGCTCGGGCGCGCGCCGCCGGCCGCCTGGTGGGAATCGGCATCGGGTCGTACGTCGAGTTCACCGGCGCGGGCTCCTCGACGTTCACCGGCCGCGGCATGGTCGACATCCCGGGCAGCGACTCCGCCCGGGTGTGGGTCGAGCCCGACGGCCGCATCCACGTGCAGACGAGCTGCCCGGCGATCGGCCAGGGTGTGCAGACGACCCTCGCCCAGGTCGCGGCCGCGGCCCTGGGTGTCGACGCGACCGGCGTCGTGGTCGAACAGACCGACACCGCGAAAGTCGCGCGAGGCACCGGCTCCTTCCAGAGCCGCAGCTCGGTCGTCGCCGCCACCTCGACGCACCGCGCCGCGACCCAGCTGCGCACCCGGATCCTCGAAGCCGCGGCGTACCGCCTCGACCAGCCGCCGGAGCAGCTCTCGATCAGTGACGGCTCCGTCGGCGGCATCGCGCTCGCGGACCTCGCGACCGCCGACCCCGATAAAAACGGCGGCCATGAGCTCGACGTGGCCGTCACCTATGACCCGGCGCAGGCCTCGCACCCGTACGCGACGCATGTCTGCATGGTCGAGATCGATCGCGGCAGCGGCGCCGTCGAGGTCATGCGCTACGTCATCGCCGAGGACTGCGGCGTGATCATCAACCCCGCGATCGTCGACGGCCAGGTCGCCGGCGGCGTCGCGCAGGGCGCCGGCGCCGCGCTGCTGGAAGAGATCTCCTACAGCGAGGACGGCCAGCTGCTGAGCGGAAGCTTCATGGACTATCTGCTCCCCACCTCCCAAGAGGCGCCGGCGGTCCAGATCGAGCACCTGGTCACACCGTCGACCGTGCACGAGCTGGGCACGAAGGGAATCGGCGAGGGCGGCACGATCGGCGCGACCGCCGCCATCGCCAACGCCGTCGCCGACGCCCTCTCGGCCCGCAACGTCATCCTTCCCTGGACGCCCGATCGCGTGCTCTCGGAGATCGCCGGCCGCTAATCGGGCCCGCGAACGTAGGGCTTGAACCGGGTCGGCGGGGGGACGGCGAGCAGCTTGCCGCCGTCCGACCTCACCAGCTGCCAGCCTCCTTCGTGGACCATCCAGTGATGCCGGTGACACAAAAGAACCTGGTTGCCGAGGCTGCTGTCGCCGCCTTTGAACCAGAACACGAAGTGATGGCCCGCCGACCAGCCCGCGGGCCGTTCGCACCCAGGCCAGCGACAGCCCTTGTCGCGAGCATTCAGCGCCCGGCGCCGCGGGCCCTTCACCGTGCGCACCGCCCTGCCCACGTCGATCACCGTCGACTCGCCTTCGAACAGGACGCGAGTGACGCTGCAGTCGCACGCCCAGCGCTCGATGGTCTTGGCCGAGATCGGAACCCCAAGGTCCGTCTCCCCGGCCGGCGCTCCCGGCAGGCCGAGCAGCGTCTCGACCGAGGCCGTGACCTGCAGGCTGACCGTCTGCTTCGCGCACACGAGCTCGACCAGCGCGTCCGCCATGCGCTGCTCGGCGTGGCGGGTGTCATCCGCGCCGTTCGGGCGCGCCAGCGGCTCGAGCGCGCTGCGGAATGCCGCACCGCCGACCGGGTCGAGGAAACCGTCGATGCTGACCACGCCGTTCGGCCAGGTGCTGAGCTTGAGCTTGCGCTGCTCGGCGATCTCGGCCTGCTCCTGCGCGAAACGCGCGGGATCGTTGGCGTGCCGGTAGTGATCGCACAGGTGGTGGAGCTTGCCCGGCGAGTTCTTCTTCGCCTTGTCGAGGAGGTCTGATTCGTGGAAGTTCTGGCGCACGGCCTCCGCGGTCCGCGACAGCACCACGAGGTGGGCGAAGCCAAGCTCGCCTGAGCACATCGCCTGCGTCGACTCGGGCAGCCGCTCGAGACACCGGCCGACCGCCATCCGGTCACCGGCGAGGGATGAGTTCATGTGGCAGTTCACGCGGATCCAGTTGAGGGCGGTGGTGAAGCCTTCGTCCTCGTAGTAGTCGCTGCGGTCGAACTCCGAGCTCAGGCGGGCGAACTCGAGCTCCAGAACGTCGATCTGGTGGCGCAGCTCGATGAGCCGCTTGCAGAGGGCCTCGCCGGCTTCGTAAGGGAGCGGCTGGAGCATGAAATTCATGGTACGAAAATCTGTTCGTACTGTCAAGGGCCTATTTACAGAGCAAATACGCTCCGCGTCGCAGAAACCGCCCGAACTCGCCCCACTCCCCTTCCCAGAACGTCGTCCCCCTACTTATGCGTCCAGGGAGGCTGAAAGAAGCCGGCGACCCGCACCGCCCGCCCGTCCAGCGCCACCTCGCTGAACTGGTACAGGATCGCCGCCGTCGGCGCGAACACCTCGACCAGCGGCAGGCGCAGCGAGAACGCGGACCCCCGCCCCGCCCCCGCCACCGCCTCGCGCAGCATCGACACCGGCACCACGAACGGCCTCGCCACCTCCTCCTCGGACGGGCGCAGGTCCTCCGCGCGGGCGCCGCTCCACACGACCACGGGCGTGATCGTGAACCCCGACACCGTGTCGAAGTCGTCCAGCAGCCCGAGCACGTCCTCGCGCCGCGCGACGACCCCCAGCTCTTCCGCAAGCTCCCGCAGCGCCGCGTCCACGACCTCCTCGTGCTCGTGCACCCGCCCGCCCGGCAGCGCCATCTGTCCCGCGTGCCGGCGCATGCGCGCCGTGCGCTGGAATATCGGCACGCATGGCTCATCGCCCTCGCCGAGCACGATCGTCACGGCGACCGCGGCGCGCGCCTGCGGCGAAGGCGAGGCCACGCGCTCGAACGCGCGCAGGTTCGACGCGATGGCCGCGCGCAGGCCCGCTACGTCTTGATCCCGGTGATGGACCCGGCCGCCGCGCGCGGGTCGCGGGCCGTCCAGCCGCCGCTGTCGACGGCGGCGATGAACCGCTCCACCTCGGCGTTGAACCGCTCCGGCTCCTCGAGGTTCAGCGTGTGACCTGTGCGGGGGAAGACCGCAAGCCCGGCCGTCGGGATCGCGCGCTTCAGCATCAGGGACGGTTCGAGGCTGCCCTCGTCCTCATCGCCGGCGAGGATCAGGACCGGCGTACGCACCGCGCCCAGCTCATCCGTGAGCGCGTACAGCGAAGGTCTCGTCGCCTGCACGCCGCGCATGGTGTTCGCGGCGCCGGCGGCGTCATGAGCCGCGAGCGCGGCGGCGAACTCCTGCCACGCCTCGCGGCTCTTGTTCTGCAGCTGCACGCGCGCCGGACCGACCGCATAACCCTCGGCGAACTTCGCCATGCCGTCGCGCTCGATCGCGCCGGCGATGGCCATGCTCTCCCGCCGGAACTGCTCCTGCCGCTCCGGCTGCGCCCCGTAGCCG
>DATGEO010000138.1:0-37414 GCA_035310015.1 Candidatus Dormiibacterota bacterium | reverse complement strand
GTCTGCGACGCGCTGTCGCCGCTGGGCATCAAACACGTGGACATGCCGGCGAGCCCGGACCGTCTCTGGAAGTTGATCAAGGAGGCACGTAAGTGATCCCCGCCGCATTCGAATACGCCAAGGCCTCCTCGGTCGACGAGGCCGTGAAGCACCTCGACCATTACGGCGAGGACGCAAAGGTCCTCGCCGGCGGACACAGCCTCATCCCGCTGATGCGGCTGCGGCTCGCCCAGCCCAAGGCGCTGGTCGACATCAACGGCATCAAGGGCCTCGACCACATCGAGGCCAAGGGCAACAAGCTCCGCGTGGGGGCGCTGGCCCGCCACGTCGCCATCCACAGCTCGCCGGTCGTCAGGGACAAGCTCCCGATCCTCGCCGAGGTGGCGGCCGAGGTGGGGGACAACCAGGTGCGCAACATGGGCACGATCGGAGGCGTCATCGCGCACGCCGACGCGGCCGGCGACTACCCGACGCTGGCGCTGATGCTCGACGCGGAGATCGTCACCAACAAGCGCACGATCGCGGCGCACGACTTCTTCAAGGACCTGTTCACGACCGCGCTGGCGCCGAACGAGATCGTCACCGAGGTCGTCTTCCCGGTGGCCGACGGGCCGCACAAGTACATCAAGTTCCGCCGCCGGCTCTTCGACTGGGCGATCGTCGGCGCGGCCGCCCAGAAGATCGACGGGCACTGGCGCATCGGCCTGACCAACGTCGGCCCGACGCCGGTGCGGGCCAAGGCGGTGGAGGATGCGCTCGCCAAGGGCGCCAAGCCCGAGGAGGCCGCCCAGCACGCTTCGGACGGCCTGTCGCCGTCGGGCGACCTGCGCGCGAGCCCTGAATACAAGAAGCACCTCGCGAGGGTGCTGACCAAAAGAGCGATCGAACAGGCGAAATAGTCTGTAGGATGGCCCGACATTCGAGCCGGGCCATCTTGTGTTCATCGAGGTGTAGCTGCCATGCGCAGGGTCGTGATCGTTGCGTTCGTGAGCCTGGTGGCAGCTTCTTGCAGCCTGCCTTTCGGGATCGGCCAGGCGTCGACGTCGCAGCTCATCAACGGCGCCAGTGACACGCTCAGCAGGGCGACGGGTTTCGAGATCGCCGGCAAGTTCACGACCTCGAACACGGACTTCCAGATCGACATCAAGTACCAGTCATCGGGCGCGGCGCACGTCAACCTCACCTTCAGCGGCCACAGCATCGAGGAGATGCAGTTCAACGGGAAGGTCTACTACCACGGCAAGGACGCGGCCACCGGCTTCGTCGGCACCGACACCTTCAGCCAGGCGCAGCCGAACGCCATCGGCGACAAGTGGTTCACCACGACGAAGGGCACGCCGTTCGACATGAGCGGATTCACCGACGCATCCAAGGTCAAGGCCAACTTCCTGAACACCGTGAACGTTCAGCGCAAGGACAACGTGACCGTCAACGGACAGGACACCGCGGAGCTCTCCGACTCCGACACGATCCTGAACATCACCGAGGCGTCGCCATACGAGCTGGTGCGCCTCCGCACCCAGCCGGGCAAGACCGTCTCGGAGATGAGCAACGGCGACCTCGTCTTCTCGAACTACAACAAGAACTTCAACCTGACCGAGCCGGCCGGCGCGCTCAACCTCGACGATCCCTCCACCTTCCCGCCGTACTACGTCGTCAACTCCGTCAATCTCGCTGGCTGCAACGGCGACCCGTGCACCGTGGCGGCGGTGGTGCAGAACAAGGCCGGCACGCAGGGCGCTTCGGGTCCGTCGACGGTGACGTTCACGGCCACCAACGACACCGACAGCAGCGTGCTCGGCACGTGCAAGGTCACCATCTCGCCGGACCTGGCCAACGGCGCAACGACCACGGTGAAGTGCCAGATCACCGGCGGCTCGTGGACGGCCTTCGTGCAGAACGGAGGCAACTACACCGTCAAGGCCGAGCCCGACAATCCCGCGTACGACTAGCCAGTAACCGCCCGGCGGTACTCTTTTGCAGGTGAGTGCCGCCGGAGCGGAAAGCGTCAGGTCGATCGACGACATAGAGGAGCGCCTGCGCGAGCGCCGCTACATCGGCGATCGAGCGCTCGCGACGGCGATCTACCTCGGCCTCAAGCTCGAGAAGCCGCTCTTCATCGAGGGCGAGGCGGGCGTGGGCAAGACCGAGGCCGCGAAGGTCATGGCCGACGTCCTCGGCGCGCGGCTGATCCGCCTCCAGTGCTACGAGGGCATCGACCTCGCCCACGCCGTCTACGAGTGGAACTACCCGCGGCAGCTGCTGCACATCCGCCTGCTCGACGAGACCGCCGACCGCAGGCTCGCCGAGCGCGAGATCTTCAGCCCCGAGTTCCTCCTCCGCCGTCCGCTGCTCGACGCCATCGACAACGACGACCCGACGCCGCCGGTTCTGCTCATCGACGAGATCGACCGCTCCGACGAAGAGTTCGAGGCGTTCCTGCTCGAGCTGCTGTCGGACTTCCAGGTCTCGATTCCCGAGCTCGGCACGATCAAGGCGAAAAAGGCGCCGTTCGTCGTGATCACGTCCAACCGTACGCGCGAGGTGCACGACGCGCTCAAGCGCCGCTGCCTCTACCACTGGATCGACTACCCGAACCTCGACAAGGAGGTCGAGATCGTCCGCGCCCGCGCGCCGGAGGCAGCCGACGGGCTCGCGCGCGAGGTGTCCGCCCTCGTGCAGGGCCTGCGCTCGATGGACCTGTACAAGGTGCCGGGCGTGGCCGAGACGCTCGACTGGGCGCGTTCGCTCGCGGCCCTCGGCGCGACGCACATCGACCCCTCGCTGGTCGACGCCACGCTCGGCGCGGCGCTGAAGTACCAGGAGGACCTCGAGCGAGTCCGCGAGAAGGTGCCCGCTCTCGTCGAGCAGGCCAAGCGTGCCTGAGGAGGGCGGACACAGCCTGTCCCCGGACCTTCTGCCGCGGCTGAGCGCCTTCGCCCAGCTGCTGCACGACGCAGGGCTCGAGGCAGGCCCGCGCCGCGTCACCGACGCGACCCGCGCCCTCAACTACGTCGACCTTCGCCGCGAGGCTGACTTCAGGAGCGCCCTGCGCGCCGTGTTCGTCAGCCGCAAGGAGGACCTTCCCACCTTCGAGGCCGCGTTCGACATCTTCTGGGCGCCCCCGGACCCGCGCGTGACCGCGGGCACGATCCCGGGCCGCGGCCGCTCGCTGCCGATGTCGCCCGAGCGCGCGAAAGCGTGGTCGGCTGCGCTGGGACTCAACGCTTCGCAGATGAACCGCGAGCAGGAGGCACGCTCGGTGCCCGCGAGCTCGAGCGGCTACAGCGCCGAGGAGCTGTTGCGGCAGAAGGACTTCGACGAGATGACGTGGGAGGAGACCGAGCAGGTGCGGCGCTTGCTCGAGGAGGCGCCGTGGCGCGTGGCCGAGCGCCGCACGCGCCGCATGCGGGCGTCGCGCCAGGGCCGGATCGACCTGAGGCGCTCCGCGCGGCACGCCATCCGCTCGAGCGGCGAGCTCGTGCGCCTGTTCCACCGCCGGCCGCGGCTGCGGCGGCGGCCGCTGGTGTTGATCTGCGACGTCAGCGGCTCGATGGAGCGCTACTCGCGACTGTTGATGATCTTCGCCTATGCGATCGCGCGGCGGGAGGACCTGGAGGCGTTCGTGTTCTCGACGCGGCTCACGCGCATCACGCGGCAGCTGCGGCAGCGCGACCTCGACAAGGCGCTCGAATCGGTCAGCAAGGGCGTGCACGACTTCAGCGGCGGTACGCGCATCGGCGATGCCCTTGCGGACTTCAATCGCCACTGGGCCCGGCGTGTGCTCGGCCACGGCGCGGTGGTGATCATCGTCAGCGACGGCTGGGACCGCGGAGATCCCGACCTTCTCGTGCGCGAGCTCGTCCATCTGCGCCGCTCGGCGCACCGGCTGATCTGGCTGAACCCGCTCATCGGGTCGGAGGGCTACCAGCCGCTGACGCGCGGCATGGCCGCGGCGCTGCCGCACACCGACGATTTCCTGGCCGCCCACAACGTTCAGGCCCTCGACGACCTGGGGCGGCTGCTGGCCGGTCTCGGAAGACGCGGCTCCCGGGCGCGGGTATAAAGGGAAGAATGATCGCCCTCACCCAGACCCTCTCCCTCAAGGGAGAGGGATAGATCGATGCGTGACGTGCTTCCGGAGCTGATCGAGTGGACTGACGCTGGCGAGGAGGTCGCCCTCGCGACCGTGGTCGAGACATGGGGCTCGAGTCCGCGCCCGCTCGGCTCCAAGATGGTCGTGACGCGGTCAGGGAAGATGGCCGGCTCCGTCTCCAACGGCTGCATCGAAGGCGCCGTGTACGAAGAGGCGCAGAAGGTGCTCAAGTCCGGTCAGGCCAAGATCGCCGCCTTCGGCGTCGCCGATGACGTGGCGTTCGAGGTCGGGCTCGCGTGTGGCGGCCACATCGAGGTGTTCGTGCAGCCGCTCGGCCCCGTGCACGTGAAGGCGATCGAGATGCTGCGGGCCAATCACCCGGCGACGCTGCGAACCAACCTCACGAGCGGCGAGACCGAGCTCATCGAAGGCACGCCGCGCGGCTCCGAGCTAGCGCGCCGCGACGGTGACTGGTTCGTCGAGCCTCTGCGCCGGCTGCCACAGCTGGTCATAGTCGGCGCGATCCACATCGCGATACCGCTGCACCGCCTCGCCAAGCTGATGGGCTACCGCGTGACCGTGGTCGACGCCCGCGCGAAGTTCGCCACCCAGGAGCGGTTCCCGGAGGCGGACGAGCTCGTCGTCGCCTGGCCCGACGAGGCACTGGCGAAGATCGCGCTCGACAACTCGACCTACGTCGTGATCCTGACCCACGACCCCAAGTTCGACCTGCCCGCGCTGCGCTCGGTGCTCGGCAAGGACGTCGGCTACATCGGCGCGATCGGCAGCCGCAAGACCAACCAGAACCGGTTCGACGCCCTGCGTCGCGAAGGCTTCACCGAGGAGCAGCTCGCGCGCGTGCACGGGCCCATCGGGCTGGACCTCGGCGGCCGCGGCGCGGAGGAGACGGCCCTCGGCATCCTCGCCGAGATCACGGCCGAGCGGTTCGGCGGCTCGGGCGCGTCGTTGAAGGCGGCGAAGGCCGCGACCGCTTAGCGCTCAACCCGGCTCGCCGGCTTATGGGTCGCGTGCTGGCGGAAGCGCCGGGCCTTCGCCCGGTTGCCGCACGACGCCATGGTGCACCAGCGGCTCGAGTGATTACGCGAGCGGTCGTAGAACACCCACCGGCAGGTCGATGAGCTGCAGAGCTTGAGGCGCTCCCAGTCGGCGTCGGCCATGCCCGCGTAGACCGCGGCGACGATGCGGCCCATCGCCCCGACCACGCCGGTGGCGTCGGGCTCCAGCCGGGCTTTGCCGTCAGGCCCGAAGCGCGGCCGCAGCCGGCTTCGCGCCGCGGCCTCGTTCAGGGTGGCCAGGTCGACGGGGTAGACCGCGCTCCCGGAGTTGCCTCCTAGGAGGCCGCGGATGGCCTCCCTCACGGCGATCGCGTGCTTCAGATCGGCCTCCTCGATTTCGGCCTGGGGCTCGAGCAGGCGGCGTGCCACCAACCACTCCTTGAGCGTGTTTGGTGTGGTGAGCTCCTCGGGACCGTCCTGCAGGTCGACGGTGTTGACGTAGGCCTGCACGAGCCCGAGCACGCCGGTCGCCGTTTCCCGGTCAGCCATTTCCGCTGCTTATCTTACCCATAACCTGCAATTCGACTGCATCGGTTATAATAACTAGCGTAATAGAAATGCCGGTTAGGAGGACGAGAGGTGTACCCGTACATGAACGAAGACGTGGCGTGGCGCCGGCAGCAGGACATCCAGCGGGAGATCGAGAACAGCCGGATCTGGGCCGATGGCTCGGCAACGCTGGTCAGGGCGGCGATCCGGCTCGCCGGCCGGCTCTGGGTCCAGGCGATGCGCAGGCGCCCGCGCCGCGAGGAGTCCGTGGCGGCGGCAGGCGAGCGCGAGGCGGCGTGAGCCGCGCCCTGGAGCCCGTACGCGACGTGGGCTGGGCGATCGTGCGGGGAGTCTATCCGCGCTGGTGGGTTTCCTGAGGGGTTCGCTCAGGCCGCCAGGCGCCGGAGCACCTCCACCTGGCGGGCGTCCGGTCCCTCGCCCGCGCCCGGCACCTCGAGGATGAAAGGCATCCGGGCGAGCCTGGGTTCGTGCAGCAGCGCGCGAAAGCCCTGCTCGCCGATCTGGCCCTCACCGATGTTGGCGTGCCGGTCCCGGTTGGAGCCGAGGCCCGTGACCGAGTCGTTGCAGTGCACGACCTCGACGCGGGACAGGCCGACGACGCGATCCAGCTCGTCGAGCGTCTTCTCGACACCGGCGGTGTCGCGCTCGTCGTAGCCCGACGCAAACGCGTGGCAGGTGTCGAAGCACACCGAGACGCGGTTGTCGTCGAGGCCCTGGAGCATCTTCGCGATCTCCTCGAACCGAGCCCCAACGCAGCCGCCCAGGCCGGCATTGTTTTCGATCAGCAGCCGCGCGTGCTTCGGGTCGGCGCGCTCGAGGACTTTCTTCAGGTGATCGAGGATGGTCGGCAGCCTCGCCTCGAAGCCGGCGCCCTTGTGCGAGCCGGTATGGAAGATGACCCCGTCCACGCCGAGCTCGTCGGCCGCGCGCAGGTAGCCAGTGAGCGTGCTCTCGGACCGCTGGCGCATCGTCGTGTCGTCGCCCGCCAGGTTGATCAGGTAGACGGCGTGGAAGTAGAAGGGCGGGTTGCCGTGCTTCTTCGCCGCCTCCTTGAAGGTAGCGATACGCGTCTCGTCGAGCTTCGGCGAGCCCCAGAAACCGGGCGGGGTGGGGTGGACCTGGATCGCGTCTGCGCCCATGGCGCGGGCGCGCTCGTAGGCGAGGTGCAGGCCGCCGGAAGAATCGACGTGGGCACCGAGTATCGGCATCCCGACAAGACTACTGGGCCTCTCTGGCATGCTGGGAACAGTGGCTCGCCCCCGAGGCTACTCGCTCCTGGACCGCGCTAGACGCCCGGGCGCCTGCGGCGCCGAAGCCGGCGTCAAGGGCCCCGGCGCTCCTCGCTGCCCCCGCGACCACAGCGCGGGGACCCCGAAGGACGCTCCTCGTCCCGCCACCCTTTCCTTGGCTCCGGGCGTCGATCGCGTCCAGGAGCTTCGCACCCCGGGGGCGAGCCACTGATGCCCGTCTTCGTCATGAGCGACCTCGAGGTCCCGATCCGGGGCCGCACGTACCGCGAGCCCGACGGACCGCACAGCCTGGTGGTGCGCGGGCGCGACCTCGAGCCGGCGCTGCAGCACGTCGCGTCGCGTGCCGACTGCGGACCGGTCGCCGTCGTGGGCCTGCCCGCGACGATCCCTGACCTCTCCGCCCTCAGCGGCCGCAAGGTCCTGGCCGTCGACGCCGACAGCGGCCGCCTTCACGATTTCGCCGAGGCCGCCATCAAGGCCGGGGCCGACGTCGAATGGGTGCGCTCCGCCCGGCCGTCGAGTGAGCGCCTCGCCGCGTCGCTGCTGCCGGTCGGCGGCGTCGTCCTCGCCGCGGGCTCGAGCTCGCGCATGGGCGGCGAACAGAAGCTGGTGCTCGAGTTCGACGGCAAGCCGATGGTGCGGCACGCCATCGAGGCGGCGTCCGAGGGCGGATGCCATCAGATCGTGGTCGTGTACGCGGGGGAGGACGTGAAGCGGGCGGTCGACGGAGCCGCCGAGCTGGCGTTCAACCCCGATGCGCACCAGGGCATGTCGACCTCGCTTCGCACCGGACTGCGCGCGCTGCGCAGCGAAATGGAGGCGGCGCTGGTGATGCTCGGCGACCAGCCGCTGGTCGGCTCGCGCGCGGTGGCCGTGCTGCTGCGGACGTGGCGTCGCGAAGGCTCGCGTCCCGCGGTGGCGATGTCCGCCGACGGCAAGGCGCGGTGGGCTCCGCCCGTGGTCCTTTCGCGCGAGCTGTGGTCGGAGCTCGAGGCGTTGGACGGCGACGCCGGTGCGCGGCCGCTGCTCGACGCGCATCCCGAGCTTCTTGACGTCGTGCCCGCCGGCGGACGGTCAGACGACATCGACACGCCCGGCGACTACGCGAAGATCGTGCGCCTCTTCCCGCGCAAGAAGCCCACGCGCAAGACCTAGAGCCGCGGCCTCTTAGAGCCGCTTCCTCAGCAGCTTGCCGCCTTCGCTCACCGGCAGGCTCTCGACGAAGCGCACGCGCCGTGGAACCTTGAAGCTCGGCAGGCGCTCGCGCGACCACTCGACGAGCGCGTCCGCGGAAACGCCGTCGCCCACGACCAGGGCTTCGAGCACGGTGCCGTAAACGCGGTCGGGTCGGCCGACGACGGCGACCTCGCGCACGGCCGGGTGGCCGCGCAGGGTTCTCTCGACCTCCGTGGGATGGACCTTCTCGCCGCCGCTGATGATCACGTCGTCGCGCCGGCCGGTGACGATGAGCGCGCCGCGCTCGTCGAAATGCCCGAGGTCCCCGGTCACGATGCGGCCGCCGAAGGCCGGCGACACGACGGGCCCGCTCACCGTGATCACGCCGCCCTCGATGGTCACGCTCGCCTGGCTGTGGACGAATCCCGAGGTGCCCAGCAGGTCCAGCGCCCGGCCAGGCGGAACCGTTGCCACCTGCGAACACGTCTCGGTCATGCCGTAGGTGGGGCACACCTTCAGCCCGAGGTCCGACCACTCGGCGACCAGCTCATCGGTCGCCGGCGCCCCGCCGACGAGAATCGCTCGGGGCCGGCGCAGCGCCGCGACAGCGCCCGCGTCGAGCAGGCGCGTGAGCATCGACGGCACGACCGAGACTAGGGTCGGGCGGTGCTCGTCCAGCGCGGCGATGACGTGGTCGACGTCGAATCGCGGCAGGGTGACCACCGGCTGGCCGTAGAGGACCGAGCGCATGAAGATCGCAAAGCCGCCCACGTGGTGCGGGGAGAGCATGAGCAGCCAGCTGTCATCGCGCCGGCGGCCGATGCTTTCGATCAGCCCGGCCGCCGAAGCGCGGTGGTTGTCGACCGTCAGGCTCACCGGCCTGGGCGCGCCGGTGGTGCCGGACGTGAACAGGATGCACAGCTCGCCCGCGCCTCGGGCAGCGTCGGCGAGCAGATGAATCGAGCCGTCTCTGACCACGGCCCGCGGCCGCAGCTCGGAGAGCAGCGCGCCCCGAGCGGGCTCGGGCGCACGGGGTGAGAGCGGCGCCATGGTCGCCCCGAGGCGCACGCACGCGTGGAGGAGGGCCGCAAACCCGATGCTCGCCGGCTCGACCACGGCGACCCGGTCGCCGGCGGTCACGCCGGCGGCGGCCAGGCGCTGCGCCCATTCGACCGTCAGGGCGTGCAGGCCGCTCCACGTGATGCCTTCACCGCCTTCGACGACGGCCAGATCGCGTGGCGAGCGGCGCGCGCGGATGGCGAGAGGATGGGCCATGTTGGAGTACGATGATCGATGGTACTAGTGATCGCTCTAGGAGTGAGAACTTGAAAGATCCCTTGAAAGATCCGAAGACGGCGGGATGGGTTCGGTCCGGCGAGTACGAGGACGTCCTCTATGACACCTGGGACGGCATCGCCAAGATCACGATCAACCGGCCGGAGGTCCGCAACGCGTTCCGGCCGACGACGGTGTTCGAGCTCTCGAAGGCCTTCGAGGCGGCTCGCGACGACCCCACGGTCGGCGTCGTCATCCTCACCGGCGCCGGCACCGAGGCCTTCTGCTCGGGCGGTGACCAGCGCGTCCGCGGGGACGACGGCTACGTCGATGCCAAGGGCATCGGCCGCCTGAACGTCCTCGACCTCCAGGTCCAGATCCGCCGCCTGCCCAAGCCGGTGATCGCGATGGTCGCGGGCTATGCCATCGGCGGTGGCCATGTCCTGCACGTCGTGTGCGACCTCACGATCGCCGCCGACAACGCGCGCTTCGGGCAGACCGGGCCGCGCGTGGGCAGCTTCGACGGGGGCTATGGATCGGGACTGCTCGCGCGAATCGTCGGCCAGAAGAAGGCGCGCGAGATCTGGTTCCTCTGCGAGCAGTACGACGCGCAGCAGGCGCTCGACATGGGCCTCGTCAACAAGGTCGTCCCGCTCGCGTCGCTCGAGGAGGAGACGGTCAGGTGGTGCCGGCGGATGCTGGAGCTCAGCCCGCTCGCGCTGCGCCTGCTCAAGGCCGGAATGAACGCCGCCGACGACGGCCTGGCGGGCATCCAGCAGCTGGCCGGCGACGCGACGCTCCTGTACTACCTGAGCGAGGAAGCGCAGGAGGGCCGCGACGCCTACGTGGAGAAGCGCAAGCCCGACTTCACGAAGTTCCCGAAGCGCCCGTAGATGGTGGCCATGAAGGCCGTGCCTCTGACGCCCGCCCGCGTCTGGTGGTCGGCGGTGAGGCCGGCCACGCTGGCGGCGTCGGTGTCGCCCGTGCTCCTCGGCAGCGCGATCGCGGTGCACGACGGCGGAGCGCGGCCAGGCGCCGGCCTTGGCGCCCTGGTCGTGGCCATCGCGATTCAGCTCGGCGTCAACTTCTCCAACGACTACTCCGACTTCCGGCGCGGCGCCGACACCCCTGTGCGAATCGGCCCGGTGCGCGCCGCCTCGTCGGGCGTCGTCGCGCCCGAGCACGTCAAGTGGGCGGCGATCGCCTCTTTCGCGCTGGCCGGAGTCGTGGGCCTCGCCGTCAGCGCCGCAACGGACTGGCGACTGCTGATCGCGGGCGCGGCCTGCATCGCGGCGGCGTGGCTGTACACGGGCGGTCCGCGGCCGTACGGCTACCTCGGCCTGGGCGAGCTTTTCGTGTTCGTGTTCTTCGGACTGGTCGCGACGTGCGGCACGGTGTACGTCGAGGAGCTGCGCATCACACCGCTGTCCGTGCTCGGCGGCTGCGCGATGGGGTTTCTCGCGGCGGCGATCCTCGTCCTCAACAACCTTCGCGACATCGACACCGACGCGGCCGTGGGGAAGAGGACTCTCGCCACGCTGATCGGCCGCGAGCGCACGCGCCGGCTGCTGCTCGCCATCACGATTGCGGCATTCGCGATGCCGCTCGCCGCGGCGATCACCCGCGAAGCGTTCCCGACACTGCTGCTCACCCTGCTCGCGATCCCGGTCGCCGTGCCGTCGCTCACGACCGCCTTCACGAGCGTCCAGGGCCCGCAGCTCGTGGGCGCGCTGAAGCGCATGGCCGCGACCGAGATCGTGTTCGCGCTGCTGTTCGCGATCGGGGTGCTCGCCTGATGGAAGGCTTCATCAGTGCCGCCCGGCCGGCCGACGTCGCGCGCGAGGTCGAGACGCTGCGGCAGCGCGGATGCGATGCGTTCACGCTGCGCTCGATCGACCGCGGCGGGATGCTCGACCTCGAGCGCGTCGGCGCGGCGCGGTACGCCGCGGGACTTCAGGCGACCGTGAGGCTCGAGCTCGACATGCCCGTGGCGGCGTCCGCGCGGGCGAGGTGAGCGGCGAGGATCTTCCCCATCGCCGCCGGCCGCTGCATGTGCACCTCGTGGCCCGAGCGCGGAACGATCTCGACGACGGCGCCGGGAACCGTGGCGCCCAGCCGGCGCGCAGAGTTGACGTACGCGGGGTCCTCCTCGCCGGCCACGAACGTGCACGGGATCTCGAGGCCGGGCAGCTCGCTCCACACCGGCTCCATCGCGCCCGCGCCCATGCCGCGAAGCGAAGCCGCAAGCCCTTCGGGGCTGTTGGCGAGGCGCTGCGCGCGCAGCTGGCCGGAGAACGCGGGCCCGCGCCGCTCGAGGCCCGCGAACATCGGCTGCGCCGCCCAGTAGTTCACGAAGGGATCGATGCCGTAGCGCTCGATGCGCTCGGCGAGCGCTTCGTCGCTCTGCCGGCGGCCCGCGCGCCCATCCTCGTCGAGCCCGGCATGCGCGCTGATGGTGAGTAGAGACCGGAGCCTGTCGGGTAGTCTGACCGCCACATGCAGCGCCAGCCGTCCGCCCATCGAGTAGCCGACGAGATGGGTGCGTTCGATCCCGAGCGTTTTCCACAGCAGCGCGAGGTCGGCGGCGCAGGCTTCCATCGTCACCGGCGCCCCCTCGACGATGCGGGTGTCGCCGTGGCCACGAATGTCGGGCATGATCCAGCGCCGGCCCTTCGGCATCTTCGACACCAGCTCGCGCCAGCTTCGGCCGTTGAGCGTGAAGCCGTGAAGCAAGGTCACGGCCTCGCCTTCGCCGGTCGTGGTGTAGGCCAGGCTCACTCCCGGCCCGTCGACGATGGGCATCTCTCAATCCTATGGACGTAGCCCAGTCCTTCGCCGCAACGTTCGTCGACGAGCTGGCGCAGCAGGGCGTCGAGTACGCATGCGTTTCGCCCGGCTCGCGCTCAGCGCCGCTGGCGATGGCGCTCCAGCGCCATCCGAAGATCAGCGCGTTCGTGCAGATCGATGAGCGCTCCTCATCGTTCTTCGCGCTCGGCATCGCGAAGGCTACGGCCAAACCGGTGGTGATCCTCTGCACGTCGGGGACCGCCGCCGCGGAGTTCCATCCCGCGGTCGTCGAAGCCTTTCATTCGCGCACGCCGCTCGTCGTCCTCACCGCGGATCGGCCGCCCGAGCTGCGCGACGTCGGCGCCAACCAGGCCATCGATCAGCAGCGTCTTTACGGCAGCGCGGTGCGCTGGTTCTTCGACCCCGGGCCGCCGGTCGAGCTGCCCAACGCGCCGCGCCTGTGGCGGCGGCTGGCGGCGCGCGCGGTCGCCGAGGCGGCGGCGGGCGGCCCCGTGCACCTCAACCTGCCTTTTCGCGAACCGCTGGTGCCTCCCCCCGGACAGGTGCCCGCGCCGGCAGCCGAGTTCCGAGAGGCGATCACCTCGGGCGTCGCGATGCCCACGCCGGCGCAGGTCGCGAGCGTCGCGCGCGCGCTTCAGGCCGCGCAGCGGCCGCTGGTGGTCGCCGGCGAGATGCGCGACGGCGCGCGGCTGGCAGCTGGCCTGGGCCGGCTCGGGGTGCCGGTGCTCGCCGAGCCGGCGTCGCAGCTGCGCCGCGCCGAGACCAGGACCGCCGTCGAGTCCTACGAGGCGCTGCTGCGCGCCGGCTGGTCGCTGCAGCACGGCCCCGACCTTGTCCTCCGCCTCGGCGGAACGCCGACTTCGCGCGTCCTCAACTCGTGGCTCGCGGCTGCTTCCGCGCCCACGGTCCTCATCGATCCCGACCGCACGTGGCGCGACCAGGACCAGGTCGCGAGCAACGTGCTGGCCTGCGACCCGCAAGCGCTCATCGAAGGCCTGCCGCCGGTCGACCGGCCGGCATGGCGCGACGAGTGGGTGGACGCGGGCAAGAAAGCGACCGCCGCCATCGCGGCAACCCTCGTCTCGACGCCGCTGTACGAGGGCCACATCGTGCGCGCGCTGGCCGCGAAGCTGTCCGAGCCGGCGCAGGTTTTCGTCGGTTCGAGCATGCCCATCCGCGCCGCCGACAGCTTCTGGCCCTTCGCGCGCCCGCAGCAGCTCTTCTACGGCAATCGCGGCGCCAGCGGTATCGACGGGCTCGTATCGACGGGCCTGGGCATTGCGGCGGCCACACCGTCAGCGCCGACGGTGCTGCTGCTCGGCGACCTCTCGCTCTATCACGACATGAACGGGCTCTGGGCGCTGCGCCGGCACGGCATCCGCGCGACGCTGATCGTCTGCGACAACAACGGCGGCGGCGTCTTCAACTTCCTGCCCCAGGCGCAGCACACCGATGTGTTCGAGGAGATCTTCGCCACGCCGCTCGGCCTGGACTTCGCGCAAGTGGCGCGGCTCTATGGCGTCGTGTACAGCCCGGTCACCGATCGGTCCGGGCTCGAGCCCGCGATCGCCGACGCGCTGAGCGCACAGACGTCGACCATGGTGGTGGTCAAGTACAAGCGCGAGGACAGCGTGGCCGGGCACCGGGTGGCGTGGGAGGCGGCGGCGGCGGCGCTCAGGTCCTAGGCCGGATTCCGCACGTTTGGACCCAAACGTGCCGATGCGAACCACGAATTCCGCGCGTTTGTATCCAAACGCGTCTAGGTTCGCGGCCGGCGCGCCACCTTCAGGGCCTGCTCCATGCGCTCGAGCTCCGCGGCGAGCGTCTTGCGCCCTTCGTGCGTCAGCCGGAACAGGTCCTGGTCGACGCGTTCGACGAGCTCGGCTTCGAGCAGGCGCTTGACGTTTCCCGCGATCGCGCGCTGTCCGACCTGCACGCGGCCTGCTGAGCTCAAGACGACGTCTTCGAGGATGGCGGCCGCATTGCGATCCCCAGAGCTCAGCGAAAGCAGCACGTAAAAGGCCGGAGCCGTGAGCGACGTGCCTGGACGCAGCAGAAGCCTTCGCTGTCGCATCAGCCGAGCAGGAAGTCGAGGACGATGCGGTTGAACTCGTCCGGGTGCTCGAGGTTCGGCAGGTGGGCCGCGTCGTGGATGACTGCCTTGCGCGCGCCGTTCACCTTCTGGAGCAGCACGTCACACGCGTCGAGCACGGGCGGCACGTCCTCGTCGCCGACCACGATCAGCGTCCGCGCCGACACCTCGCCGAGCCGGTCGATCGCCGGCGGGTCGATGCCCTCCTCGGGCGCGGAGTCGAAGTCGCTCTTCATCGAGGTGGCGTTCATGTCGAGGAACAGGTCCTGCAGCCGCTTGTCGATCCGATCGATCGAGCGTTTCGGGCCGGCCAGAAAGAGCTTCATCTCCTCGCGGTTGAGGCGCTCGAGGTCATGCGCCTCGTCCGCCGCCTTCACGGGCGCCCACAGATCGGGATATCTCTGGCCGAAGTTCGCGCCGCTAATAGAAGGGCCCACAAGCACAACCTTCGACACGCGCTCCGGGTGGTCGAGCGCCAGCCCGCCGCCCATGGAGCAGCCGACGAGGTGAGCCGGCTTGAGCCCGAGCGCGTCCATGATCGCGAGCAGATCCCTGACTCCCGACCAGCGCACCGCCGGCAGGTCGGACTGCCCGAAGCCGCGTGCGTCTGGCCGTATCACGTCGAAATGCGAAGCGAACGCGCTGACCTGCGGCTCCCACATCCGCGCGTCCGCGATACCGGCGTGCAGGAAGATGACGGGGAAGCCCGCCCCGGTTCGCTCGTAGTGAATCCTGGCGGCGTCGATCTCGAGAAACATCAGGTCAGAGCCGAGAGAAGGACTTTGAACTTCAGGTCGGTCTCTTCGAGCTCGCGCGCGGGGTCTGAGTCGGGCATCACGCCGACGCCCGCGTAGAGCCGTGCGCCGTCCTCCCACAGCAGCCCGCACCGCAGGGCGATCGCGAACTCGCCGTCGCCGCGGCCGTCCGTCCATCCGACCGCGCCCGCGTACCAGCCGCGCTCCATCGATTCGAGGTCGTCGATGATCCGATCCGCGGCGTCGCGCGGCCAGCCTCCGACCGCCGGCGTCGGGTGCAGCGCGGCCGCGAGCTCCAGCGCATCCGCGGGCGGTTCGGAGAGGTCGGCGCGGATCGATGTCGCCAGGTGCTGGATGTTCGTGAAGCGCACTACCTCGGGCGGCATCGCGGTCACCGACCGCGAGTACGGGCGCAGCGCATCGACGACGAAGCGCGATACGACGTCGTGCTCGGCCGCGTCTTTGCGGCTCTCGCGCAGCTGGGCACCAAGCCTCTCGTCCTCGGCCTCGGTGGCCCCGCGCGCGACAGAGCCGGCCATCGGCTGAGCGTACGCGGTCGTGGCCGAGCGCCGGATCATCAGCTCCGGCGACGCGCCCGCGAACGCGGTGCCGTCCGCGCCCGTGATCAGGTAGGTGAAGCACGAGGGGTACGCCGCGCGCAGCGAGCGCGTGACCGCCGCCGCGGAAACCACTCCGTCTCCACGCGCCACGACCTCGCGGGCGAGCACGACTTTCTCCGCCTCGCCGCCGCGCAGCCGCGCCGCGGCGCTGTCGACCGCCGCCGCCCAGGCAACGGGATTGCGCACGGCCGCGACCTCGAGCGTGCGCGCCGCGCGGCCCCGTGCGGTATCGTGCGGCAGCTCCAGCAGCTCCTCGGCGCCCTCGACGGCGGAGGTGACGAACGTGCGGCCGCGCACGCGGGTCACCGCCAGGGCGGGCACCCGCAGCAGCAGCGCCGGGAAACCGCCCCAGGCGCCGCCGGGGTCGCGGTCGACGCGATAGGCGAAGCCTCCGACCGCCACCGGTCCGGTCGCCGGCGCGGGGGCGGGCGTCGACGGCTGAAGCGCGACGCGGACGCGCTTCCACAGCCGGGCCGCGGCGGCGATCCGGTTCGGGTCGAGCTCCCGGTCGAGGATGCTGCCGTCAGCGTCTTCGAGCGCCACGCCGCCGTCGCAGGCGACGATGTCGAACGCGCGGCCGATCGCGGCGATGCTCACGGCGTCCGGCATCGGCCGCTCGATGAGCAGGACTTCTTGCCCGGCGTCGCGCGCCGCGCTCACCAGGTCGACCAGGTCCGGGGTCCGATCCAGCTCTCGCACGCGCGCCTGCCCGCCCGCCCGAGCGGTCGGTCTCAAGGCCTGCGTTCGATGTGCTCGCGCGCGGCGCGCAGGAGCGTCCGCTGGAAGTGATGCCGGACGAGCGTGCCGCTCGCGTCCATGAGCTCGTTGAAGAGCGTCAGCAGCCTTCGTTCCGCGGCCTCGGTCTCGCCCCCCTCCGCCTGGATGCGCTCCCGCACGTGGTGGTCGAACAGCTCGACGGCCTCGCGCGCGACCTTGTCGGTCGCTGTGGCGTACTCGCGGCCGAGCTCGATGAGGTCGGTGATGGGCACGCCGGCGGCGATGAGCTGCATGCCGGCGGCGATCGCCTCCAGGTCCTCGGCGGGATAGAGAGGCTCGTCGCCGCCCTCGATCGGCACGAGGAGGCCCGCCGACTCGAGGCTCTTCAACAGCGGGGCGGCGACGCCGCTGCGCTCCGCCAGCTCGTCCAGGGTGAGCGTCTGCGGGCTGGCCGGTCGGGTGACGGCTGCCACCAGCGACTCGTCGGAGGGCTCCAGCTCGCCTTCCAGGAAGCGGCGGATCACGGTCAGCGTGAAGCCGCGCTGCTGGAGGTCGCGGATGCGGCGCAATCGCTCGAGGTGCGCGTCTCCGTACCAGGTGACCCGACCCTCGCGGCGGGGGGCGTCGAGGAGGCCCTTGCCCTGGTAGAAGCGGATCGTGTCGACGGCCATGCCCGAGGCCCTCGCCAACTGTTCGATCCGATACTCCATGAGTAGATACTCGCACAATCCCGTAGCGCCTGTTTTGCGCAAAACGTGCGCCTCCCATCGCTGCAATTCAGACGTTCGGTGCAAGACGTGCGGAACGCCCCGCGGAGCTAGCCCGACGTGTTCCAGTAGTAGAGGCGGTCGAGCCAGGCGGGGTCGGCGCGGATGGCGCGGGCGAAGAACTCGACCGCGTCGACGTAGTCGTAGTCGAGGTTGTAGTGGAAGATCGCCTGGCGCATGTCGTCCGGCGCGCCGTAGTGCACGAGGTAGCGGGCCGCGGCCAGGATCGCGTCGTGCGGGTCCCAGATGTTGCCCCCCTCGCCCCAGTTCGCCCAGGTGCCCGGCAGGAACTGCATGGGGCCCTGCGCTCCGGCTGAAGAGGGTCCGTCGTTGCGGCCGAACGCGCTCTCGATGAAGTTGATCGAGGCCAGGTAGCTGGCGTCGACCCCGTACTTCTGCTGGGCCTCGAGGTAGTAGGCGCGGAGGTCGGCGATGGACGCCGCGTTCGCGTAGGGAAACTCGAAGTGCGCGTGCACCAGGTAGTACTGGTCGTAGCCGGCCAGGGCGTAGAGCGAGTGCAGGCCCGCGATCGCGTCCTCGACGGGTCGCGACACCGATCCCGGCAGCAGCGGCACGACGGCGGTCTCGACGCTGTAGTAGCTCGCGAGCTCGTACACCCGCAGCTCCTCCTGGCGCACGGCGGAGCGGTACGCGAAGTCCGCGGACTCGAGCGCGAGCTGGCGCCGGACGCGGTCGAGGAGGCCGGCCGGCGCGGGCGCGCCCTGCAGCTGCCGGCGCTGGGCGAGCGCCGCCGACATCGCCAGCTCGGCGCTCATCACCCGCTCCGCCTCGTGGCGCGGCGAAGGCGGGGCGTAGGGATCCTGGGCGAGGACCGGCTGCGCCGGGAGCGCCAGTGCCAGCGCTCCCAGCGCCCCGGCGAGATATCGGATCAGGCGGTCTTCTCCGCCTCGAACTTGAACGGCTCCAGAATCGGCGGAAGAGGGATCTCCTCCGGATACGGGTCGCTTTCAGTGGGCTCGCGGAGACCCACCGAGTCGAGCAGGCCGCCGATCTCGTCGCCAACCATCTCGCCCTGAGCCATGAGCGCCTCGGCCGCAAGGTCGATGGCTTCCTTGTTGACGTACATCACGCGCCAGTCGTCGATGAACGCCGCCCCGAGTATCTGAGCGACCGCCTGGCGCGAGGCGCGGTTGCCAAGGGCTTTGGAGGCTGTGGACTCGATTCCCAGGAGCTCGTTGTCGATGACGCCTGCCACCGAGATGAGGTACTCGCCGATGTTCACCGCCAGTCGAGACCGGCTCATTGGCAGCGGGTCCGGGCCCATGCCCCAGATCGTGATCATGGTCGCAGCGAGCGCGGTGGCGTTGACGAGGTCCCCGGAGACTCCAGTCGAGTTCTCTCCGTAGAACACACGCTCGGATGCGATCGCACCCAGGCCATGCCGCAGCACGCCGGCTTCGCGTGACCGGAAATGCGAGAACTCCTCCTCCTTGTCGACCGCTCGGTGGTGGCCGAGCGAGCCGGAACGCATCTTGATCGAAAGCCGCACCGAGACCGCCTCAGGCAGAAAGTAGCGAGCCGCCACGGCGTGGCCCAGCTCGTGACGGGCGACCGCGAGGCGCTCGCGCTCCGTGTACTGGACCGGGTGTGCCAAGCCGGCTTCGATGTTGCCCATCGCCTCGCGCATGTCGCGCCAGGTGAAAGCGGCGCGGTTGTCTTCGAACGCGTACATCAACGCCAGCGACAGGGCCTGCTCGATCATCGCCGGCGAGTAGCCGTCCGTCACGCGCGCGAACTCGTCACGCCGCGAGGGGGTGTCGAGCTCGGGGTCGTGCTCTTTGCGCGAGAAGTAGAGCTCGGCAATGTCCTTGCGGTCGTCCTTGGTGGGCATCCGGAAAATGATCTGGCGCCCGAAGCGCCCTGGCCGGGTGACGGCCTCGTCGAGGACCGCCGGTCGGTTCGTCGCCCCGACGAACAGGATGTTGTAGCGGGGCGCGCGAAGAATCGGGATTCGCAATGAAATGCTGCTGCCGTTCGCGCCTATGCGCCGGGGAAGGAACAGCCCGTCCAGGGTGACGTTGACGAGGCGGCGAAAGAACTGCTTGAAGAAGCCGGGATTGTCGACGCCGTCCATCATCACGAGCAGCGTGTTCAGGCCGAGCTGACCACCGCCGAAGAACCCGCCCATGCCGCCGCCGCCGCCCCCGCCCATACCGCCGCGCCGCGTGCCCAGTGCATCGAACTCGTCGATGAAGATCACGCAGCCTCCCCATCGCTTGGCACGGGTCTTGGCGGCGCGCACGGTCATGAACACGTTCAGCGCGTCCATCCCCAGGAACATGCCCTGGAACGACGAGCCCGACGTGATGATGATCGGGACATGCATCGACGAGGCGATGCCTTTGGCCAGCATCGTCTTGCCGGTGCCCGGAGGGCCCACCATCAATACGCCCCGCTCGCGCTTGCCGCCGGCCTTGACATAGTTGCGCCCCTGCTCCATCAGGCGGAGGATCCGCCGCATCTCTTCGACCGCGGAGCGCTGGCCGCGAACGTCTTCGATCTTCACCTCGTAGTTGGCTTCACCGGGATCCACATAGGTGCGACCGATGCGCCCGTAGATGAAGAACATGCCGAAGAAGATGAAGAAGTTGGCGATCATGATCACCAAGAAATAGGCGAGCGTCGGAATCACGGTGGCGAGGAAGGTGGGCAGGGCGGCCAGGGCGTCGAGTGGCGCGAGCCCGAAGAAGAGATAAGCCCCGAGGAAGTAGGCGGCGACAAGGATCGCAAGCCACATCATCCGGCGCCAGAAGATGGCGCGATTGGTTTCGATGGTCCGCTCGTCAACGCTGCTCTCCGGCGCCATCCGCTCGCTGAGGATCAACCAGCGCCTCAGCATGGTCAGCACGCCACGACATACGAGCATCGCCGCGGCGGCAAACACGATCGACCAGAAGACGCCGAGCTGCATGAAGATGTAGGCGAACGCGAACGACGTCGCGCCGACGAAAAGCGTGAAGATCCAGAAGATGATCAAGGCGGGCTCACTCCCTAATACCGGCTCAGGTTTCGGACCAGCTTAGACCCTGGCACGGTACCAAGCTGTCAGCAGAAAGGCCACGATTCCGGCCCCCAGGCCGATCACCACGTCGCCCGGGCTGTAGACCCCGCCGAGCCACACCGGCGTCGCCAGCCGGTCGCCCAGGAACGCCAGCCGCGTGCTCGAGTCCATGACCGTGTACTGCCCCGAGTTGCCTGCCTCCACCAGCTTGCCGGCGTAGGCCGCGACCACGGGCATGCGGAAGTCGTTGGCGGCGATCACGGCGAGGTTCATCAGCGCGCCGAGGCCGATGATCCAGACGCCCGGCAGGCGCTTGACGTGCCAAACCGTCCAGCCGATCAGGACGAGGAGGAAGGCCGCATAGACGAAGCGCAGCACGTCGATGTGCCGCAGCGGAGTCAGCGCCACCGCTTCGCGCACGAGCAGCGCGACCACCACGACCCACGGCCAGCGCAGCGGCGAGTCGAGCCAGTTGGCGATGCGCCCGCTCGCGACCAGGCCGGCCAGGGCCCCGACCGCGATCGGGATCAGGAGCAGCACGCGGCCCTGACGTCAGCCCGCGGCGATGCGCGACGCGGCGCCGGCGAGCAGCTTCACGCCGACCGGCAATGCGCCCTCGTCGATGCGAAACCCGGGTGAGTGATGCGCCGGCGGCCGGCTGCCCACCTCACCGGGCGGCATGGCGCCGAGCATGAAGTAGCAGCCGGGGATCCGGGTCAGGAACTCGGCGAAGTCGTCGCTGAGCGTGAGCGGCCGGCCGACCACGCTGGCGCCATCGCCGATCAGCGACCCGGCGACGTCGAGCACAGTCCGCGTGACGTTCGGCTCGTTCATCAGGGGGACGGTCCCGTGCACGAGCTCGAGCCTGGACGTGACCTCGAACTCGGTATCGACCTCTTTCAGCAGGTCGTTCAGGCGGCCGACAGCCTCTTCGCGCAGTCCGGCCGTGAACGTGCGCACGCTGCCCTTGATCTTCACGGCCCGCGGCACGATGTTCCAGGCGCCGTCGCTGATCACGTTGCCGACGGTCGTGTGGCACCCGGTGCCGTCGTGCTCGAGGCCGTCGACGATGGTGTGCAGGCGCTCGATGAGAAACGCCTGCGCGGCGAGCACGTTGCCCGCGCGTCCCATCATCCCGCCGTGCCCGCCCGGGCCGGCGATGCTGATGTCGAACGCGTCCGACCCGGCCCACAGCAATCCCGGTCGTGTCACCACGGTGCCGGACTCGAGAAAGCTCATGATGTGCAGGCCGATGACGGCGTCGGGCTGATGGTCCTCGAGCAGGCCGCCGGCGATCATGGCCTTCGCGCCCCTGACGATCTCCTCCGCGGGCTGGAAGACGAATAGGTAGCGTCCGCTGACGTCCTCGGCACGGTCGGCGAGCGTGCGCGCGACGCCGAGCAGGATCGCCATGTGCGCGTCGTGCCCGCAGGCGTGCATGCGACCCTCGGCGCTCGATTCGAAGTCGACGCCCGACTCTTCGAGGATGGGCAAGGCGTCGATGTCCGCGCGCAGCATCACGGTCTTGCCGGGCCGTCCGGTGTCGAGCACCGCCACCGCTCCGGTCTCGGTGGGGCAGGCCCGCAGCTCGAGGCCGAGCTGGCGCAGCCGTTCCGAGATCTTCCTGCTCGTCTCGGTCTCGCTGAAGCTCACCTCCGGGTGGCGGTGAAACGAGCGCCGGTTCTCGACCACCTCGTCGAGCACCGAGTCCGACGGCAGCGGAAAGGCCGAAAAGCCTTCAGACACGCGCGAGACTGTAGCCGCGCGCCGACGCCTGCACGAAGCCGGCTCCCAGGCCGGGCTCGAGCTCGTCGAGGCGGCGGCGAAGGGTCAGCATCGCCGAGTGCACGGTGGAATGCGCCGCATCGGTGCGGAACAGACCGGCCTCGATGAGGTCGCGCGCGGTCGCGGGCTTGGAGCCCTGCGCGAGGTGCAGCACCAGCGCGGTCTGCTGAGGCGTGAGCCGTATCTCGCGCTCGCCCGCTTTGACGGTTCGGCGCGTCGGGTCGAACTCCAGGCGCCCGAAGCGGTAGGAGCCCGGCCGGCCGGTGCCGCGCTCGATCAGCCGCGCGGCCATGTCGGAGTAGATGTGGGCCATCGGCACGTTGCCTTTGACGAAGTAGGAGGAGGCGCCCAGCTCGTAGGCGCGGCGAATCGACGCCGAGTTCACCTGCGCCGCCGACAGCACGATCACCGGCAGGCCGGGATGGTGGCCGCGGATCCAGCTCAAGAGGTCGAAGCCCGAGTCCTCGGTCTCGTCGAGCACCAGGTCGAGCAGCACGCCGGCGATCCTCTCCCGCTCGAGCAGGTCCATCGCCTCCGAGGCCGAGGAGGAGACGAGCGGCTGATAGCCCAGGTCGTGCAGGTCGATGCGGAGCTGCTGCTGCATGGCGCTCTCGTCCTCGACGACCAGCACCACCGAGCCGAGGACTTCGGCCGGCCGGTAGACTTCGAGGCCGGGGGGGAGCGGCGGAAGCCGGACCTCGCGGGCCGGTCGTCGCGTTTCAGGCCTCGAGCTCGGATTTTCCAAGGCCACCTCTATATCATTCTTAACGTAAATTCACGAGGACTATACAAGTAGATTCGGCCGGGAAGGAGCATACTCCCACATGGGCCTGGTTTATTCGGGAAAATCCAAGGGGTGAAATTTCGATGACGTGGGGAAATAAGATCGTTCGGATCGCTCTCATCGTGGGTGTCCTTGCTGCGCTTGCGGTTGCCGCAGGTGCCGACTACATCGACGCCTCGTACTTCGACTGGCTCTTCTAGACCGCTAAGCACTTTCGGCGTCCCGGCGTTCGCGTGAACGCCGGATGGCGGGCGGCAGCAGCGCGTATAGATCGGCCCTGTCGACGGCTTTGCTCATGTAGCCGACGACGTCGGGGTCGTCCGTGCCCGATGGGAACACGGGATACGCCGTGTAGAAGATCACCGGGATGTTCTGCCCGCGCGCCCGGAGCTCGCCCAGCAGCCCCCAGCCGTCCATCGGCTCGGGCAGCATCAGGTCGATGATCGCGACCTCGGGCTTTTCCGCGCTCGCGCGCTCGAGGGCCTGGTCGGCGTCTTCCGCCATGCTGACCTTGTAACCGATCATCCGCAGGTCGGTCTCGAGGATCACTCGCCAGGACCGCTCGTCGTCGACGACCAGCACCCTGGCCCCCCGAAGGTCGTCTGGCGCCGGAGAGATCGGTTTGGGGGCGGTGAACGGCACTAGGGCGCAGTATATGTGTCGTCATGCCGATCCCCTCCCACAGCCGGCACCAGAGTCACCGCGCTCGGCCGGCAGAGCACAAGCAGTCGGGCAACGGGGCCGTCGCCGTGAAGCCGGCCACGGCCAAGAAAGCCCCTCCGGGCCTGACCCCCGCCGCCCTCGTCCACGAGCTGCGCAGCTGCGTCACCGAGGCCGACATCGTCCAGGTCCTGTATCGGGGCCTGTCGCCCCTGTTCGGCTACGACGTGGTGCTGATGCAGGTGCTCGAGCAGAAGGGGTGGTACCACCGCATCGCGGTCGACACCGGCGTGCTGCAGGACTCGACGCGCCGGCCGCTGGCGGAGTCCTACTTCAACAAGCTCTACTCCGCGGCCAAGCCCAGGACCAGCGTGGTCTCGGTGGGACGCGACACCCGGCGCTTGCAGATTCCCTCCACCGGCCCCGGCGCGGGCCGCATGACCAGGTTCTCGATCTGGATTCCGATCGAGCACCGAGGCGTGCTCATCGGCAGCATCGTCTGCCAGTCCTTCCACCAGCGTCCCGTGCCGTCGACCGAGACCGCCTACCTCGACGACGTCTGTCGCGGCATCGGAGTGATCGTCGCCAACGCCGCCCTCAACGAGCTGACCCGCAACCAGGCGCGCCGGCTCGACGCCCTGAACAACATCGGCCGCGCGATCTCGTCCAGCCTCGACGAGTCGAGCATCTTCGCCGCCCTGCACGCCACGCTCAGCGAGTTCCTCCCGGTGGACGGCCTGAAGATGGTCTCCGTATACGAGCGTCCGGACCGGGTTCGTGTGCTGCAGGTCAGGACGGGCTCGGCCCCGATCACGCGCCGCGTGACGATGCGCTCGGCGAGCGTCGGTCCGGCCCGGTCGGTCATCGCCAATGCGCAGAGCACGGTCCAGTACGAGCCGGAGTCGGCGCTGTGGGTTCCGATCAAGCAGGGTGGCGTGGCCACGGGGGCGCTCGGCATCGAGAGCAAGGAGCCGTACGCGTACGAGGAATCGACCGTCGCCTTCCTCGAGCTCGTCGCCGACGAGGTCGCGCTCGCGCTGCGCAACGCCCGCAGCTACGAGGCGATCGAGGAGCAGCGCCGGCGCCTCGAGGTCGTCAACGCGATCGGCCGCCGCCTCGCGTCCAGCCTCGACCGCTGGTCGATCATGCGCACGCTGCGCGAGGAGCTGGCGCAGTTCCTCGACTTCGACGGCTTCATCCTCGCGACCATCACGGAGTCTCCCGACGGCCCGGTGGCGGAGGGCTATCAGTACGTCGCGGGCCTGGAAGAGGTCGTGCCACCGGTCGCGCTCGCGGTCACCGGCCCGTCGCGCGAGACCTACGAGACGGGCAAGCCGGTCCTGGTTCGCAGCTCGCCCTGGGCGCGCTCGTTCGAGCGCCGCGGCCTGGAGCGCGAGCGCTGGACGGTGGGCCAGGGTGCGGCCGTCTTCGTGTCCGGACCGCCCGAAGACCAGCCCCATGTCTCGCGCTCGTTCGTATGGGTGCCGGTCATGGGCGGCGACCGCGTCACCGCGATGATGTCGCTGCAGTCCTATCACGAGGACGCGTTCAACGAGTGGCACGTCAGCCTGCTCCAGGACCTCGCGGCGCACGTCAACCTCGCCCTCGCCAACGCGGGCCACTTCGCGCAGGCGCAGACGGAGCGGGCACGCCTCGAGGTGCTGCACGTCCTCGAGCTCGGCATCGCCGGCGCGGAGGACGAGCACCAGCTGGCGGATGCGATCTTCTCCGCGGTGGGCCGCTACATCGAGGCGTCGCACATGATCGTCGCCTACCTCGACGTCGCCGGCAACGTGGTCGGCTTCACCGGCGAGCACGAGGGTCCGTCGGGATCGTTCGGACCGGTGCCCTTGAGCGCGGCGCCCTTCTTCCGGCGGATGGTCGCGATGGGCGGCACCGACGCCGACGCCGTCCTTGAGAGCGACGACGAGCTGCAGGGCCCGATCGGCCACTTCATGTTCTCGCGGTCGCCGAGCCATGCGATCTGGGTGCCGATCGTCCAGAACGAGCGCGTGGTCGGCGGCATCGCGTCGCTGCGCACCGACGGCGGCAAGTTCCAGCCTGACCACATGAAGCTGCTGGAGGCTTCGGCCACGATCGCCAGCATCGCCCTGCGGACGATGCGCCTGCACCACGCCAACGAGCTCGCGCTCGCGCAGTCGGTGCGCATCCAGGAGCTCGCCGCCCTCGCCGGCCACGAGCTCGTCAGCGTCGTCACGAACATCGCCGACCAGGCGCGCACGATGCTGGAGTCGGCCGGAGTCGTGTGCTGGGCGTTCGACACCGAGGGTCGCATCAGCGCCACCCGCGGCAGCGGCGACGCCGCGGCCGAATCGGTGCTGGCTTGGGCCGGTCTGAACGGCGAGGACAGCTGGCGCGACGCGCCGACCGGCGTGCTGACCGGGACCGCGCACGACAGCGGCTGGACGCTGATCCCGCTCTGGTATGGCGACCGGCTGGTCGGCGCGATCGGGGCCGTGCACGCCGCGACCCACCTGCCGGAGCCGACGTCCGCGGCGCTCGACTTCGCGCGCCACGCTGCCGTCGCCATCGAGAACTCACGACTGGTGGCCGAGACCCGAGGCCGCATCCGGACTCTCGAGGCCGTCGCCGCCTTCACAGAGCTCGACCCGACCCAGCCCGAGAGGGCGCGCGCCGAGATGGCCCGCCTGGTCGAGCGGGCGCTCGCGGCGTCGCATGGCGCTCTGTGGCTGCTCGAAGCCGGCGAGCTCGTTCGCCGCTCGCCCGACGGTGACCAGCTTCCGAAGGTGCCGGTGCCGGACAGCACCGAGCTGCTCCGCCTGCTCATCTCGCCGACGGGAAGCCGGCGCATGCGCGCGCTGCTCGACCTGCTGGGCTCTCCGCCCGATGCCTTCGCGATCCCGATCCAGGTCGAAGGCCGGCTCGCCGGCCTGCTCGTCGCGCGCATGACCGCGGGGGCGTCGGAGACCAGAAGGCTCGCCGCCGTGCTCGCCGGCCAGGCCGCCGTCCTCATCGGCCAGCTCGAGCTGGTCGACCAGCTCGACCGGGAGCGGCGGATGATGCAGGCGATCCTCCGCCACTCGCCGGTGGGCGTGATGCTCGAGGACGCGGCCGGCCGCATCGTCTACGCGAACCCAGAGGTCGAGTCGATCTACAACCTGAACTCGGCCGAGATGCCGGGTCAGACGCCGGCCGAGATCTACGCCAAGGCCGGGGCCCACCGCAGCGACGACAGCGAGAACGACGGGTCGGTGGAGCTGCGCATGCGGAACCCGGACCGCATCGTGCACGTCCGTCGAGTCGAGATCCCGGGCCTCGAAGGCGAGCCGGCCGGCATCCTCACGCTCCACGAGGACGTCACCGCGCAGCGCCTTGCCCTGGAAGCGAAAGACCTGATGCTCCGCGCCATCGGTCACGAGGTGCGAAGCCCCGCCGCGGCGATGAAGACCACCCTCGCCGGCATCATGCAGTGGGACGAGACCATCGACGCCCACGGCCGGCGCCAGCTGCTGCAGGAGGCGTATGAATCGTCCGACCGGCTGCTGAGCCTGGTCGAGAGCCAGCTGATCATCGCCAAGCTCGAGACCAAGCACTTCGAACCGAATCCGGAGCCGATCGAGCTGAAGCCGGCCCTCGACAGCGTGCTCAACGTGCTCGCGCACCGCTACGCCGACCGCATCGGCGCCGTCGAGGTCAAGCTCCACGACGGCCTGCCCCGCGCCTACTGCGAGCCCACCCACCTGGCCCAGGTCCTCACGAACCTGATCGGCAACGCGCTCGAGTACACGTCGGCGCAGATCAAGGTGCGCGCCCGCGCGGTGCCGGACGGCTGGCTGGAGGTCACCGTCGCCGACAGCGGCTCCGGCCTGCCGGCGGGCAGCCTGGCCGACCTCTTCGAGAAGACCGGGCCCGCGGGGCGCAACCGGTCTCAGGGCGGCCTGGGCCTCGGCCTCTACCTCTGCCGGCTGGTGGTCGAGCGGTCGTTCGGCGGCCGCATCTGGGTCGCGTCGAGCAACCGCGAAGGGACGACGTTCAAGTTCACGGTGCCGTCGGCAAGATAGTGGCGCCGCCGGCGTCGCCCTATTCAGCCATGTGGGTCCGCGTGGGTGGCGGCATGGAATCGTTGCCTGAGCGCCAGCGCCACGGGCCGGCGGACACCGCCTTCCCGCCTCCTGGCGGTCCCTGGGAGCCGCTCGCGATCGGCGGCCGCCTGGTCGGGTGGGGTGAGCGGGCGGGGATCGCCGCCGCGCGGCGGTCGGCGGAGCTTGGCCAGCAGCTCGAGGAGGAGGAGCGCGTCCATCTCGTCGGGCGGCTCGGGCACAAGCTGCGCTCGGCCGTGCTGGCCCTGCAGGAGACTTCGCGGCAGGCCGCGTTCGGCCGGCCGGAGCTGCTGGAGACCGTCTACGACCAGGCCCAGGAGGTGGCGCGCCGGGCGGCCGCGCTCGAGGCGGCCGCGGCCGTGCCCAAGGAGCGCGCGCGGGGCGTCGTGCTGGGCGCCGTGGTGAACCTGACGCTGCCGGGGGCGGCGCGGGCGCTGCCGGCCGACGCCACGGTGATCGGCTCGGAGCCGGCCCTGGTCGAGGCCTTCTCCCGGCTGCGCGACTGGGTGGGGTCCGAAGGGCTCGTGGTCGAGGCGGACCAGCTCGGCAACTGGTGGAAGGTGAGCCTGCGGTCGGAGGGCACGCGCCAGGCGCTGCCGGTGCCGGAGATGGGGGAGCCCCTCATCCGGCTGCTCGTCGACACCCGCCTGGAAGGCTGGCTTGACTCGAGCCCGGCCGACGGCGCCGACGTCTACCTCCCGGCATACTCCGCTAAGTGACCAAGAGTCCCGGGCCCGAAGCCATCGACGGATCTTTGGCGCCCAATGCGGCCGATCTTCGGGCTCAGCTCCTGCGCTGCTCGCTCACGAATTGAGCATGCGCTCGCTGCGCTGCTCGTCGCTTCGCCCGAATCTCGGCCACCTGGATCGCCAAATCTCCCGCCGATGGTTCGGTCCGTGACTCCGGTTCGGCGCGTGGTGGCCCCGAACCCGGGGCCATATACGGGTCCGGGCACGAACACGTGGCTGGTGGACGCGGGCACGGCCACCGTGGTCATCGACCCCGGCCCGGACGACGACAAGCACCTCGACGCCATCCAGCGGACGCTGAAAGGCTCGCCGGTCGCGATCGTGCTCGTGACGCACGCCCACCCGGATCACCTGCCGCTCGCCGAGAGGCTGGCCGCTCAGCACCGCGCGCCCGTGCGCCGCTTCCCCGAGCTGGCCGACGGCGACGTCGTGCGCGCGGGCAACCTCAACGTCACGGCCCTCTACACCCCCGGCCACAGCGCCGACCATCTGGCGTTCTGGCTGGCGAACGATCGTGCGCTCTTTACCGGCGACCTCGTGCTCGGGCGGGGAAGCTCGATGGTGACCTACCCCGAGGGCGACGTCGCGGCCTACATCCGCTCCCTCGACCGGCTCATCGCGCTCCGCCCGGCGGTGCTCTTTCCCGGCCACTGGGACCCGGTCGAAGACGCGGTGCCGAAGCTCGAGGAGTACAGGGCTCACCGGCTCGACCGCGAGTCGCAGCTGCGGGCAGAGCTGTCCCGGGGCGGCGGCACCGCGCGTGAGCTGACCGAGCGCGTGTACGGGCCGGACCTGGCCGAGGAGCTGCGCCACGCCGCCGAGATGACCCTTCGCGCCCACCTGCGGAAGCTCGTCGACGAAGGCCGCGTGCGAGTGCGGCCGGCCAAGGGCGTGCAGGGGTTCGAGGAGGTTTTCGAGCCCGTATCGTAGGCGCCCATGGCTGCAGCCAAGCCCTCGATCCTTTCGCTCCCGACCGCCGAGCTCGACGCCTGGTTTGCCGCCCAGGGCGAGCCGGCGTTCCGGCGCAGGCAGGTCCTCGATTGGGTCGCGCGCGGGGCAGCTTCGTTCGCGGACATGCGCGACGTCCCGAACGCGCTGCGCGGTCGCCTCGACGAGGACTTTCGGGTCTCGTCGTTGAAGCCGGTCGCGGTCTCGGAGGCGGACACAGGCCTCACCTCCAAGACGCTCTTCGAGCTCGACGGGGGCCACACGGTCGAGGCGGTGGTGATGCGCTACGCGGATCGCTCGACGCTGTGCATCTCCTCGCAGGCGGGCTGTCCGGTCGGCTGTCCGTTCTGCGCGACCGGAAAGTTTCCCTTTGGCCGCAACCTCAAGGCGCACGAGATCGAGGAGCAGGCGATCGACGCGGCGCGCAGGCTCGCGGGCGAAGGACGCCGCCTGTCGCACGTCGTGTTCATGGGCATGGGCGAGCCGTTCGTGAACTACCCGGCGGTGATCGAATCCGTGCGCCGCATCAGCGATCCCGAGCGGCTGGCCATCAGCCCGCGGCGCATCGTGCTGTCGACGAGCGGAATCATCCCGCGCATCGAACAGCTCGCCGCCGAGAAGCTGCCGGTCACGCTCGCGATCTCGCTGCACGCGGCGCGTGACGAGCTGCGCGACGTGCTCGTGCCGATCAATCGCAAGTACCCGGTGAACGACCTTGTCGCCGCGGCCCAGGGCTACGCGAGCAAGACCGGCAGGCGCGTGAGCTATGAGTGGGTGATGCTCGCGGGCGTGAACGACACCGAGCGCGACGCGAAGGAGCTGGGCAGGCTGCTCCGCCGCAAGCTCGCGCACGTGAACCTCATCCCGTTCAACCCGGTCGACGGCACGCCGTACCACGCGCCGGCGAAAGAGGGCGTAAGGCGATTCCAAGAGCTCGTCGCGGCCGAGGGCCTCAACGTCACCGTGCGCGACACGCGCGGTCGCGAGGCCGATGCCGCATGCGGGCAGCTCCACGAGCGCGTGATGAAAGAGCGAGCGGCGATCTCCTGACCCTTTACGCCGGCACGTCGGGATTCAGCTATGCGACCTGGAAGGGCGCGTTCTATCCGAAGACGCTGGCGGCCGCGAAGATGCTCGGCTTCTACGCCAGCAAGCTCGACGGCGTCGAGTTGAACGGCAGCTTCTACCGGCTGCCGCCGGCGGCGGCGATGGCGAAGTGGGCGGCCACGGTGCCGCCGGAGTTCCGATTCTGCCTGAAGGCGAGCCGCGGCCTCACGTACTCGGCCGAAGGATTCGACCGCGTCGGCCTGGCGCATCTGTTCGCCGAGCGCACGGCGCCACTGGGCCAGCGCCGCGGGCCGGTGCTGCTGCAGTTCCCGCCCGCGCGCCGGCGCAACGCCGGTCTGCTCGACTCGCTGCTCACGGCCCTGGACTGCGCGGTCGCGTGCGAGTTCAGGCACGAATCGTGGTTCCACGACGAGACCTACGCCGTGATCCGGAGCCACGCCGGCGCGCTGGTCGTCACCGACGAGGAGAAGTGGCCGCAGGCTCCGCTCGTCGAGACCGGCCCGTTCGCCTACTTCCGCCTACGCCGCGACTACAAGAAGCCCGCGCTCGACCCGTGGATCGCGCTGCTGCGCAGCGCGTGCGGGTCGCACGACGACGTGCATGTCTACTTCAAGCACTATCGACAAGCGCCTCGGCTGGCTCTTCATGTCGCGAGCGCCCTCGGGCCAGGAGGATCGGGATCGCGATCACCGCGATGATGACCATCAGCGCGGAGGCGAGCTGCGCCTGGCGCAGGCCGAGGAAGACCGACGGGTCGGTGCGGAAGAAGCTCAGCCAGAACCGGCCGAGGGCGTAGAGCCCGAGATAGATCAGCCCGACCACCCCGTCCGGCAGCCGGGCCTTGAGCCACTGGTGGAAGGGAAGGATGAGAGCCAGCAGGCCGAGGGTGAGGATCATCTCGTAGGCGACCTCGGGGTGCACCACCTGGCCCGGCTGCCCGAGCGTGTCGGGGTTCACGTACTCGACGCCCCACGGGAGCGTCGTCGGAGTGCCGTGGTGCTCGCCGTTGATCACGTCGCCGATGCGGCCGATCGCGAGGCCGATCATCGCGCCCGCTCCGCCCGCGTCGATGAGCTTCCAGAACGGCGTGTGCGAGCGCCGCGCCCACACGAACGCGCCGACCATCGCCCCGAAGAGGCCGCCCCACTGGCTGATGCCGCCTTCGGTCAGCGCAAAGACGCGCAGCCACTGCCCCTGGAACAGCTGGTTGTTCTCCCACACGTAGAGGAGACGCGCGCCGATGAGGCCGATCACGACCATCCACACGACGCCGTCGCCGGCGCGGCGCACGTCGACCGCATCCTTGCCGAGCAGCCACACGCCCAGGCGCGCGGCGGCGAGGATGCCGAGCACGGCGAACACGCCGTGCCAGGTGATCACGAACGGGCCGATGTGAAAGATGTTCGGCTCGAGGTCGATGACGATGGTGAGTGGAATCGCTGTCAGCAGGTTCATCCCATGGCTCGCGTGACGCGCGCCATCGCGGTCTCCTTCGGCAGCAGCGCGAGCGTGTCGCCGATGGGCGGGGAGATCCGTTTCCCGGTCACCGCGAGGCGCACAGGCATGTATACGTCGTTGAGTTTCAGGCCCGCCGAGAGGGCGACCTGCTCGAGGACCTCGTGGATCGGCTCGGGCTTCCAGTCCTGGACTAGCGACAGCGCGCCCGCCGCCGGCCTGAGCCGCTCCCGGTCTACGTCCGAGAGCTGTGGCGCGGGCGGGTCGCTCCAAAGGTACTCGAGCAATTCCTTGGCCTGGGCGAGCGCCGCGACGCGTGTCTTCAGCGGTCCCGCCGCGCGTGCGAGTGTCGCGCTGTCCAGCTGTGGCACGAACGGCTCGAGCCGCTTCCCGAGGTCCTCGTCAGTCAGCCCCTGCACCCACTGCTTCTGAATCCAGTCGAGCTTCTTGTGATCGAAGCGCGCGCCCCCGTGCTGCACGCGCTCGAACGAGAACTCCTGCACCAGCTCGTGGAAGGAGAAGATCTCGCGTTCGCTGCCCGGGTTCCATCCCAGCAGGGCGAGGTAGTTGACCATCGCCTCGGGCAGGTAGCCCTGCTCGCGGTAGAGCACGAGGTTCGCCTCGGGGTGCTTGCGCTTCGACAGCTTGCCACCGTCGGGCGCGAGGATCAGCGGCATGTGCGCGAATGCGTGCGGTCGCGTGTAGCCGAGCGCGTCGACGATGAGCAGCTGATACGGCGTGTTGGGCAGGTGCTCCTCGCCGCGGATCACGTGCGTGATCGCCATGGTCGCGTCGTCGATCGGGCTCGCGAAGTTGTAGGTCGGAAAGCCGTCGGACTTGACGATGATGAAGTCGCCGAACAGTCCCGAGTCGAAACGCATCTCGCCGCGGATCATGTCCTTGAAGACGACGTCGCCCCCGGGGACATGGAACCGGACGGCGAACTCGGTGCGGCCTTCCGGCGGGTTGGTCAAGCAGCGACGCGAGTAGACGTACGGCCGCTTCGCGACCTGCGCCGCGCGGCGCTCGGCGTCGAGCTCCTCCTTGGTGCAGTAGCAGCGGTAAGCGCTCTTCGAGTCGAGCAGCTTCTGCGCTGCCCGCTTGTAGAGGTCCAACCGCTCGGACTGGCGGTACGGACCGTGCGGCCCGCCCTTGTCCGGCCCCTCGTCCCAGTCGAGCCCCAGCCAGTGCAGCGCCTCGTAGATGACGTGCTCGTACTCGTCGCGGTTGCGCTGCACGTCGGTGTCGTCGACCCGCAGCACGAACGTTCCGCCTTCGCGGCGCGCGAACAGCACGTTGTAGAGGGCGGTGCTGGCGGTTCCGAGGTGGGCGAAGCCGGTCGGGCTCGGAGCGATGCGCACCCGCACCGATGACTCGTCGGGCACGGCCATACTCTACTTACGTGCCCGGATTGCTCGCGCTCGTGGGCGGTGACGAGTTCAAGCCCGGGAACGAACAGCAGGACCGGCTCATGGTCGAGGCGGTGGGCTCCGGTCCGGCTTTCGTGGTCCCGACGGCGGCGGCGCGCCAGGGTCCCGACCAGGCGATCGCGCATGCCACGAGCTGGTTCGGGCGGTTGGGGCTGCACCTCGAGGAGCTGCCGGTGCTGAAGCGCACGGACGCGAACTCGAAGCAGCTCGCCGAGCAGGCGCGCGCCGGCGGGTTCTTCTACCTCGTCGGCGGCGACCCCGGCCACGTCGCGGAGGTCCTGCGCGAGTCCCGGGTGTGGTCGGCGATCTTCGAGGCGTGGAACGACGGCGCGGTGCTCGCCGGCTCGTCGGCGGGCGCGATGGCGCTGTGCGCGCAATCGCTGATCCGCCGCACTTGGCCAAACCGCTTCGAGCGCCGGCCGGCCGACGCGCTGGGCGTCGTGCCCGGTTCGGCGGTGCTCCCGCACTTCGACACTTTCGGCCACCGCTGGATCGAATCCGCGCAGCGCGAGCTTCCGGGCCTCACCCTCGTCGGGATCGACGAGCGCTCGGCGGCGGTTTGGCGGGACGGCCGGTGGCGGGCCATGGGACCCGGCAACGTGACTGTGATCAAGAAAGACACCGCCACCTTTCCCAGCGGCAGCGAAATCACGGGATTGCCGCAGCCTGCCATAAGGAGCTGCGGCTGAGTCCGCGACGAGAGATTCGGCGATCCAGGGGCTCCCCCACGCTGCGCGTAGGGAACCCAGCAGGAAGCGACGAGCAGCGGAGCGAGCGCATCGGGATGATTCGTGAGTGAGCAGCGGATCCTACTCGGGGTCCCCATGCCTTTGGCATGGGGGCTGTGGGCCGCATGGGCGCTGAAGATCCGGCGCGGAACTCGGTCGCGGCTCCTAGACTGCCGGTGTGATCGGGGCTGTGGCCGGGACGTCGCGCGTGGTGCGCTCAGGCGAGATCGAAATCGGCGACCTCCTTGTGCACGAGCTCCACGGCGGCCACGGGACGCCCGTGGTGTTCATCCACGGCCTCGGCTCGTCGGGGTACATGGAGTGGCGCTTCAACCTCGAGAGCGTGGCCGCGCGACATAGCGTCTTCGCGCCCGACCTGCCCGGATACGGCCGCACCGGAAAGCCGCGCGTGAGGTACACGATCCGCTACTTCGCCGACTTCGTCCGCCGCTACATGGAAGAGCGCGGGCTGGGGAGGGCGGCGGTCGTCGGCGCCTCACTTGGCGGCCGCGTCGCACTCGAGCTTGCGCTCGAGCAGCCGCAGCTCGTGCGCCGGCTGGTGCTCGTCGATGCGCTCGGGCTCGGCCGTCCGAAGCCGCAGATGGCGCAGATGGCATACGGCCTCGTGACCGTCCCGCACGTCGGCGAGGCGGTCATGCGGTTCACGCGCGGCGCCCTCCGGTGGGCGTCCCCGCGGACGATTCGCAGGGTCGCGGGGCGATTCGCGGGCTCGAGCTCGGATCTCGAAAAGGTGATGGACGACGCCTACCTGGCCGACCTGCGCGAGCTTTACGAGACGGACGACTTCCACAACGCGTACCTGTCGACCGTCCGGTCGCTCGTCCATCCCCGGGCGCTGCTGGGCGGCCAGCACGACGTGACCGCGCGCCTTCGAGAGCTGCGGATTCCCGTGCAGCTCATCTGGGGCTCCAACGATCCGCTGTTTCCGCTGGAGCACGCGACCCGGGCGCACGCGATCATCTCCGACTGCCGGCTTGCCGTGATCGAAGGCGCCGGGCACACACCGCAGGCCGAACGGCCCGAGGAGTTCAACCGCGTCCTCCACGACTTCCTCGCCTGACGACCCGGCCGAACCCTCTCGCCCGGCGCGGCTGTACACCGGCCCCGAGTTCCGGGCGCTGGTCGCCGCGCCGCTCGACCCGCTCGTCCATCCCGACCCGACGCACCCGCCGCGCCTGTATCGCTTCATCCGCCGGCTGGCGCGCTGGCTCGTGCTGCACCTGTTCCGCATCACGCTGACCGGCCTCGAGAACATCCCCAAGCCGCCGTTCATCATCGCCGCCAACCATCAGGCCTGGTTCGACCCGGGTTTCATCATCCCCTTCTTCCCGGAGACCCCGATGGTCTACACGATGGCCAAGCGGGAGACGGTCTTCAACCGGGCGTGGAAGCGCCGCCTCCTCCCGCTGATCGGCGTGTTTCCGATCTCGCCCGCGCGCGGCGAGCTCGACGAGGCCGGCGTGCGCACCGTCTACCAGATCCTCGCCCGCGGCGGCGTGATGCTCATGTTCCCGGAGGGCCGCTATTCGAAGGGACGCGCCATCCGGCAGCTGAAGACCGGCATCGGCTACTTCGCGCTCCAGGCGGGTGTGCCCGTCTGCCCGGTGTCGGTGCGCGGCACCGATTACCTCTTTCCCTTTCGGCGGATCGACGTGTCGATAGCGCCGCCGATCCTGCCCGACCCTCCGGCGTGGTGGGCGCTGAGCCGGCGGGTGGCGCAGATGGTCGAGAACGTGCGCCAGGCGATCGCGTCCAGCCTGGTCAGAAGGCGGCGCCCGGCGAACTAGAATCGGTCGGCCCAATGGTTGGCAAGCGAATCCAGGAAGGGACTCACTGATTGCACCTCGTCATCGGCGCGGGCGAGTTTCTCGGCGACCACGTGTCGCGGACCCTGGCCGAGGACGTCCCGGTCATCCAGCTCGGAGCTGACTCCGACGCGGAGACGCTCACCGATGCGATGCGCGGGACCGAGATCGTGCACGTGTGCGCGCAGTCCTGGTCGCCGGCCCGGCGCCTGCGCTACCGCCGCCGACCTCCGCCGCTGCTGCCACGCGTGGTCGAGGCCGCACGCCACGCCGGCGTCCGCCGCATCGTCCACGTGTCGACAGCCGACGTGTACGGGCCGGACCACTTCAAGCGCATCAACGAGAAGGCCGAGCTGAAGCCCGCGCACGCCTACGAGAAGCTGAAGCTGATGGAGGAGAGCTGGCTTTTCGACAACGCGGACGGCGTCGAGGTGGTGGTGCTGCGGCCGGCGCGTGTCTTCGGAATCGGCGAAGACTGGCTCCTCCCGCGCCTGATGCTCGGGATCGCGCGCGGCCGGACGTGGCTGCCGGGCGGCGCACGGGCGGCCCAGACGTTCATCACGGCCGCCGACGTCGGCCGCGCATGTCTTGCCGCCGCGGAGCGCGGACGCCCGTGGCACAGCTACCTGATCACCGGCTTCGAGTCGACGTGGCGAGACTTCCTCGAGCTCGCCGCGCGGACTCTGGAGATCCCCTGCGAGATCGGTCCGCTGCCGTACGACCTTGCATTCCTGCGTGGGCTGGGCGAGGAGATCATCACCCCGAGCGGGGCGCTCGTCTGGCCGGGCGTCTACGCTGTCGATGTCATCGGCAAGCCGCACCAGTACGACGACTCGTTCTCCCGCCGCGAGCTGACCTGGTCGCCCGCGACCGGCAGCTTCGAGCAGGAGATGCCGCTGCTTGCGCCGTGGCTGAGCACTCTCGTCGCCGCGGGCAAGTCGGCCGCGACCCAGAGCGCGTAGGCGGCTCGTTGCGGGCGCTCGACTCTTGAAAGCTCTGGTCAAGGCTGAAGCTGCGCCGGGGCTCTGGCTGCGGGACGTCCCTGAGCCGAAGGCAGGTCCTGGCGAGGTCCTGATCCGCGTCCTGCGCACGGGCATCTGCGGCACCGACCTGCACATCGAGGCCTGGAACGAGTGGGCGCAGGAGACGATCCATCCGCCGCTCGTAGTGGGCCACGAGTTCGTGGGCGAGGTGGCCGCGGTGGGCGAGGGAGTCGAATCGGTCTACGTCGGCGAGCTCGTCGGCGCGGAGGGCCACATCGTGTGCGGCAAGTGCCGCAACTGCATGGCCGGCCGGCGCGCGCTGTGCGCCAACACCGTCGGCATCGGCGTGCATCGCGACGGCGCCTTTGCCGAGTACATCGTGATGCCGGCCGGCAACCTGTGGCCGCACCTCATCAAGATCGACCTCGACGTCGCCGCGATCTTCGACCCGTTCGGCAACGCCGTGCACACCGCCGGCCAGTTCTCGGTGGTGGCCGAGGACGTGCTCGTCACCGGCGCCGGCCCCATCGGGCTGATGGCCGCGATGGTGGCGCGCCACAACGGGGCGCGGTTCGTCGTCGTGACCGACGTGAGCGACTACCGGCTCGAGCTGGCTCGCAAGGTGGGTGTGACCCGTGCGGTCGACGTGCGGCGCGAGACGCTGCCCGACGTGCAGCGCGAGCTGGGGATGAAGGAAGGCTTCGACGTCGCATTCGAGATGTCAGGGGTGCCTAGCGCGATGCGCGACATGA
>DATGEO010000137.1:0-15863 GCA_035310015.1 Candidatus Dormiibacterota bacterium | reverse complement strand
CTGCGTTTAGTTCCGTTAATTCGCGCTTAATCGACAGACCGCTACCTCATGATTGTCCGCTGTGAATTCGCTGCGGATGCTGCAGGTCGGCGTCGGGCCGCACGGTCGCAACTGGGCTCGCCAGGTCCTGCCGGACATCAGGGAAGCCGACTTCGTGGGTTTCGTCGACACCAATCCCAGCGCGCTCGACCTCCTTCGCCAGCAGGCCAACGTCAGCGCGAGCAGGTGCTACGAGTCGCTGCGCGAGGCGATCAACGCGACCCGTCCTGAAGCGCTGCTGGTCACCACCGCGCTGGCCGCGCACGCGCCGGTGATCCGCGCAGGGCTCGAGGCGGGGCTCCACGTGCTCGTCGAGAAGCCGTTTGCGCCCGACCTGGAAACCGCGACGGAGCTGGTCGACATGGCGGCGGCCAGCGGCCTCGCGCTGATGGTCAGCCAGAACTATCGCTTCTTCCCCGCCCCTCGCGCCATCGCCTCGCTCGTCCGCGAAGGCGCATTGGGTGCGCTCTACTCGGTGGCGATCGACTTCCGGCGTTACTCCCCGGGCTCCCCCGCGGACCGGCGCGGCCGGCATCACTTCGAAGATCAGCCGCTGCTGGTCGACATGTCGATCCACCACTTCGACCTGCTCCGCCTGATCCTCAACCGCGAGCCCGACCGCGTGTACTGCCAGGCGTGGAACCCGCTGTGGTCGAACTTCAGCGGTCCGCCGGTCGCGGTGGCGTCGATCGATTTCGACGACGTGGTCGTGAGCTATCGCGGCAGCTGGGTGAGCGCGGCGCCCATCACTCCGTGGGCAGGGGATTGGCGGCTCGAGTTCGAGCACGGCGAGATCTTCTGGACCAACCGGGCCGACGACGCGACGCACGACAAGGTCGTGGTCAGGGCGCGCACCGGCAGGCCGCGGTCGGCGCACCTGCGCGACATGCAGCGGACCGGGCCGTGGGCCACGCTCACGGAGTTCATCGACGCCGTGCAGACCGGGCGCGAGCCCGAGACTTCCGGCCGCGACAACCTCGGCACGATCGCCCTGGTGGACGCGGCGGTCGAGTCGGCCGCGAGGCGCGAGCCGGTTTCCGTCACCCGCGCAGACAAAGTCTTCGCCGTTTGACCAGGATCACGGTCTGGAACGAGCACGTCCACGAGCGCCGCGACGCCTCCGTCGCGCGCCTCTATCCGAGCGGGATGCACGGGGCGATAGCCGGCGGCATCCGACGTGAGCTCGCCGAGGCCGCGGAAGTGCGGACGGCGACCCTCGACGAGCCCGAGCACGGGCTGAGCGCAGAGGTGCTGGCAAAGACCGACGTGCTCACGTGGTGGGGCCACGCCGCGCACGACCAGGTCGCCGACGCCGTGGTCGAGCGCATCCACGCGCGCGTGCTCGAAGGCATGGGCATCGTGATCCTGCACTCGGGTCACTACTCGAAGATCTTCAAGCGCCTGATGGGAACGTCGTGCGCCCTGCGCTGGCGGTCCGACCCGGGCGGAGAGCGAGAACTGGTCTGGACGGTGAACCCCGGACACCCGATTGCAGCGGGCGTGCCGCATCCGATCGTCATCCCGCACCAGGAGATGTACGGCGAGTATTTCGACATCCCGCCGCCGGAGGCCCTCGTGTTCATCAGCTCCTTCGCCGGCGGAGAGGTGTTTCGCAGCGGCTGCTGCTACACCCGCGGCGCGGGCCGGCTGTTCTATTTCGGGCCCGGCGACCAGGAGTTCCCCGTGTACCACCAGCCGGAGGTGCAGCGCGTGATCGCCAACGCCGTCGGGTGGTGCGCGGGCGGCGCGCGCGGCAACGACCTGCCGTCCGACCGCGGCCAGAGCCCGAGCACCAAGCGCGACTGGTACATGCAACCCGCCTGACCGCATGATGAATGCGGTGACAGGTGCCGCCATCGTCGGGACGGGGTTCATGGGGCGGGTTCACGTCGACGCGCTGCGCCGGCTCGGCGTGAACGTCGCCGGGGTCGTCGGTTCGAGCCGCGAGCGCGCCGAGGCCGCCGGTCTGGCGCCCGCTTACGACAGCTTCGAGGCGATGCTCGCCGACACACGCGTGCAGGCCGTCCACATCGCGACGCCCAACCACCTGCACCACGCGCAGGTCAAGGCGGCGATCGCAGCGGGCAAGCACGTGGTGTGCGAAAAGCCGCTCGCCATGAGCTCGGAGGAATCGGCGGACCTGCTGGAGACCGCGCGGCGGTCGGGCCTCGTGCACGCCGTGAACCACAACCTGCGCTTCTACCCGCTCGTGCAGCACCTGCACGGCGTGATTGCGGACGGCGGGCTCGGCGACATCAGGCTCCTGTCCGGTCACTACCTGCAGGACTGGCTCATGCGCGAGACGGATTGGAACTGGCGCGTCGACCGCTCGCTCGGCGGCGCGCTGCGCGCGGTCGGCGACATCGGGTCGCACTGGATGGACATGACCCAGTTCCTGACCGGGTTGAAGATCACCGCGGTGATGGCGGACCTCGCGAGGTTCATCGAGTCGCGCGACTCGCGCGACGTGGAGACCGAGGACGCCGCGACGATCCTCCTGCACTACGAGGGCGGCGCGCGCGGCGCGGTGGTCGTTTCGCAGGTGAGCCCCGGGCGCAAGAACCAGCTCGCGTTCGAGATCGATGGGTCCAAGTCCTCGGCTGCGTGGAGCTCCGAGTCGCCGGACGAGCTGTGGATCGGCCACGGCGACCGCCCCAGCCAGCTGCTGCCCCGCGACCCCAACCTCCTCAACGACGAAGGCAGGGCCGCCTCGTTCGTGCCCGGCGGTCACGTCGAGGGCTACGCGGACACGTTCCGCGCGCTCTACGCCGCCATCTACGCCGCGATCGACGCCGGGCGGCCCGGCACCAACTACCCGACTTTCGCCGACGGGCACGACATGATGCTGGTCATGGACGCCATCACGCGCAGCGCAGGCGAAGGCCGCTGGGCGCACGTGCAGCGATGAAGCTCGGGCTGTTGACCGCCGCTTTTCCGTCGCTGTCCCTCGAGCAGGTCGCGCGCTGGGCGCATGACAACGGGTTCGAGGCGCTGGAGATCGCGTGCTGGCCGAGCGTCCGCGGCGAGCACCGGCGCTACGCCGGGGTTGCTCACATCGACGTCGACGACTTCGACCCTCGCGCGGTCCGCGACGTGATGAGGCTCCACCGCCTCGAGATCTCAGCCCTCGCGTACTACCCGAACAACCTCGACCCCGACCCGGCGACCCGCGACGCCGCGAACGCGCACCTGCGCCGCGTGATCGAGGCGGCGGAGCGGCTGGAGGTCGAGGTCGTGGGCACGTTCGTCGGCCGCGACCAGCATCGCCCGGTCGACGGCAACCTCGAGGACTTCAAGCGGGTGTGGCCGCCGATCGTGCGCTTCGCTCGCGAGCACAACGTCAAGGTCGCGATCGAGAACTGCCCGATGATCTTCTCGGCCGACGAGTGGCCGGGCGGCCGCAACCTCGCCTACTCGCCCGCGCTGTGGCGAAGGATGTTCGAGATCGTCCCCGACGACAACTTCGGCCTGAACCTCGACCCGTCGCATCTCGTGTGGCAGTTCATCGACTACCTGCGCGCGGTGCGCGACTTCGGCCCGCGCATCTTCCACGTCCACGCCAAGGACATGGAGGTCGACCGCGAGGGCCTGTATGAGAACGGCGTGATGTCGGCCGGGGTCGGCTGGCAGGTGCCTCGGCTGCCGGGCCTCGGCGAGGTGCGGTGGGACCGGTTCCTGAGTGCGCTGTACGCCGTCGGTTATGACTGGGTCGTCTCGGTCGAGCACGAGGATCGCAAGTTCGAGGGCGAGCTCGAGCTGGTGCAGCGCGGCTTCGTCGTCGCCCGCAACCACCTGCGGCCGCTGATCGTCTAGGTGGGTTTCTCTTTCAGCTCCAGCGTCCGGATACCGGACAGGCTGATCCAGTACCGGCCGGCCCCGTGCACGATTCGCATCAGCACGCCGCCGCAGCCCGGGCAGCGCACCACCGCGCCCGGCGCGTTCACGTAGACCTCGACGCCGCCGATGGCGTCGACCCGACCGCACCCGCCGCACGTGCTCTCGGCGGCGGTCATCTCCAGGGTGAAGATCTCGCTCAGCAGACCCCCGATCGCGTTGCCGTCCAGCTTCATGTCCGCCTGCGTCTGCGACATCCTCATCCTCCTGTGGCGCCGAAGCGCTCGGTCTTGATCCATCCCGGATCGTAGCCGTGGTCGACGAGCAGGCCCGCCGCGGCCTCGACGAACGCAGTCGGTCCGCAGATGAAGACCCGCGGGCCATCGGCGGCCGGCCACGCGACGTCCGCGATCATCTGCGCATCGAGCCGGCGGGAGTAGCCGCGCCAGCCGCTCGGCTGCGAACGCGTCAGCGTGTGCGCGACGCCGAGGCCGTCGCCCGCGGCGCAGAGCCGGTCGAGCTCCTCGCGGTAGATCACGTCGTCGAACGTGCGCGACGAGTAGAGCAGCCGCACCGGCGTGGAGCTCTTGCTCGCGGCGCGGTGGCGGATCATCGCCATCAACGGAACGACGCCGGAGCCGCCGGCGACGAGCAGCAGCGGCTGTGCCTCGCTGGACCGCCAGACGAAATAGCCGCCGACCGGCCCGCGCAGCTCGAGCTTGTCCTTCCCCCTGAGCTCGTCGACGAGGTAAGGCGACACCTCGCCGTCGGGCAGGCGCTCGACCGTGATCGCGACGCGCGAAGCCTCGGGCGCCGAGGCGATGGAGTAGCTGCGCTGCGCCTGGTATCCATCCTCGGCCGTGAGCCGGACGTCCAGGTGCTGTCCCGCGAGGTGGCCCGGCCAGTCGGGAACGTCGAGCTCCAGGGTCGCCACCTTCGCGGTCTCGCGAACGACGTTCGCGACCTCGGCGATACGCCATGCCAGGCGGGTCGCGACCGCCATCTCAGTCGCCCCAGTAGCGCTGTTCGCGCCACGGATCGCCGTGGTTGTTGTACCCGTTGGTCTCCCAGAACCCGGGCTCGTCCTCGTTCTTCAAGGTGATGCCGCGCACCCACTTCGCGCTCTTCCACAGATAAAGGTGTGGGACCAGCAGCCGCACCGGCCCGCCGTGCTCCGGATGCAGGGGCTGGCCGTCGTATTCGTACACGACCCAGGCCTTGCGGCCCGTGATCTCGTCCAGCGGCATGTTGGTCGTGTAGCCGCCGTCGCTGAAGGCGATGGCATATTCGGCCGCGGTGTCGACGCCTTCCATCAGCGTGTCGACGGAGACGCCTTTCCACCTGGTGTCGAGCTTCGACCACTTGGTCACGCAGTGGATGTCAACCGTGATCTCCTCGGTGGGAAGCCGGCGGAACTCGTCCCACGTCCACACCTTGGGCGAATCGATCTCGCCGTTGATGGTGAAGCTCCACCGCGCGAGGTCGGGCCGCGGTGTGGGACCGGCCGAGAGGACCGGGAAGTCGCCGACCACGTGCTGGCCCGGCGGCACGCGAGAGTTGCTGGCGGCGTCGCGCCGCTTGCCTCTGAATCCCCGCGAGATGAAAGCCATCGACGACCTCCTCTGAAAATCGGTGCAAAGCCTAACCGCGGCCGGGCGGGTGCGGCGTCGGTGACATGCAGACCGACACGGGTGTTGGTGCCGGGAGCGGGCGGTTTCGCCACAGGAGCTAGCGAACGGAGCGGATGCGGCTGACGAAGAACGTTCCGAGCACGAACCACACCACGGCTCCCGCGAACACCAGGCGGAAGCCGAGGAAGTCGCCTGTGGTCAGGCCGAGGATGTTGCTGCCCGGCGTGTTGAACGCGTGCAGGATGGGCGCGAACGCGGCCGGGGCGAGCGCGGGCGGCAGCGTGAAAGCGATGTGCCACAGGCCCATGTCGCGGCCGGACGCTTTCTCTCGGTCGGGCAGCACGTCGCAGGCGAGGGCCCAGTCGACCGCCACGTACAGCCCATAGCCGACGCCGAACACGATCCCTAGCGCGAAGATCACGAACATCGACCTGACCAGGCCAAACAGCAGCACAGAAGCGACCAGGGCCTGGAGCGCGCCCGCGGCGTAGACGAACGGCTTGCGCCGGCCGGTGCGGTCGGAGAGGTGCCCGCCCACCACCGCCGGAACGATGGCGCCGGCCAGCAGCGCGAGGCCCCACAGCCCCGCGAGCGTCCCGGGCTGCGGCGCCTTCATCACCTCGCGGAAGTAGAGGGCGAGGAAGGGCTGGATCGTGTAGATGCCCATCATCACGAGTGCGCGCGTGGCGAACGTCCAGAAGAAGTCGGGGCTGCGGAAGGCGACGAAGAAGCCGCGAATGGACGGTTCGCGAAGACCGGTGATCGCGGCTACGAGGGCGGCGGCGCCGCCGATGATCGCGACCGGCAGCGTCGACGAACCGAGCGGCAGCAGGAGGAAGGCGATCCAGGCGGCCGTGGCGATTAGGGCGGCCACGCCGGTGACGATCGCCTGCGGGCTGAGGCCGAGCGGCTCGTGCTTCACCTCGCTCCGGGGCTCGTCGACCGCGATCAGCGTGATGATGGTCGTGATCGCGAGCACGGCGGCGACGGCGGCGTAGCCGACCAGCAGCCCGAGCCTGGACTCGTGCAGCACGGCGAGCGTGGCGGTCACGGCCGCCAGGCCGATCACGGCGCCGAGAGCGTTCATCATCCCGAGGAGCCCGGAGGCCCGCCCGCGGTCGGCGGCCGGCACCACGTCCGGGATGACGGCCGCGTACGCGCCGCCGGCCAGGTTGAAGGCGAGCTGCACGAGCATGTAGGCGAACGCGAGCGTGAGCGGGCTGCCCGCGAAGGCCAGGAGGGCCAGCCCGCCAAGGTTGACCGCCGTGCCGGCGAAGATCCACGGGCGGCGGCGGCCCCAGCGCGTGCTGGTGCGATCGCTGAGCCAGCCGGCGAGGATCGGGGCGATGAGGGCGAAGAGGTTGCCGGCGGAGCTGACGCGGCCGATCAGGAGGTCGGCGGAGCCGCCCGCGATCATGAGCGCCGCGACCGGCAGGAGCTGGAACGTGATCGGCGGCCAGTGCGCGCCCTGGCCGAGCCACATCGCGTTGACCGCGAGCAGCCGGCGCGTCGGCATGGGGGCCGGGGTGGCTGCGCGGCGCGCCCCTCCCGTGGTCGCGGTCGCGTTCATCGCGCTCACGCTAGCGTGCACTCCACGAGACCGCCGCACGCGGTCTGAACGGGGATCGCGAAACCCAGCGCCTCCGCGCCGTCCGCGACCAGCTTTGCGGTCGCGATGCCGACCACGCGGCCGCGGCTGTCGACGACCGGCCCGCCGCTGTTGCCCGGGCTGATGGGCGCGGTGAACTGCAGATAGTCGCTGCCGAAGACGCTGTGGAAGCCGGAAACGACGCCGACGCTGATGGTGCCGCTGAGGCCGAGCGGTGCGCCGGCGGCCATCACCGTCGCGCCGACCCTCGGCCGGCTGGCGCCGGCGACCAGCCGCGGCAGGCGCACGGCGATGCGGATGACGGCGAGGTCGTCACCGTGGTCGGTGCGGATGATCGTCCCCGTCCACGAACGATCCGCCTGCAGCACGTCGACGGTCTTGGTGCCGGCGGCGACCGCGTCCGCGACCACGTGGTAGTTGGTCACGATGTCCGAGCCGCCCGCGTCTGACTCCGCGACCCATCCCGACCCGAGGTCGGCGTCGGTGGAGATGGTGACGACCGAAGGCTCGACTGCGGCCGCGATCGAGACCCAGTCCGGCGGGGCGTTGCTCCTCAATGCCTGCAGCTCCGACTGCAGGTGCGCGATGGTCCGACCCTGCGAGGCCAGGGCGCGCGCGTCCTGTCCTTCGGCGCGCCACGTGGTCACGCCGGCCGCAGCGGCGGCGCCCATCACGAGCACCGCCGCCACGGACGCGGCGATCCGGCCCACGTGAATCTTCACGCGACCCCTACTGCAGCTCGTTGCCGAGCGAGGCCTCGGCCTTGCCCATGCTGAGCATTGCGTCGTCGAGCTTGTTGAATCCGTCCTTGACCTTGGCCGAGTTGTCGCCGTCCATGCCGCTGATCAGCTCCTGCAGCGCCGCGATGCCCGCGCTCAGGCTGTCGCCCAGCGCGCTGTCCGACGCCGAGAGCTCCGACGGCACGGTTGCCGCCTGGCGGTCGACCTGGAACTGCTGCAGGTCGGTCAGGTCCTGCTGCGCCGCGAAGCGGCAGGTGGCGTAGCTGTCGCAGGCCACGACCTGGCCGTAGTCCGTGCGCGCCTTGCCGGCGTCCTGGGTGTACAGCTTCATGTAGTCGGCCGTGACCTTCTTGTTCGCCGCGTCGGCGTTGGCCGCCGCGAGCTGCTTGCTGGTGCCGTCCAGGGTCAGCTGCGTGACGGCGAGCTGGTGCTGGGTCGCCTCGAGCTTGTCGTTGGTCGAGTAGAACAGGTAGCCGAGAGCACCGGACGCGATGAGGCCGACCGCCCCGATCGCCACCGGAACCGCCCACGCAGGGCGCGTGCGCTTCGGCTTGGCGACCTCGACGGGTGCGACACGCGTGGCCTCTTCGGCCGGCTGCGCCGGCGGCGCCAGGACGATGTGCGCCGCGTCGGGCACGGTCTCGGCTCCGTTGGGGCCGGTCTCCACGAGGGCGACTGCGTCGTAATCGGAATCGGTGGACATCGGACGGTCTCCTTTGAACATGGGTGGCCGGAAGCGCGGCCATGGTCCTTGGGATCCCGTCTCAGAGCCAGTCTCAGCCGGCTCTCGAATTCACTCTCAATCCGTGCTCCTCCGGCCGGGAGAAGCCACATGCCAAGTATTGGGTTTATGGTTTGCCCATCTCAGCGACCGCCGTGAAGGCTGCCCGCCGGCTGATCGACAACCCGCACGTGTTCGACCAGGTCGTCGTGACCGTGGCGGGGATCATTGTCTTCGGGGCCTACGTCACGGCCTACGCCTACGTGATCACGCCCCAAACCGTGGTCGAGCCGACAGCCACGATCGGCCAGTCGACGGTGCTCGCCGGGTGGCTGGCCCTGGTCGCCGTGCTCTTCGCCGAAGGCGCGTACGGCGTCCGTAGCGGGCGGCCGTGGGACCGCGCGCTGCCCGAGGGCTACGCAGGGTCGCTGGCCGCGGCCCTGGTGTTCGGCATCGCCTGGCTGGTGGACAGCCAGTACTGGACGCCGACGTTCGAGAAGGGGCAGCTCGGGCTGGACGTGCTCTTCACCCCTCCCCGCCTGATCGAGATCGCGGCCGTGGCCGTGATGGTCACCGGCCCGCTGCGCGCGGCCGCGCGGCGCGGCGAGACGGAGGCCGGCATGGTCACGCTGCTGTCGGCGTCACTGCTGCTGTCCGTGATCACGTTCGCGACGCAGTTCCTGCACCCGCTGATCGACCCGTGGGCATGGAGCCACTACGACTTTCTCGACAAAGAGCCGCTGGGCTGGGTGGGCAAGAACGAAGGCGTGGCCGCGATTCTCGCCCAGGCCGCGATCCTCGCCGGCACCGCGCTGCTGCTCAACAGCGGGTTCAAGCTGCGAACGGGCTCGCTCACGTTCGTGTTCACCCTGAACGGCATCCTCGTGACCATCACCAAGCTGCATTTCGAGTTCCTGCCGGTGCTGATCGCCACCGGCATCGCCGGCGACGCCTGGCTGTACTGGACGGCGCGGCGCCCCGGCCGGCCGTCGGCCTCGCTGTGCGCGGTCGTCGGCGGTGCGTTCGCGACGAGCTACATGGTCGAGCTGGCGCTGCTCGACACCGACTGGAAACCGTCGCTGTGGGCGGGCACGATCCTCGCGACCACCATGCTCTGCTGGCTGATGGGCCGGCTGCTGCGCGCCGGGCTGCCGGCCGCGATCGTTGGGCCCCTCGTCGCGCCCAGCCCAGCCGCAACCCAGACTGACACGCCCCACGAGCTGCCCAGCGAGGTGCGCAGCGAGATCAGGTGGACGCGAGATCCCGCCAGCACGATGCGCCCGCAGCTGGTGCGCGCCGCCCTCGACGACCTCGGCACGCCGGAAGCGCTGGGCCGCAGCCCGCTGGCCAAATTGCCCGGTATCTCCAAGGGCGGTGTTTCGAGCGCCGCGGACCTTCGCGCCTGCCTGGTCGACATGATCGGCGAGCTGGCGCAGTCCAGCCATCCGCGCGATGCCGAGGCGGGTCGCCTCCTGCTCGACTACTACGTCAAGCGGGTCGGCAGCCACGAGGTGATCATGGAAAGGCTGCACCTTTCCCGGCCGACGTTCTACCGCCGGCTGCAGCGGGGCTTTCAGCTGGTGGCCGAACGCCTGGACGAGATGAGCGAGTTCGCGAGCAGCGGCCCGATCACGCGCTAGCGGCGACCATGTTCTCGACGGAGCACGTGCTGACGGTGGCCGTCATCGTGACCGTGATCGCGACGCTTACGCTTGCAGCCCGGTGGTGGCCCGGGCCGTGGATACCGGTTGCCGCCGGCGCGCTCGCGGGGATCATCTTCGGCAACGAGATCGGCTGGCTGCTGTGGGCCTGGCACCAGCACCTGTTCAGCGTCCAGAACAGCCTGCCGATCTTCCTGTGCGACGTGGCGGCGTTCGTCGCCACCGCGGCGCTCATCACGCGCAACCAGTTCCTGGTCGAGGTGACCTACTTCTGGGGCATCGCCGGCACGGCGAACGGCATCATCTCGCCCGACATCCCCGACCACTTTCCCTCGTACCAGTTCCTGCAGTACTTCGTGCAGCACGGAGCAATCCCCGCGGCGTCGCTCTTCCTGGTGGCCGGCCTGAGGTTGTATCCGCGCGCGTGGGCCGCGGTGAAAGTGTTCGGGCTGACGGTGGCGCTCGTCGTGATCGACGCGTTCGTCAATCTGCTCACCAACGGCAACTACATGTTTTTGCGGAGCGTGCCGCCGGGCGACAACCTGCTCGACCTGTTCGGCCCGTGGCCCTGGTACATCTTCGGCGGCGCGGGGCTGGCGGCCGTCTTCCTGGCGGCGCTGGACGCGCCTTTCAAAATTTCCGGCCGCGCACGTGCTCGATCGAAAACTTCGCCGTATCCGCGACCAGCATCACCGCCATCACCCCGGCCTCGACCGGGTCGCTGACCACGAGGTCGGCGGCGTCCGGCACCGACCCGGCCATGTTGGTGCAGAGGACGATGATCCCGGCCTCGCGGATCTCGCGGACCGCACTCGAGATGTCACCGCCCATCAGCGCGCCGGCGAGCACGAGCACGCGCGCGCGGTGCAGGCGCGCGACCGCACGCACCGCATCCGCGAGCTGCTCCTCGCCGACCAGCGGGATCGTGTCGACGGAGATGCGCTCGCCGCGGATGTTGTGGCGGTCGGCCTCCGAAACCGCGCCCTGAGCGACCATGCCGACCTGCGCCCCGCCGCCGATCACGATCACGCGCTTGCCGAAGATGCGCTGGAACGTGGGCACGACGCCGACCTTGGTGACGCCCTTGATCCGCTCCAGCTCCGCCACCAGCTCGGCTTCGTCGCGGGCGCCCGTGACCTCGAGCTGCAGCTCGGCGACGCCCTCGGCCCGGGCCGCGCCGCCGGCGATGTACTCGATGTTGCCGCCGCTGCGGAAGATCACCTCCGCGATGCGGTACAGGACGCCGGGCTCGTCGCGGGAGGCGACGAGCAGGCCGACCAGGCGGGCCTCGGACATGTCCAGACCATAGCCTGTCGCGCCGGCACCAAGAGGCAGGGCCGGCTTTGGTGGCGAAAGCCATGACGCGGCCGGGCGGCGTGCGCTAATCTGCGGCTCCATGCTCCACGTTCGAGCCCTCGAGATCGCCATTACCACGGAGGTTCCCGCGACGTAGCGCGCAGGCGCTCGCGTTGCGAGGACCTCCCAGCCACCAGGCCGGGAGGTTTTTTTATGGCCGCCGCAGCCCGCAACCATCACCGCTCCGCGAGGCGGATCGTGGTCTATGACACGACCCTGCGCGACGGCGCGCAGGGATCCGGCGTGTCCTTCTCGGTGACGGACAAGCTCCTGGTCGCGCGGGCGCTCGACCGCATCGGCGTGGACTACGTCGAGGGCGGCTTTCCCGGCTCGAACCCCAAGGACGAGGAGTTCTTCGCCGCGCTTGCGGACACGCCCCTGAAGCGATCCCGGCTGGCGGCGTTCGGCGCCACGCGCCGCGCCGGCGGAACCTGCGCCGGCGACTCCAACCTCGCGGCGCTCGAGCGCAGCTGCGCGCCCACCTGGACGCTCGTCGGCAAGAGCGACACGTGGCAGGTGCGCAAGGTGCTGCAGACGACCCTGGACGAGAACCTGGCGATGATCCGCGAATCGGTCGCCTATGGCGTGAAGGGCAAGCACGAGCTGATCTTCGACGCCGAGCATTTCTTCGACGGGTTCCGGCGGGATCGCGAGTACGCGCTCAACGTGTGCGCCGAGGCCGCCGCCGCGGGCGCGGCGTGGATCGTCCTCTGCGACACCAACGGGGGCAGCCTGCCGGCGCAGGTCCGCGCGGGCGTGGAGGCGGTCGTGCAGCGGCTGGCCGAGGCGGGCGCAAGCGCGCGCGTGGGCATACACACGCACAACGACTGCGAGCTCGCGGTCGCCAACTCGCTCGAAGGCATCGCCGCGGGGGCGGACATGGTGCAGGGCACGATCAACGGCTACGGCGAGCGCTGCGGCAACGCGAACCTCATCTCGGTCGTGGCCAACCTCGTGCTCAAGGAGGGCTTCGACGCCATGCCCACCGGCGCGGTCGCCCGCTTCAGCGACCTCGCCCGAACCGTCGCCGAGATCGCCAACCTCGCGCTCCCCACGCAGCAGCCCTTCGTGGGCCTCGGCGCATTCGCGCACAAGGGCGGGCAGCACGTGGCCGCCGTGCTCAAGGATGCGGACGCCTACCAGCACATCGACCCCGAACGCGTCGGCAACCGCCAGCGCGTGCTCGTCTCGGAGCTCTCCGGGCGCGGCAACGTGCTCTCGAAGGCGCGCGAGTTCGGCCTCGAGCTCGACAAGGACGACCCGCAGACGCGCCGCCTGGTGCAGCACCTGAAGGAGCTCGAGCATCGGGGCTACTCGTACGAGGCGGCCGACGCCTCGTTCGAGCTTCTGCTCCGCCGCCTGCAGCCCGACTACAGAGCGCCGTGGCGCGTCGTCGACTTCACCACGCTGGTGCGCCGGCACGGCGATGCGGTGCAGGCGGAGGCGACGGTCAAGGTCGAGGTCGGCGACGACGTCTACCACACGGCCGCGTCCGGCAACGGGCCCGTGAACGCGCTCGACGCCGCGCTGCGCAAGGCGCTGATCCCGCGCTTTCCCGCGCTCAAGGGCGTGCGCCTTCTCGATTACAAGGTGCGCATCCTCGACGGCGGCACCGGCACGGCCGCGACCACGCGCGTGCTCGTCGAGTCGGGCAAGGGTTCGAAGCGCTGGTCGACGGTGGGGTGCTCCGCCAACATCATCGAGGCCTCGCTCGAGGCGCTCGTCGACTCGCTGGAGTTTGCTCGCCTCGGCTGAGCGACCGACGCGCCACGGCGCGCGCGAGGCTGCCCGTCGCGAGATTCCGGATCCGCTCCGGAGGGACGTCGGCCTGCTCGGCAGGCTGCTCGGTCAGGTCATCGCCGAGCAGGGCGGCGCGTCGCTGCTGCGCGACGTCGAGCGCCTGCGCCGTCTGGTCATCGCCGCCCGCGCGTCCGCGCGGCACGAACGCCAGGCGGAGAAGCTCATCGCGTCCTGGTCGGTCGACCGCGCCGAGCAGGTCGCGCGCGCCTTCACCTGCTACTTCCACCTCGCCAACCTCGCGGAGGAGCACCACCGCGCGCGCGTGCTCCGGGAGCGCGATCGGGCGGAGGAGGCCTCGAGCGAGTCGCTGGCGGCGACGATCGCGACGCTGCGCCGTGAGCTCGGCCCGAGGCGGCTGCGCGAGCTGATCCGCGGCCTCGAGATCCACCCCGTTTTCACCGCGCACCCGACCGAGGCGCGGAGGCGCGCGGTCGTGACGGCGATCCGGCGCGTGGGCGAGCAGCTCGACCGCGTCGACGACGCCGAAGCGTCCGCCAGCGAGCGCGAAGACGCGATGCGGCGCCTCCTGGAGGAGATCGACATCTTGTGGCGCACCGGCCAGCTGCGCTCGACGCAGCCGCAGCCGCTCGACGAGGTGCGCGCGGTGACCGCGGTTTTCGACGAGACGCTGTTCCGGGCGGTGCCCGAGATCCACCGCGCGCTCGATCGCGCGCTCAGCGTGGGCGGGAGAGGCCGGTCGACGCCGGCCGCGCCGGCCTTCTTGCGTTTCGGCAGCTGGGTCGGGGGGGATCGCGACGGCAACCCGTCGGTCACCGCCGGCGTCACCGCGGACGCGATGGCGATCCAGTCCGAGCACGCGCTGCTGGCGCTGGGCAACGCGGCGACGCGCATCGGCCGTTCGCTCACCGCCGACGCCGCGACCACGCCCGCGAGCCCAGCGCTGCGGCGCCGCCTGGCCGCCATCCGGCGCGGCGATCCCGACCGCGTCGCCGAGCTCGAGCTGCGCTCGCCAGCAGAGCCGCACCGGCAGATGCTGCTGCTGATCGCCGACCGGCTGGAGGGCACGCGCGCGGGCAGGCCCGACGCCTACAGATCCGGCGATGAGCTCATCGCCGAGCTGCGCCTGGTCCAGTCGTCACTCGCCGCCGCGGGCGCGGAGCGGCTCGCTCAGGGCGAGGTCCAGCATCTGCTGTGGCAGGCCGAGACTTTCGGCCTTCATCTCGCGGAGCTAGAGGTGCGACAGCACAGCGCGCAGCTCACGCCGAGCGAGGAGATGCTCGAAACGTTCCGAACCATCGCCGGCATCCAGCAGCGATACGGCGTCGACGCATGCCGGCGGTTCGTGGTGAGCTTCACCCGGAGCGCGGCCGACGTCGCGAAGGTGTTCGATCTGGCCGCTCGCGCCGGCGCCGGGCCGCCGCCCGTGCTGGACGTGATCCCGCTGTTCGAGACCCAGGCCGACCTCGAGCGCGCCGTGGCGGTGCTGGACGAGGTGATCGAGCTCCCGGCCGTGCGCCGGCGGCTCGCCGAGACCGGCCGCCGCTTCGAGGTCATGCTCGGCTACTCCGACTCCGCCAAGGAGGTCGGACCCGTCGCCGCCACCCTCGCGCTGTACGACGCGCAGGCCGCGTTGACGCGGTGGGCGGCGAAGAGGCGCATCCGGCTCACGATCTTCCACGGGCGCGGCGGCGCCCTCGGCAGGGGCGGGGGGCCGGCCAATCGCGCGATCCTGGCCCAGGCGCCGGGCTCGGTCGCCGGCCGGTTCAAGGTGACCGAGCAGGGCGAGGTGATCTTCGCCCGCTACGGCAACCCCGCGATCGCCCGGCGGCACCTGGAGCAGGTCACGTCCGCGGTGCTCGAGGCGTCGACGCGGCCGGTGCGGCAGCGCGCGGAGCGGGCCGCGCTCAGGTTCCGCGGCGTGGCGGCCGGCGTCGGCCAGGCTGCGCGCGCTGCCTATCGCGCGCTGGTCGAGACCGAGGGCTTCGAAGAATGGTTCGCCCGGGTCAGCCCCATCGACGAGCTGAGCCGCATGCGCATCGGCTCCCGGCCCGCCCGCCGCGGCGGCGCCCGCCGGCTCGAGGACCTGCGCGCGATCCCGTGGGTGTTCGCCTGGTCGCAGATGCGCCTGAACCTGCCCGGGTGGTACGGCCTCGGCAGCGCCTTCCAGGCGGCCAAGCTCTCAGAGCTGCAGGACGCGTACCGCTCATGGCCGCTCTTCAACGTGATGGTCGACAACGCCGAGATGAGCCTGGCGAAGACCGACCGGCAGATCGCCGCCCGCTACCTGGCGCTGGGCGGCCGCCCGGACCTCACGGAGCGCGTCCTGGACGAGTACGACCGCAGCCTCGGGGCGGTTCTCGGCGTCACCGGGCACGGGCGCCTGCTCGAGAACCGTCGCGTCCTGTCGTGGGCGATCGAGCTGCGCAACCCGTACGTCGACGCCCTCTCGCACCTGCAGCTGCGGGCCCTGCGCGCGCTCCGCGGCGGGCGCGCCGGGGCGAGCGCCGAGCG
>DATGEO010000136.1:0-11542 GCA_035310015.1 Candidatus Dormiibacterota bacterium | reverse complement strand
CGCCAGCTCTCGGGCGGCCAGCGGCAGCGGGTCGCGCTGGGCCGCGCCATCGTCCGCGAGCCCCAGGCCTTCCTGCTCGACGAGCCCCTCTCCAACCTCGACGCCAAGCTCCGCGTCCAGACCCGCATCGAGCTCCAGAAGCAGCACCGCGCCCTTCACGCCACCTTCATCTACGTCACCCACGACCAGGTCGAGGCCATGACCATGGGCGACCGGATCGCGGTCATGCGCGACGGGGTGCTGCAGCAGGTGGCGCCGCCGCGGGAGATCTACGACCACCCGGCCAACATGTACGTCGCCGGCTTCATCGGCAGCCCGACCATGAACTTCATCCCCGTGACCGTGGAGGGCAGGACCGCGAAGGCGGGCGGATTCTCGGTCGAGCTTCCCACCGCGCCCGGCGTGGAGAAGGCCGTGCTGGGCATTCGTCCCGAGGCGATGACCGAGAAGGTGACCAACGGCTCCGCCATCGACATGACGGTCGAGGTTTCAGAGGTGCTCGGCGCCGACCAGTTCCTCTACGGGTCGGTGTCCGGCGACACCGTCACCGCGCGCGTCGACCCGGCGATGAAGGTGGATCCGGGCGACCGCATCCGCCTCGGGCTCGACACGCGCCGGCTGCACCTGTTCGACCCGGCCACGGGAATCGCCATCCTCTGACCCTCAGACGATCCGGTTCCTGAGCACCCCGATTCCCTCGACCGCCGTCTCCATGACGTCCCCCGGCTTCAGGAACTCCGGCGGCGTGCGCGCAACCCCGACCCCGTCGGGCGTGCCCGTCGCGATCACCGCGCCCGGCAGCAGCGTCATCCCCTTCGACACCCACTCGATGAGCGCATCGACCGGATAGATCATGTCGCGCGTGTTGCCTTCCTGCTTGACGACGCCGCTGACCATGAGCTTCAGCCCAAGCCGCTGAGGATCGGCGACCTCGTCGGCGGTCACCACCCATGGCCCGATCGGGCACGTGCGATCGAGGCTCTTGCCTTTGAAGTACTGGCCTCCCCATCCGTTCTGGATGTCGCGCGCGCTCACGTCGTTGAGCGCGAGATAGCCGAACACGTGGGACATCGCGTGCGGGCGCGAGATGTTCACGCCCCGCCGGCCGATGACGACCCCGAGCTCGACCTCCCAGTCGATCTTGTCGCTGATCGCCGGGTCGATGGCGATGTCGTCGTAAGGGCCTGTCACTGCGGTGATCGCCTTCGTGAAAACCGTCGGCGGCTCGGACGGGCGACCCCGCGCCGTTTCGTCGGCGTGCTTCTGGTAGTTGCGGCCGATGGCGATGATGTTGCCGCGCGGCGGGTCGAGAGGCGCGAGCAGCCGCAGGTCGGGAAGCGAATGCGCGGGCGATGCCGGATCGGCCACCAGGCGGCGCGCCTGATCGAGGCCCTCCTCGCCGGCGTCGATCAGCGCGAGCACGTCATGCGCGACAGGCGCCAGGTCCACGACCTCGTTCGGCGACGGCGGCCGCAGCGCGCCCAGCCGGCGCTCGCCGTCGACCTCGAACATCAAAAGCCGCATGCGGGCTAGCCTAATGCCATGCACGACGTCGGCGCGCTGACCGGGGTCGTGCCGGCGCTGGTCACGCCCCTGACCGAAGAGGGCGTGGTCGACGAGCCCGCGGTCGGACGCCTGGTCGAGCACGTGATGGCGGCGGGCGTCACCGGCCTCTCCCCCCTCGGCTCGACGGGCGAAGGCGCCTCGCTCGACGAGCGAGCGCGACGCACGATGCTCAGGGCTGTGATCGCCGCGGCCGGCGGCCGGGTGCCCGTCATCTGCGGCGTCGTGCAGACCAGCCTGGCCGGAGCCCGGGCGGAGGTCGAGGCGATCGCGGCGCTCGGCGCGGACGCGGCGCTGGTCGCGCCTCCCTTCTACTACCTCGCCGACCAGGCGACGGTGCTCGCCTTCTACCGCAAGCTGGCGGAGAGCAGCCCGGTCCCGATCTTCCTCTACAACATCCCGCAGTACACGAAGATCGTGTCCGAGCCGGAGACGGTGGCCGCGCTGGCGCGCGAGGGCTCGATCAAGGGCATCAAGGACTCGAGCCGCGACTACGAGTACTTCGAGCGCGTCTGCGGCACGACCCGCGACGTGCCGCGTTTCCGCATCTTCACCGGCAGCGACACGATGCTCGTCGCCTCGCTGGCGATGGGCGGCGCAGGCACGATCTGCGGCGCCGCGAACGTCGCCCCGGGTTGGGTCGTCCGCATCTACGCGGACGTGGCGCGCGGCGACTGGCTCGCGGCTCGCGAGCACCAGGACGAGCTGATCGACCTGATCATGCGGCTGCGCGGCGGTGTGTTCCCGGCCGCGATCAAGGCCGCGCTCGAGGTGCAGGGCATCTGCTCGGCGTGGCCGGCGCGGCCCGTGGCGCCTCTCGACGCGCGCACGAAGGAGGGTCTGGCCGACCGGCTCGCCGCATGGGGGCTGTTGCCAACAGCGCCGCGGCTTTCGTAACGTCTAGTACCGGGGGGAAATCCTTCCGGGGGTGCTTTGCATGCGCGCTGCTTGCGCATTCGGGGCCGTTCTCGTGCTGGTGCTGATGGCGCCGGTGCCGGCTCGCGCCGATGGAGATCCGTACACCACCGGCTCGCAGGGCTACGACATCTCATGGCCGCAGTGCGGAGACAAGCCGCCGTCGGTCGGAACGTTCGCCATCCTCGGTGTCAACGGTGGCGCTCCGTTCAGCGGCAACATCTGCCTGCAGGAGCAGTACCTGGACGCGCCGCGCTCGGCTCCTCCGTCCCTTTATCTCAACACCGGCTACGAGGACTGGTACCGCTACCTCGTCACGTCGAACTGCCGCAACTTGGCGGGATCCGTGGCGGGCACGGACGATGAGCGGACGGCCTGGGCGATCGGCTGCAGCGAGGCCGAGACCTCGGTCAACTACGCCTACGGGCTAGGAGCGTCGAGCATCTCGATGTGGTGGCTGGACGTGGAGATCCTCAACAAGTGGTCGGACGACCGAGCGCTCAATCGCTTCACGCTGCAGGGCATGGTCACGCGGCTGACCCAGACGGGCCTGCCGGTCGGCATCTACTCGTCGGAGGCGATGTGGTTCATCATCACCGGCACGCTCGCGGCCCCCGGCAACCTGAGCGCGGAGTGGAACGCGGCGGGCTCGTGCTTCGACCCCTTCTCACCGCTCACGCAAATGCCGGTCTGGCTAGGCCAGCACGTGTACAACCACCTCGACCACGACTCGGCCTGCTAGGAGTTCTGGCCCGGCAGGCGGGTGACCCGCCAGATCTTCCCCGCCGGGTACAGCTCGCTTGCGGTCGCGAGCGGCACGTCGAGCCTGTAGTCGCCGAGCACCACGTGCAGGAAGCCGACGCTGGTGCCGGGCGAGATCGGATGGTCGACGGACAGGGTGCGGGCCTCGAGCTGCTGGCGCAGCACCATCCCCGGCCACTCCACCAGCGCCACGTCGACGGTGGACAGCACGTCCGAGTGATCGCCCCAGGCCGTGTCGTACGCGCCCACCGCCTGGTTGCGGGCGAGGATCTGCTTGACGGTCAGCGCGGGCTGCATCGCCCTCACCAGCGCCCGGGCGGCGGAGAACGCGGCGTCGAGCGTCGGCTGGCCCATGACGCAGCCGTAGATCGTGATGACGTGGTTGGAGATGGTCAGCGCCGCGGCGAACAGAAAGTTCGCGCCGACGTTGAAGCCCGAGCCCGTCTTGATTCCGATGATGCCGTCCTTGCCGAGGGCCGCGTCGACGTTGTAAACGGTGCCCGCGACCGGCAGCGATGCCTGCGGCATCTTCACGACCGCGGCGATGGCCGGCAGCTTCATCGCGGCCATGCCCATGACCATGAGGTCGGCGGGGACGCTGGTCGTGTCGGGCGATGCGCCCGCGGGATCGGCGAACTTCGTCCTGGCCAGGCCGAGGGCCGAGGCGCGCTTGTTCATCTTGGCGACGAACGCGGGCACCGAGCCCGCGTCCCAGCGCGCGAGCGTCTCCGCGATGTTGTTGCCCGAAGGGATGAGCATCGCCTCGAGAGCCTGCAGCTCGGTCAGCTGCTCGCCGGCCTGGACGGGGACCACGGACTGTTTCTGCGCCAGGTCGGCCTGGTAGCTCTGGAAGTCCTCGTCAGTGAGGGTGATGTACGGCCCGGAGGCCGGCGGTGTGAGCGGCTTGTCGGCAAGGACCACGAGCGCGGTCATGATCTTGGCCACGCTGGCGGCCGGCGATGGCTGCACATCGCCTGAGGTCGCGATCGGCCCGAGCCCCGACACTCCGACGGCGCCGGAGCCTGTGCCCGGCCACGGCAGGGCGGGTGCCGTGCCTTCGATGATGGTCTGCACCGGCAGCCCGCTCGATGCCGAGACCAAGGGCACGGGCCGGAGGTAGTTCCAGCCCAGTAGCGCCGCGCCCAACAGGACGACGGCGAGCAGAACCCGCCACCGCATCCGCTTGAAGATAGCTTGGCCCGCTCATGCAGCGCCGAGCGCCACGTCGCCGGCAGGCGGCACGCGAGTCGTGTTCAGCCCGTGGCCGGCGCAGATCCGCGCCATGACGATCGCGTCGCGGATGGCGCAGGCGAAGGCGTCGTTGTTGAAGTACACGAAGACGTCTGCCGGCCCCGGCCACACCCGGGCGATGCGCTCCGCCCACGTCTCGAGGGCCGCCGGTCCGTAGCAGGAAGGCGGATGGGCGCGGCCCATGTGAAAGCGCACGTAGCCCCAGCCCGCGGTCGCCCACTCGGGCGAGCGGATGCCGCCTCGGTCCGCAAGGCACAGGGGCGCCCCGCGGCGCTCGAGCACCGAGCGCACGTCGGGCACGAACCACGACGGATGGCGGAGCTCGACCGCGATGCGCTCGCCGGGCGGGAACGCAGCCAGCGCCGCGTCGAGCAGGCCGGCGTCCGCCTTCAGGCTCGGCGGCAGCTGGAGCAGCGTCGGGCCACGCTTGGCGCCGAGCTCGCGCGCCCGCTCGAGGAAGAGCTCGACGGGCTGCTCGGGGTTGCGCAGGCGGCGCAGGTGGGTGAGGAAGCGGCTCATCTTCAGCGCGAACACGAAATCCGACGGCGTCCGTGCGGCCCACTGCTCGAACACCGATGCGGGCGGCAGGTTGTAGAAGGTGCTGTTCACCTCGGCGGTGTGGAAGCGCTCCGCGTAGTACTCGAGCCACGCGCGCTGCGCGAGCTTGCGGGGGTAGAAGGTCTCGCGCCAGTGCCGGTACTGCCACCCGGACGTGCCGATGTGCAGCATCACTGACGATGAAACGTCAGAGCAGGCCCCATCTCCTTCTGATCGCGCGGTCCGCGAAGCCGAAGGCGAGGTCGACCGCCACGCCGACGAGGAAGATGACGATCATCAGCGCCAGCAGCTGCTGCGCGTCGGAGAAGTCACGCGCGAACTGCAGCTGCTGGCCGAGCGATGGCTGGTTGGCGACGACGCCGATGATCTCGCCGGCCATCAAGCTGCGCCACGCAAACGCCCAGCCCTGTTTGAGGCCACCGACGAATCCCGGCAGCGCGGCGGGCAGGATCACGTAGCGGTACAGGGTGACGCCGCGCGCGCCCATCACGCGACCGACGCGCACGAGCAGCGGCTGCACGTGGTCGACGCCGCCCAGCAACCCGGTCGCCACCGCCGGCGCCGCGCCGAGGATGACGACGAAGAGAATCGCGCCCTCGGTCAGCTGGAAAAGAAGGATCGCGAGCGGGAACCATGCGATCGACGGCATCGACTGCAGGCCGAGGATGGCGTGGCCGACCGCCTTGCGCACGATCGGAACCCGCGCGACCAAAAGACCGACGGCGCTGCCGATGACGATGGCGATCGCGTAGCCGAGGAAGGCGCGGCGCATCGTGTTGCCCACTCCCGCCCAGAATTCCGGCCGGCCGAGGTCCTGGCCGAGGCGCTGGAAGACCGGCATGGGTCCTGGCAGCACGTAGTCGGGCCGCCAGCCGGACCACACGATCGCCTGCCACGCGACGAGGAACAGGGCGACCGCCGCGAGCTTCGGCCACAGCCAGGACCACGCCCGCTGCGGACCGGCCGGCCCGCGGTCTTCGAAGATCGCCTCTTCGACCTCGGCGACCGCGACCGCGGGCGAGACCTCAGCCCGCATTTACCAGGCGGGCTTCCTGCTTCAGGCGGTCGGTGATGCGGCCGGCGATGACCGCGAGCTCCGGCGAGTCGAGGCTTCGCGGCCTGGGCAGATCGACGCGAATCTCGTGCGCGACGCGGCCGGGCCGGCTCGTGAACACCAGCACGCGATCGCCGAGGCGCACGGCTTCGCGCGCGTTGTGGGTCACGAAGAGAATCGTGAGCCTGGTGGAGCTCCACAGGCGCACGAGCTCTTCGTGCAGCAGGTCGCGCGTGATCGCGTCGAGAGAGGCGAAAGGCTCGTCCATCAGCAGCACGTCCGCGTCCTGGGCGAGGGCACGGGCCAGGGCCACGCGCTGCTTCATCCCGCCCGACAGCTCGTGCGGGCGCCGGCGCTCGAACCCGTGCAGGTGCACCGTCTCCAGCAGCTCCTGCGTGCGCTTGCGGCGTGCGTCTCGGGCGACGCCGCGCAGATCGAGCGCGAGCTCGACGTTCTCGGCGGCGGTGAGCCACGGCAGCAGCGCCGCCTCCTGGAACATCAGGGCCACGCGGCCGTGCACGTGCGCCTTGCCCGCCGTGGCCTGGTCGAGGCCCGCGAGCACGCTCAGCAGCGTGCTCTTGCCCGACCCGCTCGCGCCCACGACGCACACGAACTCGCCCGGCTGGACCTCGAGCGTCACGTCCTGCAGGGCCACCAGCCGGCGGTCGCCGTGCGGGAACACCTTGGTCAGGTGCTCGACGCTGACCGAGTGCTCGTCCGACAGGCCGTGCTCTTCGGTCAAGCGCCCTCCTTTCCGGCGGTGGGCAGCGGGCGGTTGTCCGGCGTCCAGTGCAGGCCGCATTCCTTCACCTCGTCCACCTCCCACCACCAGCGCCCGGCGCGCTCGTCCTCGCCGGCGTTCGTCGCCCGCGTGCACGGCGCGCACCCGATCGACGAGTAGCCCTGGTCGTAGAGCGCGTGGTACGGGACGTCGTGCTCGCGGATGTAGGCCCACACCTGCTCCTTCGTCCAGGCCGCGAGCGGCGCGATCTTGGTGAGCCCGGCGTGCTCTCTGTCCTCGGAGACGACCTGCGTCTCCGCGCGGGTGAGGGCCTGCTGCCGGCGGACACCTGTGACCCAGGCGTCGAAACCACGCAGCGCACGGGCGAGCGGCCGCGACTTGCGCACGTCGCAGCACAGGCGGCGCAGCTCGACCGAGCGGTAGAACGGGTTGGTGCCATGCGTGCGTACCAGGTCCTCCACCTCGGCGGTGTCGGGGACGATCACGTCCAGCGGCACGCCGTAGCGCTCGCGCATCCGGTCGATCATGTCGTGCGTCTCCTGCGGAAGGCGCCCGGTGTCGAGGGTGACGACGTGCGCCGGCAGCCCCTCTCGCGCGGCCATGTCGATGAGCACCGACGACTCGGCCTGCAAGCTGGCGACGATCGCGACGCGCGGGAAGGTCTCATGCGCCCAGCGCAGGATCGCTTCGGGGTCGTGACCCGTCATGACGTAGGCGGGCGCGACGGTGCCCATGAGCGGCGAGGATACCGGTTAAAGCGTCTCCGCGATTCGTACGGCTCCGGCCACGGGCTCTTCCGAGAGGAGGATCGACTCACCGACGCGATCGCGGACCGCCGCCTGAAGGCCCGGAAAGTTGCGGAGCAAGCCCCCGGCCATCACCACCGGACCATCGATCGCGAGCCGCGCCCGCACCTGCTCCACGAGCGCGGCGAGGGCGCCGGCCGCGTTCTCGCGAATCCGAACGGCCGCCGGATCCGGCGACTCCAACACCACGCGCGCCTGGGCCGCCCAACGGGCGGCCAGGTGATCGCCCTGCAGCTTGCCCGCCAGCTCGAGCGGGTCATGGGTGCCGGTCGACGCGAACAGGGCGTCTCCCAGCGCCCCCACCGGCTCCCCGGCGTCGCGGCGCCGCATCAGCTCGCGCAGCGCCTCGCGCGTGATCCACGCGCCGCCGCCCTCATCGCCCAGCAGCCAGCCCCACCCGCCGGCTCGCGCCTCGTTGCCCGCGGCGTCACGCCCGTACGCGACCGAGCCCGTGCCCGCGATGAGCGCGATCCCGGAGTCCACGCCGGCGGCGGCCAGGATGAGGCGCGCGTCGTGCACGACGAGCACCTTGGTCTGGGGCAGCAGGCGGGCGAGCAGAACCTCGAGCAGCCTGCGACCGGCGGGAAACTCCGAGCCCGCGGCTCCGGCGCAGCATGCCGCGGGGCGCGGCGAGCCGAGATCGGCGATCAGCTTCGTAAGCCGGATCTCGACCAGCTCCGGATCGACTGTAGTGACGTTCGCGCCCTCACCGACGGCCTCCGCCACCGTGTGCCCGCCCTGGCTGAGCCGGGCCCTGGTCGAGGTGCCGCCGATGTCGAGTCCCAGGACGGTGAGCGCTACCAGGTGCGGGTGACCTTGCGCAGCGCGCGAGGCGCATCCGGGTCGACGCCGCGGTCGGCCGCGACCCGGTTGGCCAGCAGCTGCCCGAGGACGGCCAGCGTCAGCGGCGTCAGCTCTTCGGGCAGGCCGGTGTCGATGCGCACCGAGCCCTGCTCGCCGAGCGGAGCGACGCGGGCGTCGAACAGGCCGGTCACGCGGCAGCTGTACTCCTCGAGCCGGGCCGCGATCGACTCGAGGTCCTTGGCCACCGAGCCGCCCGCTCCCACCAGCAGGACCGGAAAGCCTTCCTCGACCACCGCGATCGGTCCGTGCACGAAGTCCGCCGTCGACCATGCGCGCGCGAGCACATAGCTGGTCTCGGTCAGCTTGAGCGCGATCTCCTCCGCGGTGCAGAGGTTGAAGCCGCGACCCAGCACGACGGCGCGCGGGCCCGTCAGCTCCGCCGCCACCCGCCCGAGCCTGGACTCGGCGGCGAGCGCGACCTCCATCGCCTCGGGCACGCGCGTGAGCGCGCGAGAGAGCGCTTCGTCCGGCGCGATCGCCGAAGACATCAGGGCCAGGGCGAGAAGGCTGGCCGTGTAGGTCTTCGACGCGGGCACGCTCTCCTCGGGGCCGGCCAGCAGCGGGAGCACCGTGCCGGACGCGCGCGCGAGCGGCGAGTCGCGATCGTTTGTGATCGCGACCGTCATCGCGCCCTGGCGTGCCGCCTCCTCGATCACCGCGATCACGTCCGGTGACGCACCCGACTGCGAGATGCCGATCACGCACTGGGATTCGAGCGACGGCGGCGACGCGTAGTGGGTGAAGAGCGACGGCGCGGCGAGCGCCACGAGCTCGCGATGGCGGCGGCCGAACAGGTAGCGCGCATAGTCGGCCGCGTGGTCCGAGCTGCCGCGGGCGGCGACGACGAAGCCGCGCGGCTTCGACCTGGCGAACGCGGCCGCGACTGCCTCCAGCGCGGGGCCACTCTCGGCGAGAAGGCGCCGGGCGATCGCCGGCTGCTGGCCGATCTCGTCTCGAAAGCGATTCACCGCCTGTACCTCACTCGCCCTCCCACCATCGTGAGGCGAACGCGCAGGTCGCGGTCGAGCACCACCAGGTCGGCGCACGCTCCGACCGCGATCCGGCCGAGGAGCTTCTCGCCGACCGCGCGGGCGGGCACGCTCGAAGCCATGCTGACGGCGCGGTCGACGGTCATGCCGGGAAGCCCGGCCATCCGGCGCACCAGGTCGTCCAGGGTCGACGCGCTGCCCGCCAGGGTTCCGTCCTCCAGCCGCACCACGACGCCGTCGCTCACGACCCTGCGGCCGGACAGATGGAACTCGCCGGGGGCGGTGCCCGCGGCCGCGGTCTGGTCCGTCGTCAGGGCGACGCGCGCGACGCCCTTGACCGCGAGCAGCTGCCGGCACACCGACCGGTGGACGTGCATGCCGTCGGCGATGAGGCCGACGGTCACGCGCCGGTCGAGGAGCAGCGCCAGGGCGATGCCGGGCCGCCGGTGGTGCACCGGCGGCATCGCGTTGTAGATGTGCGTCCCGAAGCGCACGCCGGCGTCGATCGCGCGCAGGCCCTGCTCGAAGTCCGCTGCCGTGTGCCCAGCGCTGACGACGACACCGGCGCCGCGAAGGCGCGCGATCGCCTCGAGCGCGCCGGGTAGCTCGGGCGCGAGCGTGACCAGGCGCGGGTGTGCGCGCGCGATGACCTCGACCTGCTCGGCGGTGGGCGTCGCCAGGCATGCGCGGTCGTGCGCGCCGCGAAACGAGGGGTTGATGAAAGGACCCTCGATGTGCGCGCCGAGCACGCGCGCGCCGCGACCGTCGGCTGATGCCACCGACGCCGCAAACTCGGCGCCCGTCGCCACCGGCGCCGAGATGAGCGTCGGCAAGAATGCGGTCACGCCGGTCGCGGGCAGCGCGTCGGAGATCGCCTCGACCGAGTCGCGGCCTTCACCTGCGTCATGGCCGGCGAACCCGTTCACCTGGAGGTCGATGAAACCGGGAGCCAGCAGCTCGCCCGGCTCCATCACCACTTCTTCGTCGGCGCGCTCCGGCGCCGACCTAGCGTCGCCGATCCAGGTGACGACCGCCCCGTCCACCATCACGCCGGTCCCCTCGCCGGGAATGCCGTGCACGCGACCGCGGATCAACGTCCTCATCGCTGAGCCCTCTCGCCCAGCGCGGCGGCGAGGTCGCCGGCGCTGGCTTCGAGCCTCTGCCTGGCCGCGCCGGCGTCGAGACCCCGCCGGAGCATGAGCACGGCGACGCTCGCGCTGCCGCCTGCGGCCGACAGCGCAGCTTCAGCGGCGGCCTCGCTCGCACCGGTCAGGGCGACCACCATGCCGAGCGCGCGGCCGCGCAGCTTGGCGTTCAGAGGCTCGACGCCGACCATGCGGCCGCGGTACGTGCGGCCGAGGCGCGTGAAGACGCCCGTGCTGATCATGTTCAGGACGATCTTCTGCACTGTGCCTCCCTTCAGCCTCGTCGAGCCGGCGATGACCTCAGGGCCGGTCGCGACTTCGATGGCAACGTCGGCGGACTCGCCCAGCGGCGAGCCCGGAGCGCAGCTGAGGGCGACGACCAGCGCGCCGACCCGCCTGGCCTCGTCCGCGGCGCCGAGCGCGTAAGCGGTGCGACCGGACGCGCTGATGGCGACGACCGCGTCTCGCGGCGCGACGGACGCCCGCGCCTCCTCGCAGCCTCGCCGGCCGTCGTCCTCGGCCTCGCCGTCGCCGGCGTCGTGCGCCTGCACGGATGCCGGGTCGACGCCGAACGTCGGTCCGCACTCGGCGGCGTCGAGCGCACCCAGGCGGCCGCTCGTCCCGGCGCCGAAGTAGTGCAGGCGGCCGCCGGCCCGCATGCGCTGGACGATCGCGTCCACCGCCTTCGCCACCGCGGGCAGCTGCTCCCGGAGCGCGTCGAGCGCCCGGCGGTCCTCCTGCTGCATCACCGTGAGCAGCTCGACGGTGTCGAGCGCATCGAGCTCGTCCGCGCGCGGGTGGACGTCTTCGCTCACGGCCTCATCACCTCGGCTGCCGCGACCGCGCACACCCGCGCCGCGCCGTGGGTGGCGATGTAGTTGCGCGCCCCGTCC
>DATGEO010000135.1:0-17936 GCA_035310015.1 Candidatus Dormiibacterota bacterium | reverse complement strand
GCGGGCGGCGCGGGCGGCGCGGGCGGCGCGGGCGCCGCGACGGGCGCGGCAGACCACGGCGGCGAGGCCGGGGCCGGCGAGACAGGCTCCTCGCTCGGACTCCAGGCTGGCGGCGGCACGGCGGCGGGAGCCTTGGGCACGTCCCAAGCGGGGCCGGCCTCCTGCGCCGCCTCGGGCCAGGCGGTCGATGCGGCCGGAGCGGCGGGCGCCTCCCAGGAAGGCGCCGGGGCCGCGGCCTGCGGCGCGGCGGCCGCGGGCACGTCCCACGAAGGGGGAGCGGCGGCGGGCGCCACCGGCTCGGCGGGGGCGTTCCACGCGGGGGCCGGCGCCGCGGCGGCGGGCGCTCCCCAGGACGGAGCGGGGGCGGCGGGCGGGGGCGGCGGGGGCGCGGCCGTGGGCGGTCCCCACGCGGGCGCCGGGGCGGCGGGCGCGGGAGGCGGTGCGGCCGCGGCCGGCGGAGGCGGGGCCACGGCCGGCGGCGGTCCCGCGGGCGGAGCCGAAGGCCCGCCCCACGCGGGCGCCGGGACGGCGGATGGAGAACCGGCGGGTGCGCCCCAGGCCGGCGCCGGCGCAGCCGGCGGCGCGGCGGCCGCCGGGCCGGCGGGCGGCGCTGGGGCCGCCGGCGCGGCGGGCGCGCCCCACGACGGGGCGGGAGCCGCCGAGCCCCAGGTCGCCTGTCCGCCTGGCGGCGGCGCCGCCGCCGGGGCGTCCCAGCTCGGCGAGGCGGCCGGCTGCGGCGGAGGTGCGACGACGGTGGAAGCGATCGAACCAGGGCGCGGGGCGGTCACCGGAGGAGCCCACGTCGCCACGGCGGCCGGCTGCGGGCCGGGGGTCGGTACCGCCTGACGGGACGGAGCCGCCGGCCTGACAGCGTTCTTGTTCGACTTCTTGCCCTTGGTGCGGGTGCGGCGGACCCGGAGGTAGAAGATGGCCGTGAAGATGGCCACGACGGCCAGGATTATCACTGCGTACAGCTGCTCGATGGGCATCCGGTCCGGGGCCTCCCTATTGGCGGATTCGAATTTTCGTCGGTGCTGCGAAGTATGCCATCAGGTTCCGATGTCAGCCTACGGCTGACCGAAATCCACCGTGCCCTCTATCACCAAACGCCCCGACCCGACGCCGGCCACGCTGACGTCGGCCTCGAGCGAGTGCAGGCCTGAGGCGAGCGGTTCGCCCGTGACCACGAAGACCCGCGTCCGCCGGCCGAGCGGCAGGTCCAGCCGCCTCGGCAGCGGCGCGCGGCCGCTGTGCGCCTCGACCTGCACCTCGTGGCGCGTGAGCGAACGGCCGTCGAGGCGCAGACCCGCGAGGGCGGTGAGCACCGCCGGCCGCGTCTGGTTGTCGAGCACGAAGCTGAGCCCATCCTTCTCGCCGCGCAGGCTCGCGAGGTCGGCGAGTCGCGCCGCGAGATAGGCGGGCAGCTCCGGCCGTAGGCGCGTCGCGTCGGCGGCCGCCGTGACGCTGAAGGAGAGCTCCGCGCGATCGACCTCTTCGCCGCCGATGAAAAGCGTGGCCTCGAGCCTGTACTTGCCCTCCGCCCTCAGGTCCACGCTCACGGTGCCCGCGTGGACCGCGGGCTCGGACGCGGTCGGCACCTCGCACTGCAGCGAACCGGAGAACGACTTGCGCTGCGTCGCGTCGCGCAGTCTCTCGATGCCCCGCACCGCGACACCGCGCTCACGCGTGACGGTCCATCTCACCGTGCCCGCACCGGCGAGGCTCGGATCGTCGTTCACGACCACCAGCCGCGCGGTGAACGTCTTGTCCGGGCGCTGGGTGGCGCCCGCGGGCCGATCCGGTTCGACGGTCAATGGATCGACGATCACGCGCGTCGTACGAAACGCCTCCGCGACCGCGTCGCGGACCGGAGCCTTGGCCTGCATCGCGTGGTCGTACACGCCGAAGCCGATTGCCGGAAACGGATCGACGAGATGAAATGCGAACGCGCCCCAGCAGCGCTCGAACTTGCGCGTGCGCAGATGCTCCGCCGTGACTCGCAGCAGGTGCGCGTGGTACGCCTGCGAGTCGCGCACGTAGTGCTCGAGGCTCGGATACGCGGACGGCGGACCGACACCACGCTCCGCCCAGTTGACGATCTGGTATCCGGCAAAGCGCCAGGCCGGCTCGTCATCGGCAACCGGCCAGCGCTTGCCGATGTCGTCCCACACCGGAGATTCCGTGGCCGGCAGCGACTGCGCACCGAACTGCGTGACGATGATCGGCTCGGTGTCGAGCACGTCGCGCCACGTGCCCTCCTCCCATCCCAGGCGCATGTGGACGTCGACCTCTCCCGATGCCGCCAGCACCGGGCGCGTCGGGTCCATCGCCTCGAATGCGGCCTTGAGGTCCTGGTCGATCGAATGGTTCTGCCGCACCACGTGGACGTCGCCCATGTCGGCGTTTGCCGGCAGCCAGGGCGGATCGTCGTGCGCGACCCAGACCGCCACCGACGGGTGGTTGCGCAGCAGCTCGACGGCCTCGGCCTGCAGCTCGCGCGCGGTGTTCTCGAAGAACTTGGCGTCTTCGAGGCGCGCCTGGTATGCGTAGGAACCGAGCAGGGGCAGCTCCTGGACCAGCAGCATTCCCGCCGCGTCCGCCTGGCGGTAGAACTCGCGCGGCAGGATGTTGGCGATGACGCGGAGCGCGTCGAGGTTCAGGTCGCGCGCGGCGCGAAGGTGCGCCGCGAACGTCCCGGGCGCGAGCTCGTCCATTCGATACGCGGGCGCGTAGCACGCACCCCGCAGGAAGATCGCGCGGCCGTTGACCGAAAAGCTCCACCGCCGCGGCCCGATCTCCCACTTGAGGTCGCGGAACGCGAACTGGTCTTCGACCCGCACCGATTCCACCCCACCGACGGTCACCGTCATCTCTGCGCGATAGAGGTGCTGCTCGCCGAAGCGCCTGGGCTCCCAACGCTTGGCGCCGGGAAGCGCCAGCCGCATCGTCAGCGTCTGCTCGCCTCCGCCGGCGAGACGAAACTCGCGGCGCAGGCGCAGCGGCGCGCCCTGCCCGCCCGGCGCGCCAGCGGTCACGGGGGCCACGACCAGCTCGACCTCGCCCTCCATCTGCCGGCCGTCGAGGTTGCGCAGCCTGGCTTCGACCTCGAGCCTGCCGTCGCCCGCCTCGAATTGCGGCTTCAGCCGCATCCAGTCGACCGTCACCGAGCCGAGGTACTGCAGCTCGACGGGCCGCCACAGGCCGAGGGGCACCTCCCATCGGTACGCGTCGCCGAGGCTCATGTACGCAGAGGCGGGATACGGCCGCAGCTCGCCATCGTTGAAGTGGCCCATCACGTGGCGCTTGCGGTCGAGCTGGGTCTCGACCGCGGACTCGCAGCAGATGACGAGCTCGTTGTCGGGCTTGAGGTAGGGCGTGAGGTCGAAACCGAACGGCGTGAAATGCCCGTAGTGCGACCCGAGCAGCCGGCCGTTGAGCCACGCGTTGGTGGCGAGGAACGCGCCGCCGATGCGCAGCACGACCCGGCCCGAATGGTCGGGGCGGGGAAAGGTGGTGCGGTACCAGACGGCCTGGCGGCCCTCGGTCGCGGAGAGCTGGCGCGGCACGCCGACCGGCTTCCACCCCGTGCCCCGGCCGAACGGCAGGCGCTCGGCCTCCCCCTCGCCCAGCGACATCCACACCGCCTCCCATCCGCTCAGCTCCCGCCGGCCTGCGGTCAGCGGCTCCAGCGGGAGCAGAAGGCAGTCGCTCAAGCCGGGCTGGCATAGGCGCCATCGGCGGTGGCGCAGAAGATGACGGGCCGCCCGATCTGTGCTTCGAAGATGCGCTCGCTCCCCCGACGCAGGAGCGCGATGATGCTGCCGCCGAACCCGGCGCCCATGATGCGCGCGCCGAGGCAGCCATAGATCGACCACGCCTTCTCCACCAGCGCGTCGACCTCTTTGGTCGAGACCTCGAAGTCGTCGCGCAGGCTTATGTGTGATTCCTTCAGGAGCTCTCCCAGCCTTTCGAGCCGGCGTTCGTCGAGCGCCTGCACGAAGGCGTGCACGCGAGCGATCTCCGATTCGACGTGACGCTTGCGCTTCGGCTTTCCGGCCTCCGCCTCACTGCGCCGCTTGTTGTAGGGCGTGTGCGCGAGGTTGCGGTGCTGGCCGGAGTCGACCACCGCGATCACCACCTCGTCGGGAAAAGGCACGGCACGGTAGTCGAGGGTCGCACAGTCCAGCAGCAGCGCGTGGCCGCGCCGGCCGAGCGCCGAGGCGAACTGGTCCATCACCCCGACCTGCACCCCGGTCGCCTTCTGCTCGGCGCGCTGGCAGGCCAGCGCGGCCGCCTTGCCGTCGATGTCCGGAGCGATGCCGGCCGCGACCGACACCAGCAGCGCCGCGGACGAGCTGAGGCCCGAGCCCGGCGGGATGTCGGATGCGACGTTCACGATCTGCGGCCCCGCGTGCAGCTCCTCGGCGATCGCCTGCACGTACTTCAGGCCCCCGTGGATCTCGCTGTGGACCGACCATTCTTTGGACGCGACTCCCCTCGTGTCGGTGAAGCGATCCACCGCCGCGGGCAGGACCACGCCGCCCATGTAGTCGACATGCTCTCCGATCAGGTTCACGCGGCCGGGCGCTCGCCCGTGCCAGGCGTCGACGGCGCTCAAGCCTGACGCGGCGCCACGCTACTCAAGCGCGCGCCTCACCGCCTCGACCGGCGTCGCCACCGACTCGAGCCCGGAGATGGGCCAGCTGTCGAGCGTGACCACCGGCCGGCCGAGTCGCTTGGCGATCGCGATCTCGCTGAGCGTTCCCCAGCCGCCGCCGATCGCGATCACCGACTGCGCGGCGGTGACGATGAGGACGTTGCGTCCCTGGCCCATCCCCGTCGGCAGGGCGACGGTGAGGAACTGGTTCGAGCCGGCACGGTGGGCATCGGGCAGGAGGCCGACCACGACGCCGCCGGCCTGGGCGGCGCCTTCGCTCGCCGCCGACGAAACGCCGCCCAGGCCGCCGTTGATGACGATCGCGCCGGCCTCCGCCAGGAGCCTGCCCACCTCGCGCGCCGCCTCGAGCTGCGACTCCGTCGCCTCCGAAGCCCCGCAGACGGCGACGTAATGGCGCGGCATCGGTCGAAAGTCTAAGGGGATGCTCGCTGGTAGAATCGCGAGCGAAGTTCACTGCCCGTGGGGCAAAGGAGGTGAGGCGAGTCTTGGATAAACCGAGTCGTGGTGCCAGCCGCCTCGTTTGCCAGCCGGGAGCTCAGGAGGGCGTAAGCCTCTAGGGCTTCCATCCAATTCCGGCTCCTGGAGTCGGAGGCGGTAGCACTGCGAACGTCGACCTGAGGGCCGGGACGATCCCGGCCCTCAGTTTTTGCCTCGATCCGCCCTTCTTGTGCAGAACGTGCGCAACGCCGCGCCTGATGGCGCGCGTTTTGTGCAAGACGTGCGGTATCGCGCAGCTTCTACGATCTGTTGCGTGGCTGCGGATTTCTCCAAGCGGCTCAACGCCATGCCCGAGGGATGGCTGCAGGCGATGAACGTGACCATCACCAAGGCGACGGCCGACGAGGTCGCGTGCGAGCTGACCGTCGGCCCCGAGCACCTGCAGGGCTACGGCATCGTGCACGGGGGAGTCCACTGCGGCGTCATCGAGTCCCTGGCCTCCATCGGCGCGGCCCTGTACGCGCTGCCGCGCAACCAGTCGGTGGTCGGCCTCGAGAACAGCACGAGCTTCATCCGCGCGGTGCGCGCGGGGGCCAGGCTGCGCGCGACCGCTACGCCGGTCACCCGTGGCCGCAGGACGCAGGTGTGGGCCGCGGAGGTGCGGGACGGCGACGATCGCGTGGTCGCCACGGGTCGGGTGCGGCTGCTGTGCCTGGAGAAGGACGACGCGCTCGCCGGCGAAACGGTGCGCGGCCCGCTGCACCCGCCGAGCGGCGCCTAAAGCGCTAGCTCCGGCCCGTCACGTAGCTGAAGATGATGTCGTCGATCAGCTGCTCGACCGGCGCGAGGTCGTCGGTGAAAACCTGGCCGTGGTACGGCGAGACGCGGAGCCTGCCTTCGCCCAGCGCGGTCCGAGCGGCCGAGCTCGCGAGCGGCGCGGACACGAGCGCCAGGTTGTGCTGCACGTCTCCGATGCTCACCGGCCTGGTGGTGCCGTAGACGAGCGTGTTCTCGAATGCCGGATCGTCGATGAGATAGACGTTGTCGTAGACCGCGGCCATCGTGCTCGCGATCGCTGCGACCAGGCGGTAGTCGGTCTGGGTGCGGCCCACGTTGACCGCCGCGACTCCGCCGGGGTTGAGGTGCTGGCGCACCTGCGCGAAGAACTCCTCGGTGGTCAGGTGAAAGGGGATGTACGGCTGCCGGTAGGCGTCGAGCACGATCACGTCGTAGTGACCGGCCTGCGTGTCCAGCCAGTAGCGCGCATCGGACACGACCTCGTGGGCGTGCGCATCGCCGAGATGGAAGTAGCGATGACCGATGTCGAGAATGTCCGGGTCGATCTCGACGCCCGTGATGTCCACAGGGTCGCCGTACGCCAGCCGGTACTGCCGCGCGGTCGTGCCGCCCGCGAGTCCGAGGATCGCGATCGAGCGCGGCGTGGGCGCGCCGGTGAGCGCGGGCTGGAAAGCATCGGCCACGAGCAGGTAATCCCAGTAGCCGTGCGTGAGGTTGTCCTGCGGGTTGTAGACGGAATGAATCGCCTGGCCTTCGTTGAGGATGAGCTCGGTCGTGGTTCCGTCACGCACGACCTGGATGTAGTTGTAGGCGGAGTCCTTCTCCAGGAGCAGCGTGCCGACCGGAGGCGGCTTGATGCCGGCGGGCAGCGCGATCCACGCCAGCAGCACCGCGATCGCGAATGACGCGTAAAGGCGGCGCCGCGGCCACAGGCCGACCACCGAGATGACGACCAGCACCAGGCCAAACCCTTCGAGCGTCGGCCGCGTGCCGTAGGTGGGGATGAACCAGAAGACCGGAAGGAAGGTGCCGAGGATGCTTCCCGCCGTCGACAGCGCGTAGACGCGACCGGCGGTGTTGCCTCCGCTCTCCACGTTCTTCAGGAGAAGGCGGATCGCGAAAGGGCTCACGCACCCGAGCAGGACGACCGGCACCGCGAACATCAGCACCACCGCCAGCAGCGTGCCGGCGACGAGACCGACGCTCAGCTCCTTGAAACCTTGCTGCGAGGCAAGGAGAATCGGGTAGCTGACGAGCGGGATGACGCCGATCCAGAGGCCGGCCCACGCGGTGAGCTGGTACAGCAGCGCGTCGTCGGGATGCCGGTCCGCCAGGCGGCCGCCGATGACGTAACCGGCCGACAGGTAGATGAGGACGAGGCCGATGAGGACGCCCCAGACGTAGAGGCTCGTGCCGAAATAGGGGGCAAGCAGGCGCGCCGCGCCGAACTCGACTCCGAGCGAAGCCATGCCGGAGACGAAGACGAGGGGGAGGAGAAACCGGCGCAAGGCGCCCTAGAGGTTAGCTGGGTTGCTCCGACGCCCACTTCCGCGTGCGCTCGTCCATCGGCACGGGAAGCTGGACCTTCACCTCTGCGTAGAGATCGCCCGCCGGTCCGCCCTTCGGGTCAGGGAGCCCGAGGCCGCGCAGCCGGATCTTGGTTCCGTTCTGGGTTTCGGGCTGGACCTTGAACTGCACGTGCGAGCCCTTGAGGGTCGGCGCCGCGACCTCGCCGCCGTTGAGCGCGGTGTGCAGCGGCACCGGGACCTGGACGCGCAGGTCCTTGCCGTCCTTGCCCTCACGCGTGAACAGAGGATCAGGCGCGATCTGCACCCGCGCCCGCAGGCCGGGAACGCGCAGCACCGTGCCCTCCTTCACTCCCGCCGGCACCTTCACCTCGACCCGCCGGCCACCGGGGAGCTCGACCATGCGGCTCGTCCCGCGGTAGACCTCGGCCAGGCTCACCGTGATGGGCGCCTCCGCGTCGAGCTCCGGCTCGCGAGCCCGCCCGCGCTGCCCGCCGAAGATCGAGCCGAAGATGTCGCCGATCCCGCCCTGGTCGCCGAACAGGTCCTCCATCTCCTCAGGCGTCACGGTGCGGTACTGGACGCCCGGGCCTCCTGGAGGCCGGAAGCCACCTCCCGGCCGGAACCCGCCGCCCTGGCCCGGCTGGACGCCGGCGGCCTGCGCGGACGCCCAGTTCGACCCGAACTCGTCGTACAGCTGCCGCTTCTTCGGGTCGGACAGGACCTCGTGCGCCTCCGAGAGCTCCTTGAACCTGGCCTCGGCCTGCCTGTCGCCTGCGTTCAGGTCGGGGTGATGCTTGCGCGCGAGCTTGCGGAAGGCAGCGCCGATCTCCTTCTGCGATGCCGTCCGAGGCACTCCCAGGACGTCGTAGTAATCCTTCGTCTTCGCCATCGGTACTGGTATCTACCGCAAAGCGTGCTTCGGTAACCGCTTGACGAAGCTCACGTAGCCGGGCCGGCGCGTGTAGCCGAGCGTCTCGTTGATGTGCAGCATCGGCGCGTTCTCGGAGTCGTTGTCCGTCCTGACCTCGGGCACACCGAGGTCGACCGCCTGGGCCAGGCTCTGCAGCTTGACGGCGCGGGCGATGCCGCGACCCCGGTACTCACGGCGCGTGCCGGTGAAGTTCGTCCCTACCACGCCCCGCACCGGCGGATAGCTCAGGTACGACATCGCGACCGGCACGGCTCCGTCGAGCGCCAGCCACCACCGGTCGGGCGGCGTGCTCGGCGAGCCGACGCGAACCATGAAGTCGTCAAGGGTCTGCGGGAGGATCGGCTGCGTGTGCGGGATGTCCCGGCGGGTCAGCTCGTTCAGCTCGTGCAGCTTCTCGAAGCGCTGGGGGTCGTGCCAGGCCGCGAGCGTGGTCAGCTCGATGCCCTGGGCGGCGGCGCGTTGTCGCGCGGCCCCCGCCTCGACCTTGATCCGCGCGCCGGCGGCGGCCAGGTCGAGCGACCAGACCCTGTCGACGCGCTCGCGCTCGTAGCCGAGAGCCTCCAGCGAACTCAGCATCTCGGGCTCGTCCTCGCCACACGCGGCGTTCAGGGTCCGCGCCCCTGCGGCCGCCGCCGAATCCTCGAGCCACCGCCATAGGTACGCGAGCAGCTCCCCGTCCATGTGCGCGAGGTCGAGCCAGACCTCGACCCAGCAGTGGCGCTCGGGAAGCAGGTCCCAGGAACCATGCTGCCACTCGAGGAACGCAACCGGCTGCCCGCCACACTCGGCGATGAACCGGCCGTGGGTCCAGCCGGCGCGCGGGTGCTGCCAGCGGCGCGCGGTCAGGACGGGGTCCTGGGGCTCGCGCGGAAAGGCGGCGGTCATCACGTCCGCGGCCAGCGCGGCGTCGAAGAGCGCGGCAGGCCGAATGACCGGCGTCTCCACCAGCCCACTCTAGTGTCCCGCTAGAGACGAACGACTTGGGCCTTCACCTCGTCGCCGAGCTCGAGGATCCCGACCGTCGGGGGCGGCGATCTCCGGATGTGGCGCGCCACCTGCAGCCAGCACCACTCGAACCAGCCCACGTTCTGCCCCAGCCGCGCGCGCGTGGTCTCGTGGTTCCACTGGTGGACGCCGCCGGGGTTGAAGAGAAGCTGCCGGCCGATGCGCGCGGTCTGCGCGCGATGCGTGTGGCCGAACACGATCACGTCCGCCCCGGGAAAGCGCCTCGCCAGCTGCTCCGCCAGGCGGCGGTGCGGCCGGTAGAAGCCCAGCGTGACCGTCCAGAGGAAAGTCTGCGGCTCCTCGATCCAGCGGCTGCGGTTGCCGTGAACCACCACGACCTTGCGGCCAGCGACGTCGAGCGATCGGGTGAGCGGCAGGTCCCGCAGCTCACCGTCGTGGTCGCCGCGCACCGCCTCCACCGGTGCGATCTTGGCCAGGGCCTCGAGGGTCGAGCGCCCGTTCACGTCGCCGGCGTGGAGCACCAGGTCGCAGCCGGCCAGCGCCTCGAAAAGCCGATCCGGGAGGCGCGGGGCGAACTCCGGGCAGTGGGTGTCCGCGACCACTCCGATTCGGGTCGTCATGGCCAGGTGACAGCTTATCCGATCTCAGACCTGCCAATTTGGCGGCTGGACTTGACAAATTAGTAGGTTAGAGCTTCTAATTTGCCGCATGAAGGACCTGCAGCGTGAAATCCTCAATCAGGTGGCGACCGGCCAGATCACCGCGGCGGAAGGCGCCGCCCGCCTCGACGCGCTGTCCGAGGAGCCGCCCCCGGCGGCCTCGGTCCCGGCCCCGGCCGCGGTCGGCGCGGGGGCCGCGCGATCGGTGAAGGTGATCTCGGTCCTCGGCAGCGCCAGCGTCGTCGGCGACCCCACCGTCGCGGTGGCGGTCGCGGACGGGCCGCACCGCGCGCGACAGGATGGCGACACGCTCGTGATCGAGCACGCGGCGCTGGACGACGAGAACGACAGCTTCAGCTTCGGCGGCGGGCGCCGCGTCGTCGTCAACGGCCTGGACATCCAGCGCCGGAGCATCAGCGTGCGCATGAACCCGGACCTGCCGCTGTTCGCCAGCGTTCAGGCCGGGAACGTCAACGTCGCCGGCGTCCACGGCGCGATCACGGCCGACGTGCAGGCCGGCAACTGCCGCCTGGACGGTTTCAGAGGCCCGCTCCACGTGTCGGTGCAGGCCGGCAACGTCACGGCCGCGGGCCGGCTCGACGCCGGCGAAAGCAAGATCAGATGCGATATGGGCTCGGTCAAAGTCAGTCTCACCAAGAACTCGAGCGTCCGGATCGCGGCCCGCGCCACGATGGGCAAGGTGGCCGTCGACGGAGCCGGCTTCGAGAGGAGCTCGGGCGACTCCATCAAGGCCGTCACGGTTGGCGCGGGCGCCGGGACGCTGGATGTCGACTGCACGATGGGCAGCGTCCGGGTGTACGCCGAGTGAGCGGGCGAGGAGCGGTGCGGCGCCCGCCGCTGACCTGTCCCGTCTGCAGCGACCGCCTCAACGTGACCCGGCTGACGTGCCCGTCGTGCCGGACCGAGCTGTCGGGTGATTTCGCGAGCTGCGAGTTCTGCGCCCTTGCCGACGACGATCGCGACGTGCTGCGCGTGTTCCTGGCGTCGCGCGGAAACATGAAGGAGCTCGAGCGCCACCTGGGCGTGAGCTACCCCACCGCGCGCGCCCGCTTCGATTCGCTGCTGGCGAAGATCGGCGTCGAGCGGCCGGCGGCGCCCGCGCCGTCGCGCGTCGAGCTCCTGGAGCAGGTGGCGCGCGGCGAGATCACCGTCGACGAAGCCATGGCGCGCCTGGATTCCTAGAAGGAGACTGCGAGATGTTCAACGAGATGGATCGCGCGAACAACTTCGGTGAGGAGCACGCCCGCCACCTTGCCGACCAGCAGGCGCAGATGCGCCGGTCAGCGGCAATCGCGCGCTACGTGCACTCCCGCACCGGCTTGCTGTTCCGCCACCTGCGCCGGCTGGCAGAGGCGGTCGAGAGCCGGCGTTAGCGGCCGCTTATTCCCGCGGCGGCGAGCCCCGCCTGGTGCGCGACCATCGAGTCCGCCCCACTCTCCAGCGCTTGGATGGCGCCCGTCGCGAAGGCGTGCGCCGTCGGCGTCGGCAGCTGCAGGTCGATGTTGCCGAGCGAGAACCAGGCGCAGTACAGCTGCCGCGCCTGTCCGACCAGCCCGGGCGGCGAGGCCATCGCGACCGTCGCCCACTTCACGGCGGTGGCCATGTCCTGCCCGCTCGACAGGGCGCGAAACGCGCCCTGCGCCGCCGCGTGACACGCGCTGGCCGGCGCGCCGGATCGCTTCGCCCACGCGAACCATTCGGCGTAGGACTTGTCCTCCGCGCTCGGGCCCGTGAAAGCCGGCTCGGTTTCGCGCTTCTGCTCCACGATCTGCCACGACGAGGACGTCGCCTTGGGTGGGCTCGACGCAGTCGGAGCCGGGGCCGGCGGCTGCGGGGCGGCCGGGGCAGGCGCGGGCTGCGGCGCCACCTGAGGTAGGACCTGAGGGGTTGGGGCCTGAGGCGGCGCCGACGCCTGGACCGGCGGGGTGGGCGCGGGAGCCGGCGCGGCGGGCTGCGGCGTGCTGCCGATGCGCACCCTCTCCGGCGCCCCGGCCGCGGGCTGCCCGCCGGCGATCGGCGCCCAGGACGGCAGGTTCGATCCGGGCCACTGGATCCCATGCGGTTGGGCGGCCGGGGCGTCGAGCTTCGGCGCCCACGCCGGAATCGGCGGGTTGGAGGCGGATGCCGTGGCCGATGACGTCGCGGAGGCGGGCGTCGTGGGCGGCTCGGCGGGCTTGGCCGGCTCCGGTGCGGCCACCGGCGCCGCCGGCTCGACCGCGGCCGTTTCAGGGGTCTCGGCCGCGAGCGGCTCGGGCACCGGCGGCGCGGTCGCGGGCATGTCAGGTTCGGACGCTGGTTCGTCGACGCGGGGCTCGACCTCGAGCGCCGGCTGCTCCGACGTCACCGGTTCGGACGCCTCGACCTCCGCCGCCTCGGGCGCGGCGGCGGGCTCAGCAGCAGCTTCCGCCTCCCCGGTCGATGCCTCCGACTCCGCCCCGACCGGGGGTTCCTCTGCCGCCGGTGCTGCCGGCACCGGTGGCTCGGTGTCCTCGGTCCCGTTGTCCTCCGCGGCCGAGGCGACCGGCCTCGGCGGCATTGGCGGCTGAGTCTTGCCGACGTCGGAGTCGGAGCGTGCCTGCCAGCGCGCGATCGCCGGCTGCGCCGGGAAAGGCGCGGTGTGCGGGTCGTCGTCGGCCGGCGTGGCGGCCAGGCTCTCTGGCGGCGCGGGCGGTTCGCCGAACGACGGCTCCTGCCAGGGCGGGCTGCCCGGCGACGAGGTCCGAGGAGACTCCTCGCGGCCATCGCCCTCCGCGAACGGATCCTCGGGCCACACTACCTCCGGCTGGGCGGGCGGCACGGCAGCCATCTGGCTGGTCTCGGGCTCTTCCTGCTCGCGGGAGGAGCCGGGCGGGTTGGACTGGTTGGCGTGGGAATCCATCGCGGGCTAGATCCGAGAGTCTATTTTGAAGGCCGCCCCTCCGGTTCAGGCGAACACATTTTTAAGTGCGTCCTCCGGCCGGGGATCGGGCTGCTGCTCTGCCCAATCGGCGGCGTCCGAGGCTTCGCGGTCGCACTCCTGCTGCACCCGCGCGGCCTCGTCAGGACTCAGCCAGCGCCGCTCGATCAGCCATTCGTTGAAGCGCGCGATCGGATCGTGTTTCGCGGCCTCGGCGATCTCGTCCTGGCCGCGGTACTTGACATGGTTGTCTTCCGACGTGTGCGAGTTCATGCGCCAGACCTTGGCGTCGATGAGCGTCGGCCCCTCCCCCGCGCGCGCCCGCGCCACGGCCTCCTTGCAGGCGGCATAGCACTCGGGCACGTCGGTGCCGTCGACGGTGACGCCCGGGATGCCGTACCCGGCCGCGCGGTCGGCGACGTTGGGGTTGCGCATCTGCAGACGGATGGGCACCGAGATCGCGTAGCTGTTGTTCTCGCAAACGAACACCACCGGCAGCCGGTGGGTGGCCGCGAAGTTGACGCCCTCGTGGAAGTCGCCCTGGCTCGTCGCCCCATCGCCGAAGGTGCAGAGCGTCACCGCGTGCTCGCCTCTCATCTTCGTGCCGTAGGCGACACCCGCGGCCTTGGGCACCCAGCTCGCCACGACCTGCGAGACGGGCGCGATGTTTAGCTTGCGGTAGCTGTAGCAGCCGCCGGGGATGTTTCGGCCCGCGGACAGCGGGTCGTCCGCTTTGGCGAAGACCGCGAGCATCCATTCCTTCATCGTCAGCCCGCGCACGATCGAGTTCGCGAGCGCGCGGTAGTGCGGTACGAGCCAGTCGTCCTCGCCCAGCGCGGCCGTCGACGCGACCTGGATGCCCTCGTGGCCTCGGCTCGAGCCGACGAACGGCGCGCGGCCCTGCTTGACCAGGATGTGCATGCGGTCGTCGAGCGCCTTGGCCATGCACATCCACCGGTGCAGCCGGAGGTACTCCTCGCGCGTCGCGGTGTCCGCCCTGGTCTTGGTCGCCATCTAGTTGTTGACCGCCCGCGCGATGTCGACCACCTCTTCAGCGGTCAGGCCGAGGCGGTTGAGGTGATCGTAGTACCGCCTGTGGAAGTCGGAGAAGTCCGCCTGCTCGGCGCGCTCTTCGCGCAACCGCTTCACCTCTTCGAGAACGCGGCCGACGAGCTTCGGCTCCGGGCTGATCCCCGCCTCCCGCAGCGCGTGCTCGATGACGACCGCGCCCGAGTGCTTGCCGTAGACGTATTCGATCTTCGCGCCGAGGTCGTCCGGAGGGATGAACTGGTAGATCGCGGGATGGATGAGCATGCCCGCGGTGTGGATGCCCGACTCGTGCGTGAAGACGTTGAGCCCGATGCCGGGCTCGGTCGGCTGCACCGGGATCCCGCTCATGAGCTCCAGCCGCCGCGCGAGGTCGCGCAGCTTCTCGTACTTGAAGCCCGGAATCTCGATGCCGAAGAGGTAGCGGAGCTGCAGGAGCACCTGGTGCATCGGCGCGTTGCCGGTGCGCTCGCCGATGCCGTTGACGCTGGTGGTGAAAACCTCCGCGCCCGAGCCCAGAGCCATCACCGTGTTCCAGGCGCCGATGCCGAGGTCGTTGTGGAAGTGCACGACCAGCGGCGCGTCCGGCGCCGCGGCCTTGATCTTGGGAATGTACTCGCGCACTGCGAACGGCGAGTAGCAGCCGACGGTGTCCGGCGTCGAGGGCCGCGTGCCGCCCGCGCGCAGGCCTTCGGCGTGGATCTCGGCGATGTAGTTGACGTCGGCGCGGCTGCCGTCTTCGCCGCCGAACTCGATCGACGTCGCGCCCTGCTCCCGCGCATAGCGGATGGCGTCGCACATCATGCGAAGGTTCGCCGCGCGGTAGAACCAGATCGGCATCTCGAGCCACTCCGACTCGGGAATGCCCTCGCGGTGCAGCAGCGTCTTGCCCAGCTTGTACTTGACGTGCAGATCGGAGGCGGACGTGAAGATGAAGTACGTCAGCTCGTCGCGCTTGTAGCCCAGCGAGTCGATGACCTTCATGGTCGCGTCGATGTCGCCCTGCGTCGACCGCATCATGCAGAGAACCTCGAGGTCGGGCCGCAGCTCGCCGCGCTTGCGACCCTCGAGCACGAGGCGCAGAGTCTCGCGCTCGCTCTCGGAAACCGACGGGAAGCCGACGTCCATGATGTGGACGCCGATGTCCGACAGCATGCGGGCGAGCTCGTACTTGTCTTTCGGCGTGATCGCGACGCCCGGCATCTGCTCCCCGTCCCGCAGTGTGTCGTCGTAGACGCGGATCTTCTCGGCCGGCGGGAACTTCAGGTCGTGGGAGAAGCGGGTCGGATCGCGGGCGAGCTCTTCGAGCGGCTCCTGCAGGTCGACCGGTTTCAACCCCACGAAATCTGACGATTTCGCGGGGAGCCCTTTGTCTTCTCCCATCAGGACGCGGCCTGGCGCTGCTCTTCGAGGCGCTTGCGCACCCAGGGCACCAGGCCGCCCATGTGCAGCAGCTCGTTCATGAACTGCGGGAAGGCCTCGCACCGGTACTCGTCGCCTTTCGTGAAGTCGCGGACGATGCCCTGCTCGAGATCGACCTCCAGCTCATCGCCTTCCTGTACGGCCTCTGCGGCCTGCGGCGACTGCAGGATCGGGTAGCCCATGTTGATCGCGTTGCGGAAGAAGATGCGCGCGTACGAGTCAGCGATCACCAGCGACACGCCGGCACCGCGGATCGCCACCGGCGCGATCTCGCGCGACGAGCCGCATCCGAAGTTCGAGCCGGCGACGAGGATGTCGCCGGCGGTCACGTGCGACGCCCACGTGTCGCGTCCCGGCACGCCTTCCATCGCATGCTTGCCCAGCTCCTTCTCGTCGAGGGAGTAGATCGCGTACTTCGCCGGGATGATCTGGTCGGTGTCGATGTTGTCGCCGAACTTCCAGGCCTTGCCGCGCAGGACAGAGGGGAAGCTCACTTCGCCAATCCCGCTTTGGTGCACAAACGCGGCGAATTCGCGCGCCGAGGGCCGCCGTTGTACACAACGACGTGCCTGCCGGTCATGCGACCCCTGCTGGGAGGTGGTCCAGCACCTCGCTCGGGTGGGTGATCACGCCCGTCACGGCGCTGGCCGCCGCCACCGCCGGATTGGACAGATATACCTGCGCCTTCGGGTGTCCCATGCGGCCGGGGAAGTTGCGGTTGGTCGTGCTCAGGCAGACCTCCCCGTCGCCCAACACGCCCATGTGGCCGCCGAGGCAGGCGCCGCACGTCGCGGTGGTCCAGGCAGCCCCGGCTTCCAGGAAGGTGCCGATGAGTCCTTCCTTCTCCGCCTGGATCGCCACCTGGTGGGAGGACGGCGTGATGATCAGGCGCAAGCCGGGCGCGACGTGGTGGCCCTTCAACACGGCGGCCGCGCGCCGGAGGTCGGTGATGCGCGAGTTCGTGCACGAGCCGATGAACACCTGGTCGAGCCGGGTGCCGGCCACCTCGGAAAGCGGCGCGTAGTTGTCGGGCGACATCGGCTTGGCGACACCGAGCTCGACCTTCTCGGCGTCAAACTCGAATACCTTCTCGTACTCGGCGTCGGGGTCGGACGACACCGGCGTGTACGAGCGCTTGGCGCGACCGTCGAGGTAGTCCCTGGTCACCCCGTCGAACTCCATGATGCCGTTCTTGGCGCCGGCCTCGATGGCCATGTTGGTCATGGTCAGCCGCGCCTCCATGTCGATGTGGCGCAGCGCCTCGCCGGTGTGCTCCATCGCCTTCGACCTCGCGCCGTCGACGCCGATCTGGCCGATCACGTAGAGGATCAGGTCCTTCGCCTCGACCCATTCCTTCAGCCGGTTGCGATAGACGAACTTCAGCGTTTCAGGGACGCGAAACCAGAGTTCGCCCAGCGCGAGCACGCAGGCGAGGTCGGTCGAGCCGATGCCGGTCGCAAAGTTGTTCAACGCGCCGTAGGTGCAGCTGTGCGAGTCGGCGCCAACGACGAGCTCGCCCGGCAGCACGAGGCCGTTCTCAGGCAGCACCGTGTGGCAGATGCCACCCTGCCCCACCTCGAAATACCACTTGATCCCCATCTCGTGCGAGAACTCGCGCGTCAGGCGGCCGAGGGTCGCGCTCGCGGCGTCCTTGGCGGGCTGGAAATGGTCCTGCGTCACGGCAACGCGTTCGGGGTCCCAGATCCTTTCGGCTCCCATCTGCTCTCGCATGATCTTTCCGGCGGGCGGGATGGTCAGGTCGTGACCCATGGCGAAGTCGACCTTGGCCAAAACGAGGTCGCCCGGCCGCACGCTCTCCCGGCCCGCTCCCCGGGCCAGGATCTTCTCGGTCATCGTCATGCCCATGTCAGTCCCTCAGCCTCTTCGCGATTGCGTCGCCGACTTCGCCCGTCGACAGGTTGCCGCCGATGTCGCGCGTGCACTCCCCCGCCTGGATTGCCGACTCGACCGCAGCCTCGATCGCGTTGGCCATTTCCGCATGACCCAGGTGTCTGGCCATCATGGAAGCGCTCAGGATCGCCCCGATCGGGTTGACGATGCCTTTGCCGGCGATGTCCGGGGCGGTTCCGTGGACCGGCTCAAAGAGGCCGCGTTTGGTCTGCGGATTGATGTTGCCCGAGGGCGCGATGCCCATCCCACCGACCAGCTCCGCGGTCAGATCGGAGAGGATGTCCCCGAACAGGTTGCCCGTGACGATGACGTCGAACTGGCTTGGGTCGCGCACGAGCTGCATCGCGGCGGCATCGACGTATAGATGTCGCGTCTTGATGTGCGGATGCTCTGCCGCCACCGCCTTCCAGCGTTCCTGCCACAGCGCGCCCGCGAACGCCATCGCGTTCGACTTGTCCACCATCACGACCTCGCGCCGTGCGACCTGGAATGCGTACTCGATGATCCGTGTGACGCCGAGGTGCGTGTTGAGGTCTTCCTGGATCGCGACCTCCTGCTCGGTGCCTCTCTTGAAACGGCCCCCCATCCCCACATACAGGCCCTCGGTGTTCTCGCGCACGACGAGCAGGTCCACCTTGCG
>DATGEO010000134.1:0-2593 GCA_035310015.1 Candidatus Dormiibacterota bacterium | reverse complement strand
TCCCCTTTTTCCCTAGGGACGCCCGGCAGCGTCCATCAATCCGAATTCAGGCTTGCGGCGACGCTAACAGCCACTAGGATGCTTGTCAAGAATGTCCCGGAATGGAACTGAATGGACCGTGATGTAACAAACGACACCGGCGCCAGGGTGGGCGAGCTGGTGCGCCAGCACCAGGGCAGCCTGAGCCCGGCCGAGCGCAAGCTCGCCCGCGTCCTGCTGGCCTCCTATCCGATCGCGGGCCTCGAGAGCGTGGCTCGGTTCGCCGAACGCGCCGGGGTCAGCCCGCCGACGGTCACCAGGTTCATCACCAAGCTCGGCTTTCGAGGCTATCCGGAGTTCCAGGAGGTCCTTCGGCAGGAGGTGCAGGCGAGGCTCTCCTCCCCGCTCGAGCGCTATCACGGTGAGGAGGCGAAGCGCGGCACCGATTCGCTCGTGACCGCCGCGCTCGAGATCTCGCGCCACAACCTCCAGGCGACGCTCGAGCTGCTGTCGCACCGCGACGTCGAGGAGATGGTCGAGCTGGTCTCAGACGTGCGCCGCCGAGTGCTCGTGCTCGGCGGCCGCCTCAGCGGGCCGCTCGCCCGCTACCTCGCGGGCCAGCTGCACCTGCTGCGCCCGGGGGTCGAGCTGGTCGATTCGGAGCGCACCGCCGCGGCCCAGCAGCTCATCGACCTGCGCAAGGGCGACGTGCTGGTCGTCTTCGACTACCGGCGCTACCAGGCGGGCACCATTGAAAGCGTGCGGCTCGTGTCCGGGCTGGGAGTCAACGTCGTTCTCTTCACCGACCCGTGGCTGTCGCCGGCTTCGGCATTCGCGCGACAGGTCGTGGTGTGCAGCGTCGAGACCGTCGGTCCGTTCGACTCGCTGGTCGGCGCGACCGCCGTGCTCGAGGCGGTGGTGGCCGCGGTGCTCGCCCGCCTCGGCCAGCGCGCCGAGTCGCGGATGAAGAGCCTCGAGCGCCTGCGCGTGGGCGACGTGCTGGGCCCGACCGACTAGCTGACCACTGGCGGAACCGCACCGCGGCCGTGCGCGTTCAACCGAGCGGCATGAGCTCGCGCTTTCTCGGACTGCTGGGCGCGCTGGCGGTGGTCGCCACGCTGGCCGCCGGCCTGGGTTACGTCATCGCGCAGCAGACGGTGCGCCAGGCCGCCAACCACCCGCAGGTGGAGATGGCGCGCGACGCTATCTCGAAGCTGGACGCGGGTGCGTCTCCGACCTCGGTCCTGCCCGCGCGGGTGGTCGACCTGGACAGCCCGAGCGACGCGGATCCATACCTGATCGTCGTCGACCGACTCCGCAGGATCCTCGCGTCCTCGGTCACGATCGGTGGACAGCAGCCGCTGCCGCCTGACGGCGTCTTCGACTACGTGCAGAGCCACGGCGAGGACGTGATCACGTGGCAGCCGGAGCCGGGCGTCCGCAGCGCGATCGTGGTCGACTCGTTCGGCCAGGGATTCGTCGTCGCGGGCCGCTCGCTGAAGGCGACCGAAGAGCTCGAGTCGGCGCTGTCGCTGTGGGCCCTGGGCGGATGGGCGCTGGCCATGGTCGCGATCGGAGGGGTCGCCGCGTTCCGGGTCCGCCGCTAGAGTGGACAGGTCTTGACGGGACTCAACGCGGCGTTCGCGGCCGGCTCGGCCGTCGTCAGCTTGATTTTCGCCGCGCTCGTGCTCGACCAGTGGTTCCAGCGCCGGCACAGCTTCCAGCTCGTCTGGGCCATCGGGCTCGTCTGGTACGGCATCAGCACCGGCGCCGAGTTCGCCGGCGGCGCTTTGGGCTGGACCGACGTCGTCTACCGGCTCTGGTACCTGACCGGCGCGTTCTTCGTGCCCGCCTACCTCGGCGCGGGCTCGCTGTACCTGCTGAGCAAGACGCGCTTCGGCTACTTCGTCGCCGCCTCGGTGGTGCTCGGCGGTCTCTTCTCCCTGCTCGCGACGGCCAAGTACCCGGGCTCGACGGTCGGAGGCTACGTGGCGCTCGGCGCGGCGGTCCTCACCGGTGCGTCCATTTCCATCGCCACGGCGGTTCGCCGCGAGCTCCAGGGACATGTCGCGATGGCCTGCCTGGTGGCCGGCTCGATCGTCGTCGGCGGCCTGGTCATGACCGCCCACCTGTCCGGCGCGTACGTGGATCCATCGACTCACGTGCCCGTCGCCTCGGCCTTCCCCGGTTACCTGCGCGTGAGCAGCGTGCCCTTCAACGCCGGCGGCGGGCTGGCGCTGATCTTCGGCGCGCTCTACTCGGCATACATCTACATGCCGAAGAAGCGCGTGCTGGCGGCGCGGCTTGGAGTGCTGGCCATCGCTGTCAACTTCGTCGCGTCACTGCCGAGCGCGGTGCCGGCGATGCTGCAGGGCAAGCTGAACTCGCGCGTTCCGGCCACCATCCTCATCGCCATCGGCGCCTTCGTCCCGAGCGTCACGAGCAGCCTCGACCGCTTCGGAATCACCTGGCCGCTGTACCTGGGAGAGTTTCTCGGGGTCGTGCTGATTTTCGGAGGGTTTCTCGTCAGCGAAGAAGTGTTCCAAGCATTTCGCTTCGGATTCATGCAACGGACACAGGGCACCCAGAGCTAAAGTCCCGGTTCCCCCTACGA
>DATGEO010000133.1:0-9973 GCA_035310015.1 Candidatus Dormiibacterota bacterium | reverse complement strand
CTCGCTGGTGCGGAGCATCACCTCGCGAATGTCCATACCGTCGACCTGGATCGCCTCCATGTCATAGGCGCAAGCCTTCTTGTAGATGTCGGCGACCGCGGAGGCCGCCTCGACGGGCGTGCCCATGCCGTAGCGATTGTTGACGCAGAACCAGACCACCGGCAGGCCGAAGACCTTGGACATGTTGAGCGACTCGTGGAAGGCGCCGATGTTGGTGGCGCCGTCGCCGAACATGCAGAAGACAACGTCCTTCTCCTTGCGGTACTTGACCGCCCACGCCCCTCCGACCGCGAGCGGCAGGTGGCCGCCGACGATCCCGTACCCGCCCATGAAACGGAGACTCTCGTCGAACATGTGCATCGACCCACCACGGCCGTGCGAGGTGCCCGTTTCCTTGCCGAACAGCTCCGCCATCACCGCTTTGGGGTCGACGCCTCGCGCGATGGCGTGGCCGTGCTCGCGGTAGCTCGTGAAGATGTAGTCGTTCGATTTGAGGGCGAGGATGCCGCCGACGACCGTCGCCTCCTCGCCGATGTTGAGGTGGCAGTAGCCGCCGATCTTGGCCTTCGTGTACTGCTCCTGCGCGCGCTCTTCGAAGCGGCGGATCAGCTGCATCTCCCGGTGCAGCCCGAGCAGGAAGTCGCGGTTCTCCTTCTTGAGCTCGAGCTTGCCGGGCGAGATCTGACCCGCCGCCGGCGGAGCCTTGATCGAAGCCATGCCTCGATTATTAGCCTGCGAACCCTCTCCACGGAGTGGGGAGGTGGTCTCAGCCCGCGAAGCGGGCTCAGACCGGAGGGGGGCGCCGCCTGAACCAGAAGTCTTGCGATTGGCGATGTGTATCGCCCGCTCCTGCGCGGCCAGCGCCGCCTCGAGCAGCGACTCGGGCAGCGTCGGGTGCGCGTGGATCGTGAGGTCGAGCTCCTCCAGGGTCAGCCCGTTCTGCACCGCCAGCGTCGCCTCGGCGATGAGGTCGGTCGCCCGGGGGCCCACGATGTGCGCGCCGAGCAGCTTCCCCGACCGCGCGTCGGCGATGACCTTCACGAACCCCTCGGACTGCCCCAGGGTGAGGGCGCGCCCGGATGCGGCGAAGGGAAAGCGCCCGATCTTCACGTCCAGCCCTCTGTCCTTCGCGTCCTTCTCGCCGAGCCCGACGTGGGCGATCTCGGGCTCCGTGTACACGCAGTTCGGGACGGCGTGGTAGTCCGGGGTGCGCGACGACCCGCCGACCATGTTCTCGACCGCGCACACACCCTCGTACGAGGCGACGTGCGCGAGCATGATGCCGCCGATCACGTCGCCGATCGCCCACACGCCGTCGGCTGTCGTGCGCAGGTGCTCGTCGACCACGACCCGCCCGCGCTCCAGCTTCACGCCGGCCGCTTCGGCGCCGAGGCCTTCGGTGTACGGCGAGCGGCCGACCGCCAGCAGCACCTGGTCGGCGTCGACGGCGCCGCCCTCGCCGCCCACCGAGAAGCGGACCTGCAGGCCGCCCTTGCCCTTCGCGACCTCCTCGACCTTGGCGTTGGTGTTGATCACGCCGCCCAGGCCGGCCAGGTGCTTGCCGTACGCGGCCACCAGGTCGGCGTCGACCATCGGCAGCACCTGCGGCAGCATCTCGAGGACGGTCACCTTCGAGCCGAGCGCCGCGAACATCGCGGCGAACTCCATCCCGACCACGCCGCCGCCGATGACCGCCAGCCGCGCCGGCACCTCGGGGAGCTCGAGGATCCGATCCGAGTCGATCGTGAGCTCGGCGCCTTTCAGCGGGATGCGCGAGATGCCCGAGCCGGTGGCGACGATGACGTTCTTGGCGTTGACGATCTGGCCGCCGACCTCGACCAGGCCTTTGCCCGCGAGCCGTCCGGCGCCGCGATAGGAGGTGACGCCGCCGGCCTTGAGCAGTCCCTCGACGCCCTTGACCAGCTGGTCGACGACCGCCGTCTTGCGCTTCTGGGCGGCCGCCCAGTCGAAGCCGATCGATTCGGTGACCAGGCCGAACGGCTTGCCGCCCTTGGCCAGCGTGTACAGCTCCGTCGACTGCAGCAGCGCCTTGGTGGGGATGCAGCCACGCACCAGGCACGTGCCGCCCATGCGGTCCTTCTCGACGATGGCGGTGGCCGCGCCGAGCTGGGCGGCCCGCAGCGCGGCCACGTAGCCGCCGGGGCCGCCGCCGATCACGACGACATCAAAGGAAGAGGGACCGGGCACGATAGCTCCTATCTATACGAGGTATCGGTGGAAATTATGTCTGCTGCGCGGACCGTGCCCCGTTGGGGCTGTAGCGGTTGGTGATCGGCATCCGGCGGTCGCGGCCGAAGGCCCGGGGCGTGATCTTCACACCCGGAGGCGCCTGGCGACGCTTGTACTCGCTGCGGTCGACCAGCTCGACCACCCGCGCCACGGTCTTGGCGTCGTTGCCCGCGGCCACGAGCTCTTCGGGGCTGAGGTCCTGCTCGACGTAGCCCATGAGAATCGGGTCGAGGACCTCGTACGGCGGAAGGCTGTCCGTGTCCTTCTGCCCCGGCTTGAGCTCGGCCGACGGAGCCTTCGTGATCACCCGTTCGGGGATCACCTCGCTGAGCGAGTTGCGGTAGCGGCACAGCTCGTACACCGTCGTCTTGGTGATGTCCTTCAGCACGGCGAAGCCGCCGGCGATGTCGCCGTACAGGGTGCCGTAGCCGGTCGCGATCTCCGACTTGTTGCCGGTCGTCAGCACGATGTAGCCGAACTTGTTCGACAGCGCGTGCAGGATGGTCATGCGGATGCGCGGCTGCACGTTCTCCTCGGCGATGCCCGGCTCCGTGCCCTGGAACGCGTCCCTGAGGATCTCCTCGAAGCCGCGGTGCGCCGGTTCGATGGGGAAGTCCATCAGCTGGATGCCGAGCAGCTCGGCGACCGCGCCCGCGTCCTCGAGGCTCTCCGGGGAGGTGTGGCGCGACGGCATGCGCACGCCGATGACGTTCTCCGGGCCGAGCGCGTCGGCGGCCACGGCCGCGGTGAGCGCTGAATCGACGCCGCCGGACAGGCCGACGATGACCTTCTCGAACCTCTGCTTGGTGATGTAGTCGTGCGTGCCGAGGACGATCGCGGCGTAGATCTCGGCGGCGCCCTCCAGCGGCGTCGTGAGCGGGTGCTCGTCCGCGCGCCGCTCTGGCGCGGCCGCCGATTCGAGCTCGATCTCCGTGACCTCGAGCTCGAGCCTGGCCGCACCTTCGGCCTCGTGGCGGATCTTCTCCAGCGGCCGGTGGAACGGCACGGGACCGGCGTCGATGTCGCAGTACAGCAGCTCCTCGCGAAACGACGACGCGTGGGCCAGCATCTCGCCGCGCGGGCCGAACACCACGCTGTTGCCGTCGAAGACGAGCTCGTCCTGCCCGCCGACGGTGTTGACGTAAACCAGGTAGGCGCCGTAATCGGCCGCCCGGCCGGCGACCATGTGCTCGCGCTCGATCCGCTTGCCGGCGTGGAAGGGCGAGCCGTTGATGTTGATCAGAAGCTCCGCGCCGTGCTCCGCCTGCCAGGCCATCGGGCCGGCGGGATACCAGCAGTCCTCGCACACCGTCACTCCGACGCGAATGCCGTTCTGGATGAAGATCGGGCAGCGGTGGCCGACGGCGAAGTAGCGCTCCTCGTCGAACACGCCGTAGTTGGGCAGGAAGACCTTGTGGTAGACGGCCTTCAGCTCGCCGTCGCGGATGATGGCCGCGGCGTTGAAGATCTCGCCGTCGTCGTCGACGAATCCGACGACCGCGGAGATGTCCCTGGTCGCGGCGACCACCCGGTCGAGCTGCTTGAGGTTGTCGCGCACGAACGCCGGCTTGAGGACCAGGTCCTCCGGCGGGTAGCCCGTCAGCGCGAGCTCGGGGAAGGCGACGATCTCCGCGCCGTGGCCGCGCGCCTCGTCGATCCGGTCGATGATGAGGCGCGCGTTGCCGTCCAGGTCGCCCACGATGGGGTTGACCTGCGCGAGCGCAACCCGGATCACGCGATCCACGCTCCAATTCTGCGTGTTGGGCGTGGTTACCATTGGGCTGCGGTGCCCTACTTCGAACGTCTGCGCGCGCTGTCCAGGGAACGCCGCACGCTGCTGTGCGTCGGTCTCGACCCCGATCCCGAGCGCATCGACGGCGCCGCGGCCGGCGCGCTGCGCCACTGCCGCGAGGTCGCCCGGCAGACGGAGGAGCACGTCTGCTGCTTCAAGCCCAACAGCGCTTTCTGGGAGCAGTACGGACCCGACGGCTGGAAGGCGCTGCTCGAGCTGCACGAGGAGTTCTCGCAGACGCCGTTTCTCTTCGACGCCAAGCGCGGGGACATGGGTAACACCATGCGCGCCTACGCCACGACGGTCTTCAAGACGCTGGGCATGGACGCTGCCACGGTCAGCCCCTACCTCGGCGGCGATTCGCTCGAAGAGTTCACGAGGTACGAGGACCGCGGCGTCTACGTTGTCTGCCGTACGTCGAACCCCGGCGCCGAAGACCTGCAGCACCTGGACGCGAAAGGCGCTCCGCTGTTCCTGCGCGTCGCGGAGCTGGCCGCGAGGGTCGACCAGCACGGCAACGTCGGCCTCGTGGTCGGTGCCACCGCGCCGGCGGCCATCGCCGAGGTTCGGCGCGCCTCCAAGCTTCCGTTCCTCATCCCCGGGGTTGGCGCGCAGGGCGGAGACGTCGCGGCCTCTGTGAAGGCCGCGTGGAACGGCGATCCCGCGTCGAGCCTGGTCTCGGCGAGCCGCAGCGTGCTGTTCGCCAAGAACCCCGAGCGCGAGGTGTCCACGCTGCAGTCGCAGATCAACGCCGTCGTCGGAACCCTTCAACGGTGAGCGAGAGCCGGCACACCGCGCGCCTCGTGATGAGCGGCCACATCATCGACTCGATGATGCTGCCGCAGGTCATGGACCTCGTGATGGACCTCGGCGGCAACTTCACGGTCGAAGAGCTCAAGGTCGGCCAGCACAAGACCGACACGTCGTACTGCAGGCTCGAGGTCGTCGCGGCGTCGGCGGAGCTGCTGGAGCGAATCGTGCGCGGCGCTCGCGCTCTTGGCGCGACCGCCGAGTCCGAGGAGCCGGTGCAGCTCGAGAAGGTCAAGCAGGATGGCGTGTTCCCCGAGGGCTTCTACTCGACGAGCAACCTGCCGACCGAGGTCCTGGTCGACGGCGCGTGGCTGCCCGTGGACGACATCGAGATGGACGCCGCGATCGCGGTCGACCGGTCCGCGAAAAAGGCGCGCTGCATCGTCTTCCAGGGCGCGAAGGTGGGCACCGAGGTCGTCGTCGGCTACCGCGGCGTGCGCGTCACGCCTCTCGAACGCTCGCGCAAGACCGAGATCTTCAGTTTCATGGCCAGCGAGGTCTCGGCGGAGAAGCCCAAGAAGGTGCTGATCGCGGCGATCGGCCAGGAGATGAAGGAGATCCGCGAGGCCGGCGGGCGCATCGTGGTCGTCGCCGGCCCGGCGGTGGTGCACACCGGGGCCGGCCGCTACCTCTCCCGTCTCATCGAGCTGGGCTACGTCAACGTCCTCTTCGCCGGCAACGCGCTGGCGGTGCACGACGTCGAGGCCGCGCTCTTCGGCACCGCGTTAGGCGTCAACGTCGAAAGCGGCGAGCCCAGCGAGCACGGCCACGAGCACCACATGCGGGCGATCAACCGCGTGCGCGCGGCCGGTGGCTTGAGGCAGATGGTCGAGAGCGGGCAGCTGCGCAGCGGCGTGATGAAGTCCGCGATCGAGCACGGAATCGACTACGTGCTCGCCGGCTCCGTGCGTGACGACGGGCCGCTTCCGGACGTGATCACCGACATGGTCGAGGCCCAGCGCCGCATGCGTGAGTGCCTCGGGGGCGTGCGCATGGCCATCATGCTCTCGACGATGCTGCACTCGATCGCCACCGGCAACATGCTGCCGGCCGGGGTGCGCACGGTCTGCGTCGACATCAACCCCGCGGTCGTCACCAAGCTCGCCGACCGCGGCACCTGGCAGTCGATCGGCCTCGTGACGGACGTGGAATCGTTCTTGCGCGAGCTGGCCTCAGTCGTCGAAACTGGTGCACATGGCTAAGGGTCGCGACAAGCAGGGCCGCGAGGTCAAGAAGAAAAAGAAGGCCAAGCAGCCGGGGGGCGCACCGGGCCCCGCGGTGGACTTCCGGCATCACTCGGTGGTGACGGGCCAGCCGCAGCCTCCGGCCACGCCCAGGCCCGGCGAATAAACCGACCGGCCCGATTCTCGGCGATCGGGTTTCTCGGTGGGTTTCTCGGTGGGCTGTTCGGCGTCGGCGGGGGGTTCGTGATGATCCCGCTGCTGGTGCTATGGACAGGCCTCAGCCAGCGCCGTGCGAACGCGACCTCGCTGGTGGCGATCATCCCGATCGCGATCGCCGCGCTTCCGATCTACTACTTCCGCGCCGGCGCGCCGCAGGTCGACGTGCGCGTCGCCATCTTCCTGGTCGCCGGCAGCATGGTCGGCGCCTACATCGGGGCGCGGGCGCTCAAGCGCATCCCCGAGCGCCCGCTCCGCATCGGGGTCGCGCTCGTGATGCTGCTGGTGGGCGTCAAGCAGGTGGTGTACCCGTGAGCTGGGCCGACGGGGCCGCGACCCTCGGCGGCCTGGTGGCCGGGCTGCTGAGCGGGGCGATCGGCATCGGCGGCGGGCTGGCCTTCGTCCCAATTCTGAAGATCGGGTTTCGGACCTCCCAGACCATCGCCCAGGGCACCTCGCTGGCGGCGATCATCCCGACCGCGATCGTCGGCGGCGTGACCCACATCCGCCAGGGCAACGCCGTGGTGGACGCCGCGGCGTGGCTCGGAGGGGCAGGGGTGCTGGGCGCGATCGGCGGCGCCTTGATCGCCGTCCACCTCGAAGGCGGCCTCCTGGCGCGCGTGTTCGGGGTGTTCTACATCGGAGCCTCGCTGCTGATGCTCCGCCGGGGGCTGAGCCAGCCGGCGTCGCCGGAGCCCGACCCCGCGCCGCCCACGCGGGCCTAAACGATTGACACGATGACGCGCTGCGGCGTAACGTCATTCGTGCCACAACGGTACCCGCCGGTACCAATGCGTTGGATGAAGCAGGCGCCGCGGAAGGGGCCGCAGAAAGGAGCGGAGCAAGATGATTTCGTTCGAGCTCACCGACGAGCAGCGTGAGATCCGGGACTGGGTCCACGCCTTCGCGGAGAAGGAGATCCGCCCGGTCGCGGCTCACTACGACGAGACCGAGGAGTTTCCCTGGCCGGTTCTGAAGAAGGCGGCCGAGGTCGGGCTCTACGGCGTCGACTTCCTGCAGCAGACGTACGGCGACTCGACCGGCATCATGCCGGCGCTGGTCGCCGAGGAGCTGACCTGGGGCTGCGCGGGCATCGCCCTGGCCATCCAGGGGACCGGGCTGCCGATCGCGGCGATCTTCTCCCAGGGCACGCCCGAGCAGATCGCGACGTGGATCCCGGCCTGCTACGGCACGCCGGACAAGCCCGCGCTCGGCGCGTTCGCGGTGACCGAGCCCGAGGCCGGATCCGACGTATCGTCGATGAAGACCCGCGCCGTGCGCAAGAACGGCGACTGGGTGATCAACGGCCAGAAGATCTTCATCACCAACGGCGGCATCGCGGACGTGCACGTGGTGGTGGCGGCGGTCGAGCCCGAACTCGGCACGCGCGGCCAGGCGAGCTTCGTCGTCGGACCCGGCACCAAAGGTCTCCGCCAGGGCAAGAAGGAAAAGAAGATGGGCATCCGCGCCTCCCACACCGCCGAGGTGATCCTCGAGGACGTCACGGTGCCGGCCGAGAACGTGCTGGGCGGCATCGAGAAGCTGGAGGCCAAGCTGGCGCGGGCGCGCGAAGGAACGCACTCGCGTTCGTCGGTCGCGCTGAAGACGTTCGAGCTTTCGCGCCCGATCGTCGGCGCCCAGGCGCTGGGCATCGCCCGCGCCGCCTTCGAGTTCGCGCTGCAGTACGCCAAGGAGCGAAAGCAGTTCGGCCGGCCGCTGATCGAGAACCAGGCCATCGCCTTCATGCTCGCCGACATGGCGACCGAGATCGAGGCCACGCGGGCCCTGATCTGGCGGGCGCTGTGGGAGGGCCGGAGCGGCGGCGAGTTCAAGAAGGCAGAGGGCTCGATGGCCAAGCTGAAGGCCGGCGAGGTGGCGGTCAAGGTCACCGAGCAGGCGATCCAGATCTGCGGCGGCTACGGCTACATCCGCGACTTCCCGGTCGAGAAGTGGCACCGCGACGCCAAGATCTACACCCTATTCGAGGGCACGAGCGAGATCCAGCGGCTTGTGATTTCGCGGGCCCTTGCCCGGGACTAGTCGCCTCCCGACGCGTTGACTAGAGTGAAGTGATGGCGACCCACCCCGCGGAATCGCTGATTCCGCTGGGACCCCTGACGGCCGCAGTCCGGGCCCCCTCACCGAGCGCGGAGACGCGGCGCCAGGCGAGGTTCGAGGACCGGCGGCGCCGCTTGCTGAGCTCGGCCCTCGAGCTCTTTGCGGAGCATGGGTACGAGCAGACGTCCGTCGGCGCGATCGTCGGCCACGCTCGCATGTCGAAGTCCGCGTTCTACGAGTTCTTCACCACCAAGGAGCACTGCTTTCGCGAGGTGCTCGCGGCCGAAGGCGGAGCTCTGATCCGCGACGTCCTCGCCGATGCCGCGAGCGGCCGCAACCACCATGAGCGGCTGCGGCTGGGCATCACGCGTTTCGTCCGCACCTGCTTCGAGCGTTCGAGCGCGGCTCGCGTCCTGATCGTCGAGTCGGTCGGCCTGAGCGCGGCGGTCGACGAGGTGCGGCAGGAGGTGCAGGGACGGCTGGCGGCCGCAGTCGCCGAAGAGGTGCTGCACGCCCGCGAGCACGACCCGTTCTACGCCGACAAGGACCCTCAGGTCTTCGGGCGCGCGGTCGTCGGCGCGGTGAACGACGCGGTGACGTATTTCCTCATCCACAGCGGCGCCGACGCGGACTCACTCGCCGAGAACCTCTGCCGCATCTTCGCCCCCTAAACTCGGCTCGAGTTGGCTGACCGGCTGCGCAAGGTCCAGCGGATCTACGACCAGGACCCCGCGCTGTATCACCGCGGCATGTCCACCGTCACCGAGCGGCTGCTCAAGGGCCGGCGCCGGAAGGTGGGGGAGATGGTCCGCGGGCGGGTGCTCGACGTCGGGTTCGGCACCGGGCTGAGCCTGCTGCAGTACCCGGACGGCGTCGAGGTGGTGGGCATCGACGCCAGCCAGAAGATGCTGGATTACGGGCGCGGCGTCGCCCGGCGCGCCGGCCGCGACGTGGAGCTGCTGGTGATGGACGCCGAGCGCATGGCCTTTCCCGACCGCTCGTTCGATTCGGTCGCCTTCAACCTCTGCCTGTGCACCACCCCGGATCCCGAGCGGGCGCTGCGCGAGGCGGTCCGCGTGGCGCGGCCGGGCGCGCCGATCGTCCTGCTCGAGCACGTCCGGAGCCACATCTGGCCGGTGGCGCTGCTGCAGGAGGCGTTCAACCCGGTGCTCGTGGCGCTCCAGGAGGACCACATGAACCGCCGCACCGCCGACGTCGCGCGCCGCGCCGGCGTCGAGATCCAGACCGTCGACCGGTGGCTGCTCGGGTTCTTCAACCTGATCGTGGGCCGCGCTCCCGGTCCTGACGGCCCCTCCGGTCAAGGGGCCGCTTGACCTTCGAACGCCTGTTCGGATAAGATTATCGTGAACATGCGTACGCTCAGCACCCAGGTTCGTCTGCGCCGGCTCATCCGTGCCTTCTCCGACAGCCTGGACCGGCTGCTGGCTGATCCGGGCGATCAGCGGCTGGCGATGGACCTCGTGGCGCGGCTGCAGCAGCTGGCGGACGGCGTCCGCGAGTCCTGGACCCGGGAGTCGGCCCAGGGAGGCTCAGAGCCCGCCGTGGAGCGCTTTGCCGAGGCGGCGCTGCGCACGGTCGACCTGGCCGTGGCCGGCCTGGCGCAGCCCGGGTCCGACCGGGAGCTTCTGCGCCGGGACTTCGA
>DATGEO010000132.1:0-2248 GCA_035310015.1 Candidatus Dormiibacterota bacterium | reverse complement strand
GCGACGGCGTTCCTGGCCGCGAGCGCAAGGAACGACGACGAGCGCACGGCCGCGGCCGAGGTCCCGGCCTGGTACAGGTGATACGCGATCTCGGCGGCGTGCTCCTTCACCGTCTTGCCGTAGACGCGCTCCAGCGTGTCCGCGACCGCGAGGTGATAAGCCTGCAGTCTCGGCAGCGGCATGCCCGCGAGGACGCGCTGGCGCACCAGGTCGTGCGCGAAGCGATAGGAGTCGCCGCCCATGGCCGTGAGCAGCTTGGCGCGCGTCGCCTCTTCGAGCGCCTCGCGCAGCTCGCGGCCCGACAGCTCGCCGAATGCCTCCATCAGCGCGGTGTCGAACGGCCGGCCCACGACGGCCGCGGCGATGAGCATGCGGTGGGCCGGCTCGGTGAGACGCTCCAGGCGCCGGCCGATCAGCCCGCGTACGCTCTGCGCGAGCTCGAGGTCCTCTTCGGTGAAGCTCGCCTGCGGCCGCGCGCGCACGCCGCCGAGCATGCCTTCCGATTCGACCATGTACAGGTACGACTGCTCGACGAACAGCGGGTTGCCCTCGGTGGCGGCCTGGATGCCGATCAGCTGCACGGGCGTCAGCGGCGCGCCGGCCAGCGACGTGAGCATGCGCTCGACCTCGGAGTCGGTCAGGCGGCCGAGAGGGATGCGCTGCGCGCGCCGGCGCCGCAGCAGACGCGAGACGACGCTCGTGAACGGCCGCTCGGGGTCGAGGTCGGTGTCCCAATAGGTTCCGATCAGGACGACCTTGCTGCCGCCGAGCCGCTCCGCCATGTCGCGCAGGAGAAGAACCGTCGCCTCGTCGGCCCACTGCAGGTCATTGAGGACGACGAGCGTCGGCTTGCTGCCCTGGGCACCGGCGATGACGTCGAACGCGCCCTTGTAGAGGACCTCGCGGCGCTTCTCCGGCTGCACCTCGGGCGTGCCCACGCCTCGCAGCTTCGCGCGCAGCCCGGGCACCAGCTCGGACAGCACGCCGGCCGCGGCCCCCGCGACCTCGGTCAGGCTGTGCGTCGCCTCAGCCACGGCCGCGGCCAGCACATCGCGGAACGGTCCGTACGGCGACCCGATCAGCTCGGCGCACGCCCCGGTGTAGACGGCCCAGCCGCGCCGCGCCGCGTCGGCCGAGACCTCGGCCGCCAGCCGCGTGGCGCCGATGCCGGGCGCGCCCGAGAGCAGCACCATGCCGCCGGTTCCGGTCATCGCGCGGTCGAGCACGAGCTTGATGTCGAGCTTCTCCTGGTCGCGCCCGACGAAGGCCTGCGCCACCGGGTGCACGATCACCGCGTGCGCCGGCGCCTCGCCCGGGATCGCCTCGTGCAGCCGCCAGCGGTCGGGAAAGCCCTTGAGCTTGTACGCACCCTTGTACGTGAACTTGATCTCGGAGACCGGGCCGACGAGCTGGCGGACGACCTCGGACACGAGGATCTGCCCGCCCCGGGCCTTGCCCGCGACGCGGGCGGCCATGTTGACGGCGGCCCCGAAGAAGTCACCGGCCTCCTCGACCACCTCGCCGGTGTTGATGCCGATGCGGATCCGCAGCTGGCGCTGGGGGTTGGCCGCGCTGTAGTCGCTTATCGCCTTCTGGATGTCGAGCGCGCACTCGACCGCATGCCGGGTCGAGCCGAAGCTCACCATCACGCCGTCGCCGAGGCCCTTGATGCGCCGCCCCGCGTGCTCGGAGATCTTCTCGCCGGCGATCGTCTCGTAGGCCTTCATGATCTCGTGCGACTCGGTGAAGCCGCGCGTCGACAGCAGCTGCGTCGAGCCTTCGACGTCGGTGAACATGATCGACACCGTGCCCTCGGTCTGCCCGGACCCCAGGCTGCCGATGATGGTCTGCGCGGTCAGCGGCTCGTTGGCGGTGATGTTCTGGCCGAGCCCGAGGGCGACCTCGCGCAGCAGTGACGGCCCGGCCTTGTACCCGGCCTCGCCCTGCGGGTACTTGACCAGCTCGAGCAGCCCGGCCTCCACCGCCTGGCGCAGCTCGCGGCCGGCCGAGTCCTTGGAAAGGCGGTTCGGCATGGCGTAATCGCTTGCCTTGATCTCGGCGCCTTCGAACACCTGCGTCAGCGCCGGGGCGAGCCGGAGGTTCATGTTCTTCTTGGAGACGATGCTCTCCATGACGGCGGTCAGCCGGCGGCTCACGGCCGCCCCGCCGGCGCTCTCGACGTGGACGGTCGGCAGCGCGCCGGCGTTGGCGACGAAGCCGCCGGCGGCCGCCGAGGCGATGCGTCCCA
>DATGEO010000131.1:0-3799 GCA_035310015.1 Candidatus Dormiibacterota bacterium | reverse complement strand
GACGACGAGCTGCAGACCCAGTTGCAGCAGCGCGGGCATCGCCTGCTCGACGAGGTCGAGACCCTTGACGTCGTAGAAGCGCGACACCATCGCGCACAGGGGCTTGTCGGCGGGGTCGAGGCCGAGCTGCGTGCGCAGCTCGGCGCGGTCGAGGGCCTTGGCCTCGGGCGCGGTCGCGGAGTAGTGATGCGGGATGTTCGGGTCGCGGTTCGGGTCGAACTGGTCGTAGTCGATGCCGTTGACGATCCCGTAGAGCTTGTGCGCGTGGGCGCGGATCACCTCGTCGAGGCCTTCACCGAACTCCGGGCGCTGGATCTCGGCCGCGTAGCGCTCGCTGACGGTGTTGACGACGTCGGCGTAGTAGATGCCGCGGCCGAGCACGTTGACGACATCGTCGAGGCCCGGGATGCCGACGCGCAGGAGGCCCCACCGCTCGAGCCCGGCGAGCGTGAGCGCGCCGAAACCGTACTGCCCCTGCGCCGACATGTTGTGGATGGTGAGTGTCGTCGCCACGTCCCCGAGGGGGCCGTCCTGGTACAGCTTCTCGAGCATGTTCGGGATGAGCGCGGCCTCCCAGTCGTGGATGTGGATCACGTCAGGTTGGAAGCCGAGCGGACCCAGCATCTCGAGAACCGCGCGCGAGAAGAAGATGAAGCGAGCGTCGTCGTCGCCGTACCCGTAGATGCCGTCGCGGTCGTACAGCTGCGGCGCGTCGACGAAGTAGACAGGCATGTCCGCCAGGCGCCCCTCGTAGATCGTGGTCTCGATGGTCTGCGAGCCGAGCGGCACCGGCAGGCTGCGGATCGCGGGCTCGAGACCGAAGCCACCGATGTCGACGCGGCGGTAGCGCGGGATCACCACCCGCACGTCGTGACCCAGCCGGCGCAGCTCCTTCGCCAGGGCGGCGGCCACGTCGGCGACGCCGCCCGACTTCGCGAACGGCGCCAGCTCGGCCGCGGCGACGAGGACCTTGAGCGGTCGCTTCAGCTCGACCTCGACGACCGGCGTGACGCCGGGCACGCGCAGGCCGAGCGAGCCGTTCGGCGGAACCTGCTCGATGTCGTGGCCGTCGCGGCTGACGATGAGCGCCAGCTCCACCGGCTCGCCCGCCTTGCGCCCGAGCTGGGCGAAGGGAATGGTCAGGAAGAACGCGTCCGGCGCGTCCCATTCGGACTCCGGCTCGGCGCGCACGGGCGGGTCGGCGACGCGCGCGAGCGTCAGGTGGGCGCCGCGGCCGCGCGGCTCGATGCGGATGACGTGCGAAGGCTCGAAGCCGAACTCCGCCGCCGCCGACTGCCCGAGGGGCAGCTCGAGACTTCCACCGGCTCCATCGGTGCCCACGCCGGAGACGTAGAGCCAGAGGTTGATGCTCTGAGCCTCGAACTCCGACGGCGAGCGCGAAGAGTCGATGCGGACGTACAGCCTCTCCGCGTCGTTGCCGTAGAACACGCGCTCGACCACGCCCGCCGGACGGTGGAGCGCGCCGAAGCCCGAGCCGACCTGGTAGTAGCCCGCCTTGCTCCATGCCTTGTCGTCGCGCGAGCGCGGGCTGATCTCCACCGCCGGCACCGCGCGCTCGGGCGCGGGCGCCTTCTCGATGATGGGCTGGAACAGCCGCGCGGGCGGGCGCTGGCCCATCACCTTGTAGACGTTCCGCAGGTGCAGCCGGAACTGGTTGTCCCAGATCTGGTCCATGCCCGAGTCGTGCTTGCGGCTGAACCACCAGAACCAGTCGCTGCCCTCGGTGATGAGGATCTCGCGCCACGCGAGCGCGGCCTGGCTCGATTCCTTCGGGCGCTGGCGCGACTGCTCCTCGAGCCACGTTCGCGTCTCGGCGAGCAGGTCCCAGGCCGTGTTGTGGTCGGGGTCGCCGATCCAGGTGTCCAGGCTCGCGCCGATCCAGCTGCCCGTGTGCAGGCGGTGGAGCTGCTGCTCGGGCGGATGCTCCTTCAGGAACTCGCCGACCGTCGTGGTGATGATGTCGCCGGAGGAGTCGAGCTCGGCGTAGAGCGCGTTGAGGAAGTCGTGGCCGTCGCGCGGGTAGAACTCCCACGCGTTCTCGCCGTCGAGCGCCACCACCGCGAGGAAGTCCTGGTTGTCCTGCTGCTCGCGGATGCGCCGGAGGCGGTTGATCAGGTCGCGAGCCGCGTCCGTGGACGGCATGCGCTGGTAGTCGAAGCTGATGAGGTTCGAGAGCAGCGAGTCGCGGAAGACGATCGCGAGTGATTTGCCCTCGCGGTCCATGCGGTACGGCCGGTACAGCTGCGTGGGTTGGTTCACGCGGCCCTCGCCGTCGCGGCCGACGTGGACGTCGATGGAGCGGGCGAGCACCTCTTCGTCGCTGATCATCCAGTCGATGGCCGCCTGCGCCGCGAGCCCGACGACGCTCTCACCGACCGCCATCTCCGACGGCCACATGCCCGCCGGCCGCCGGCCGACGAGGCGCTCGAACAGTCCCTGGCCCAGCTCGATCTGCCGTTCGGCGTCCTCGCGGTGGGAGAAGTGCCGCTCGGGGAGCTTGATCTGCGGCGAGGCGGTGCGCGCGGAGTCGACGTGGCACAGGAGCGGCAGGATCGGGTGGTAGTACGGCGAGAAGGTCAGCTCCGCCTGTCCGCGGTCGGCCAGCTCGCGGTACTTCGGGATGACCTTCGCCATCATCTCTTTCTGCGCCTCGAAGAGCGGCGCCTTGTCCTTCTCCTTGAAGTCGCGGTCCTTGCGCTTCAGCTCGGCCAGGCGGGGATCGGAGTCCATCCACACCGGGTCGCACCAAGCGAGGTTGAACCAGACCTGGAGGTCGCGCATCTCCTGCGTCGAGAACTGCGCATCGAGCGGGCGCGACGCGAGCTCGAGGTACCGCGGCGACTGCTGCACGCGGAGGGCGCGAGGCGATTCGCGCATCCAGCGCAGGACGAAGTCCCGCTCCTCCGGCGACAGCTCGGCCGCGTCGCGGCTGCTCAGATTGAGGAACAGGTCGACCGATTCTTCGCGGCCGTAGTCCTCGATCTGCGCGAGCAGGGACGGCACCAGGTTGAAGGTCGCCTTTATGTTGCTGTAGCCGTCCAGCAGCGCCGGCATCTTGTAGTAGTCCTTGGCGGAGCGAAGGCGGACCCAGGGCAGCAGATAGGTGCTGGTGAGGTCGTCCTTGTAGTACGGCTGATGCATGTGCCAGACGAAGGCGACGTGAAGAGGCTTCATTCGCTCTTTAGCGTATTGGTTCGGCGCGCTTCGACACCGGCCGGAGGGGTGGCGGCGCGATCAGCTGGTCGACGATCGAGTTCTTCGGCGTGACACGCATGTCGGGCCTCTAAGCAAACGCGCGCAGGGCGAGCTGGTGCAGCTCGCGATCCGGCGCGCACAGAAGGGTCGTGCGTGTCCTCAGGGTGCACTCGAGGCCGGAGAGCGAGCCGCCCTGGAGGTCGGTGGCGACGCCGCCGGCCTCCGCGATGAGGAGCAGCCCGGCGGTCATGTCGAACACCCGCATGGGCACCGGCGCGCAGAAAACGTCCAGGCCTCCCGCGGCGGTGTGCGCCATCGAGAGCGCCATCGAGCCCAGGATGCGGACCTTGGACGCGCGCGCCACGAGCGGCGCGGCCGCGTGGAGCGATCGCGTGGAGCTCTCGAGGCCGAGGAGCTCGAAGCGCCCGTCATGCGCGGACCTGGGGGCGTGGAGCGGCTTCCCGTCGTGCTCGGCACCGAGACCCTTGACCGCGGTCCACCGCTCGCCGCTGATGAGGTTCACCACCGTGCCGGCCACGGTGTCGCCGATGGTCGGACCGGAGAGCAGCGCCAGCATGACGTT
>DATGEO010000130.1:0-23515 GCA_035310015.1 Candidatus Dormiibacterota bacterium | reverse complement strand
AGGACCTGGCGAGCCCAGTTGCGACCGTGCGGCCCGACGCCGACCTGCAGCATCCGCAGCGAATTCACAGCGGACAATCATGAGGTAGCGGTCTGTCGATTAAGCGCGAATTAACGGAACTAAACGCAGATCGGCCGCAGGGGCGCCGAAGATCCGTCTCTCTCTGAGGCCTTTCGGCCGGACTTCTAGGCGGCGCCGTCGCTGCGAGCTGCCTCCCGCGGCGACTCGGAACCGGCCTTCAGCGGAGACTGCTCGCCGGGCAGCCAGACGTCGAAGATCGTGCCCGCGCCCTCCGCGCTCGTGAAGCGGATGAAGCCGCCCATCGCCTCGACGAAGCGTTTCGTCAGGGCGAGACCCAGGCCGGTGCCTTCGTCGTGGGAGTCCGGCCGGAGCTGCGCGAACTCGGTGAAGACGAGGTGCTGGCGCTCGGCCGGGATGCCGACGCCGGTGTCGATCACGGAGATGCGAATGCCGTTGGATCCGCCCGCGACCTCTACCCGCACGTGGCCGTGGGCCGGCGTGAACTTGATGGCGTTCGACACGAGGTTCATCAGCACCTGGCGGAGGCGCATGCGGTCGGCGCGGGCAACCGCGCCGGGCACGATCTCCGACCGCACGGTGACGTTCTTGGCCTCCGCCGTCGGGCCGAGCAGGTCGAGGACCGCCTCGACCTCGGGTCCCACCGCCACGGCTTCGGACTGCACCGGCAGCGAGCCGCTCATCACCTTCGCGAGGTCGAGATAGTCGTTGACCAGGCGCAGCAGGTGGTGCGAGGCGTCATCGACTCTTCGCACGTAGCTCTCCTGCTTGGCGTTCAGCGGGCCGGCGGCGCCGCTGAGCAGCAGGTTGCTGAAGCCCAGCATCGCGTTCAGCGGGTTGCGCATCTCGTGGCTGACGGTCGAAAGCGCTTTCGACTTGGCTTCGCTCTCGTGGCGGGCCTTGTCGGCCTCGCTCCGCTGCACCGACTCGCCAAGCGCTGTCGCGACGGCCTCCATCATCGACACGGTGACGCTGGAGATGCGGGCGCCCGTGCGCGCGACTCCGACCATGACGCCGATGGGCGTGGGGGTGCCGGCCAGCGGGACGAACGCGGCGGTGGCGTGGGAGCCGGCGGCGCCGGCCTCCCAGAACCTGCTGTCCTCGCCAAGGCCGTCGGCGAGCACCGGCCTCCGCGCCTGCGCGGCGGAGCGCACCAGCGCGCCCAGCCAGATCGGGAGCTTCGATTCGGTCATCTCGCCCTCGGGCTCGGCGGACGCGCCCGCGATGCTCACCATGCCGGCGGCGTCGACGAGGAAGCAGCGCTCGAGGTCTCCCGCCTGGCGCGTGATCTCGAGCGCCTTGCGGGTCAGGTCGGCGGCTGTCACTCCCTGCAGGGCGAGGACGCCCAGCTCGCTCACCACTCCGCTTGCGCGCTCGCGCTCGCTTAGCTCGGCCAGCTTGTGGTCGACGCTGCGGGCCAGGTTGAACAGCAGGTCGCGGCCAGGGCGCTGGGCGCCCTCCGGAAGCCTCGCCGTGCGAGCGCTCCGGCCGAAGCCTTCGACGACGTTGCTCACGCGCCTGATTCGCCGAACCACCCCGACTTCGAGCAAGATCAGCAGCGCGGCGACCTCGAACACGCACGCGATCAATGCGACCACCACCGCCGACGCCAGCGTCGAGCGGAGAGCTGCGCTCTCGCCGGCAAGCGAGGTGTAGATGACCACGCCGTAGACCGTGCCCTTCACGGGGACGATCGTTTCCAGAATGGGCTCGTCCCCGACCGTGCGCTGCTCATGGGTCCCGACTCCTGCGTCGACCGACGCCACGTCTTCCGGCTCCACCAAGCCCGTCCGGCCGATGTCGGCCGGCCTGGAGCTCGCCACCACCGGGTCACCCACCGCCGCCATGTTGACGATCCATATCCCCCGGATTCCGGGCTGGGCGCTCGCGAGGTCGGCCAGGTACTGGTCGACTCCCTGGGGATTGGCGATGGTGCTGTAAAAGGCGGTCGCAGAAGCGTCCGCCGCGGCCTGCGCCGACGCCTGGTAGCTCGCCTCGACGCGGTCGTTGGCCTGCACGGCTTCGAACAGTCCTAGCCCGATGGCGCCGAGCAGCGTCACCAGGGTGACCGGAGGGATGAGCTTGAGGCCGAGCGAGAGGTTGCGGTCGAGGCTGCGCCACACCGACGGTATCGATGCGTGGGCTTCGAGATCGAGGTGGACCCCGCCTTCGCGCCGGTCGGCCACGATCACCGCAGCGCCACCGACGTGCCGAGAGCCGAAGGCCTTGCGCCGCCCCAACAGAGGTCCATCGCTAGCGGGGACACTAGGTCTCGATCAGGCCCGCCTTGCGGGCCGCCGCCACCGCTTGCAGGCGCGAATGGACGCCGAACTTCTCGAGGAGCCCACGAACCTGCCCGCGAACCGCGCCGGAGCTGATGCCCAGCTCGTCGGCGATGTCGAAGTTGTCCAGGCCTCGCCCCATCAGCCGCAGGACTTCGTGCTCCCGGGCCGTGAGCTCGATTTTCAGCTTCTGCCGCCGGCCGGCGCTCTCCTCGGTCTGCCTTCGCTGCTCCAGCAGCCGCGCCATGGTCGCGGCCTCGAGCAGGAACTCGCCCGAAGCCGCTTTGCGGATGCTGTTCACCAGCACCTCCGCCGTCGCCGCCTTGGACACGTAGCCGGCGGCGCCGGACTCGATCGCGCGCATCATCGAGGACTCGGACGTCTCGGCGGAGAGGAACACGATCGCGGTTTCGGGCATGGTGGAGCGGATCTTCTCGCCGGCCTGGGCGCCGTCGCCGTCCGGAAGCCGGTAGTCCATCAGCACCAGGTCGGGCTTGAGCAGGGTGGTCTTGGCGACGGCGTCGCGGACCGTGGTGGCGACGCCCATCACGTTGATGTCAGGGAACTCCGCCAGCAGCGAAGAGAGCCCCTCGAACATGAGGCGGTGGTCTTCGACGAGAAGCACGTTGATCTTCCCCGGCACCTCAGGCGCGCCGCGGCACGGCCGCTTCGGCAGCCGCCGTCTCGAACTCGATCGGAAGCCAGAACTCGACCACCGTGCCGCCCTCGGGGTCGCGGCGCGCGAGCCACCAGCCTCCGGCGATCTGGGCGCGCTCGCGCATCGAAACCAGCCCGAGATGCCCGGGCTTGTCGGTGGCGTCGGTGTCCAGGCCGCGCCCGTCGTCGCGGATTCGAACCCGGCACCCCGCGCCGACAGTCCTCAGCTCCACGCTGACGTTGGTCGCCGCCGCGTGCTTCTTGACGTTCAGGAGCGCCTCCTGGGCGATCCGGTAAAGGGTGGTCCGGATCTCTCCCTCCGGCTCCGCGGTCAGGTGGTCCTCGAGCGTGAACGCCACGTGGGTCTCCTCGTGGAGCCGCTCCAGCAGCTCGCGCATCGCCGCCGCCAGGCCGGAGCGATCGAGGGAGGCCGGGCGGAGGTCGAACATCAGCCGGCGCAGGCGAACGATCGACTCGCGCACCGCGTCCTCGAGCGTGGACAGCAGCTCGAGCTGGGCGGGGTCGGTGAGGTGGCGGCGAAGCTGCTGCATCCTGAGGCTCGTCGCGGTCATCGACTGCACGGTGTCGTCGTGTATGTCGGAGGCGATGCGGAGGCGCTCCTCTTCCTGGGCGGCGACCAGGCGGGCGAAGAGTCGCCGGCGGTTGGCGATCTCGACGCCCTCGTCGAACCTGCGCTGGGCCGCGCTGCGGTCGGTCATGTCGCGCACGGCCGCGATCACCAGCCGGCCGCCTTCCGAGTCCATCGGGCTGAGGCTGATGTCCACCGGGAACTCGCTTCCGTCCTTGCGCCGGCCGTGCAGCTCGAGCTCGGCGCCCATCGGCCGGGCAACGGGCTTGCCGAGGTAACCGACGCGGTGGCGTGCGTGGGCGGTGCGCACGCGATCCGGGACCAGCACGTCGACCGATTGGCCGCGCAGCTCGGCCGGTGTGTAGCCGAACATGCGCTGCGTCTGCGCGTTGACGATCTGGATCACGCCGTCGGTGTCGACGATGACCATCGCATCCGGCGCCGCATCGAGCAGGCCGCGGAACAGCTCTTCGCTCCTGCGACGCGCGTCTTCGGCAAGCGCGCGACGCGTGACGTCGCGGATGGCGCAGATGGTCTTGGTGCCCTCCGCCGTTTCGAGGGGCGAGAGGCTGATGTCGGCCCGAAACTCGGTTCCGTCCTTGCGTCGCCCCGCGAAGTGCAGGCCGGCGTCCATCGGGCGCCCATACGGACCTTCGGCCATCTTCGCCCGCTGGGCCTCGTGGACGTGCCGGAAGCGCTCGGGCACCAGGACCTCGATCGTCTGGCCCATCAGCTCGCCGCTGGAATAACCGAACAGCCGCTCCGCCTCGCGGTTGACGAGCTCGATCGCGCCGCCCTCACCGACGATCACCATCGCGTCGGGGATGGCGTCGAGGATGTCGGTGCTCTGCCGCTCGCTCTTGTGCGGCCTCATCTGACCGCGATGAACCCGTCCGCTGGCGTGTCGACGTCCGACGCCGGCCCGACAGTGCCGGCAAGGGCTGCCAGCACACCGGGGCCGTCGCCCACGAGCATCACGCGGATCCTGGAAGTCTGCATAGCTGGACCTTCCCGTCCCGAACCGCGTTAATTGTCGGGTTTAGGCCTGGGCGCGCCTGCTACTTAAGTCACGAAGATGTCAGATCGCCGCGCTGGCGGCCAGCCCGTCGCGGTCAAGGAGCGTCACCCGGCCCCGCGCGACCCTGATCAGGCCCTCGGACCGCAGGTCGCGCAGCGTCCTGGCCACGACCTCGCGGACCGACCCGACCGAGCTCGCCAGCTGCTGCTGGGTCGCCTCGACCACGAGCCCTCCCCGAACCTCGACGGCGAGGCCGAGCAGGTGGCCGGCGAGGCGCTGGCGGACGGTCATGAACGCGAACTGACCGGCGGCATCGGCCAGCACATTGGCCGAGTCGGCCAGGTTTCGAAACAGGTACATCCCCAGCTCGCTGTCACGCGCGGCGGCCCGGCGCAGGGTGGGGCCGTGCATCAGGGCCACAACCGAGCGCTCGATGGCGACGACGCTGCGCTCTACCCTCGCCGGTCGCGGATCGGATTCGACCATGTAGATGAGCCCGAACATCGCGCCGGCCCCCATCGTCTTGAGGTTGGCCTCCCGGCCGTCGTGGTCCTTGACGATCAGACGAACGTGGCCGGAAACGACCAGCCCCGGCGTGTGGGGCCGGTTGGCTCCGATCACCGTCTCGCCGCAGTCGTACACGGCCGACCGGGCGGCTGACACCAGCTCGGCGATCGCGGACGCGGACACCGACGGCAGCAGACGCTGAACCTCTTTGGGGTCGATATCGGTACTACGTATCTGGCACCTGCTCTCGGCACCATTATGCTACGTAAAAGGTAGATAGATAACTTTGACTGATATGCATACGACGAAGAGCGCGGCGGCGTTTTTGGGCGTAAGCGAAGCCTCCATCCGTCGCTGGAGTGACGCCGGCCTGTTGCCGGTGCAGCGCAGCGGCCGGCGGGGCGACCGGCGGTTTCGGGAGGCGGACCTGCGACGGCTCCAAGCCCAGGAGGCCGGAAGCGTGGAGGCCGCCGCCGCAACGGCCGGGCGCTCGATCGAGGTCCACGATCACTTCGCGACCTTCTACGACGGTGACGCCGGCCGGCTGCGGCTCAGCGTGCCGTTTCTCCGAGCCGGCCTGGCGGCAGGCGAACGCTGCATCCTCGTCGCCTCGGAGGCGGTCGTGAACGAATACCTTGGCGCCCTCGGCGAGGATGGCACACTGGACGTCGAAGGCGTGGTGCAGCGGGGGGACCTGGTCATTCGCCAGGGTGCCGGCTCCACGGCGCGAGACGCGCTGGCCGCCTGGAAGGAGCTGTGGTGGCAGGCGCTGGCGACCGGCGCCACCGCAATCCGCGTGGTGGGGGAGATGGCGACCTACGTCGGATTTCCGTCAGACCAGGAGATGCTGGATTACGAGGTCGCTTACGACAGCCTCTGCAAGCGGTTTCCGGTGAGGACGCTGTGCCAGTACGACGTCCGGCATTTCAAGGGCGAGTGTGTTTTCGCGGCGATCCAGGCGCACCCGGACCTGTTCGGGCAGAGAATCGCGGACTTTCTCTTGTAGACCTGATCAGGCCGTCGCGGCCGACACCGGGATCGTGAACTGGAAGTCCGATCCCTCGCCGACCTTGCTCTCGACCCAGATCCTGCCGCCGTGCAGCTCGACGATCTGGCGGCTGATCGCAAGCCCGAGTCCGGTGCCGACCACCTTGCTCGTGCGGTTGCTCTCGAAGCGCTCGTAGCGCCCGAACAGCCGGTCGACGAACTCCGGCGCGATGCCCATGCCGTGGTCGCGCACGGACACGCGCACCACGCCATCCTCGGCCCGGGTCGAGACGGTGATCTCGCCGCCGTCGGGCGAGTACTTCACCGCGTTGGTGAGGAGGTTGCTCACGACCTGCACGAGCCGGTCGGAGTCCGCGTTGACGATGGGCAGAGACGGGTCCAGCTCCGTCCGGATGGGGTGAGTTTCGGTCGACATCTGTGCCCGTTCGACCGCGCCGCGGACGAGGGTGTTCACGTCCAGCGGCTGGGGGTCGAGGCGGATCTTGCCGGCCTCCATTCGGTCGAGGTCGAGCATCTCGCCGATCATCCGGTTGAGCCGCTCGGCCTCCTGGTTGATGTCCGACGCCAGGCTCTTGACCTCGTCCGCACCCATCGTGTCGTCGCGGAGGATCTCGCTGAAGCCCTGGATGCCGACGAGAGCCGTGCGGAACTCGTGGCTCACCATCGAGACGAACTCGCTCTTGAGCTTGTTCAGGCGCTCGAGCCCTTCGAGGTTGGCCACGGCCGCCTCTTCGGCCGCGTGCTTGCTCGTGACGTCCTCGAACATCGCGAGGAAGTAGTCGATGCGTCCGTTCGGCTTGCGCACGGCCGTCACGCTGTAGTGCAGCCAGGCCTCGCTGCCGTCCGCGCGCCTGGTCGGTGTGTTGCCCTCGATGGTGTCGACCTGGCCCTCCCACAGCGGCCTGGAGCGCTCGAGCAGGTCCGCCATGCCCTCGGACGACAGATAGTCGCCGACGAGCGAGCCGACCATGATCTTCGCGGGCGCGTGGAGCAGTGAACCCAGTCGTGGGTTCGCGTCGAGGATCCGCAGGTCCACGCCGACGCGCGCCACGCCCAGGGGCGCGTGGGTGATGACCTGGTTCAGCATCTCGGTGCGCTGCTGCAGATGGACCTCTGCGCGCTCGCGCAGCTTCAGCAGCGCGCCGGTGTCCCGGTGCACCAGCAGCATGCTGACGACGAGCAGCATGCCCAGCCCTCCGCCTACCGCGGTGAGGAAGAGGTCGAGGCCGCGGCCCGTGATTCCCAGCGCCATCGCCACCGCGGCGGCGGCGAAAAGCGCGATCCAAGGCAGCGACATCTGCCAGAGGTCGACCGGGCCTTCCTCCGGCACCGTGCCGGCAGGGGGCGCCGGCCACAGCGGCGCGAGGGCGATCAAGAGGTAGCCGACGACCCAACCCGAGTCCAGCACGCTGCCGATCGACGTGTAGGTCCCGGCCGCGTTCAGGTACGCGAATGCGCTGTCGGCGACGGCGTTGGCGGCGAGGCCGCCCATGAGCAGGAACATCGAGCCGCGCTGCTGCACCGGAGCTCGGCGCACGGCCATGAGGAGCACCGTCAGGACCACGATGTCGCCGGCGGGATAGGCGGCGCCGATCAGCTGCGCGAGCGGCTTGTCGGACGAGCTCGCGTAGACCTTGCCCAATCCCAGCGCCCAGCCGACGAACACCAGCGACAGGGCGACGATCGTGCCGTCGACGAGCGCCCGGCTGCGGGTCGTGCCCCGGCCCGGCGCCGAAGGGAAGGCGAGCACGGCGACCACCGCAAGCGGAATGGCGAGCAGGAAGCCCGCGTCCGCGGCCGACGGGAACGGAATCGCCTGCCCGAGGGCCACTTCGTACACGCTCCAGACGACCTCGCCGAGGAACCAGAGGAATGCCGACGCACCGAGGAACGCCCAGGCGACGCGCATGCGCCCGCCGGCCCGCACGGCGGCGTAGCCGCAGCTCACGGCCCCGATCAGCGCCGCCACCGCCTCGCCGATGTCGTCGAACGCCCTGGTGACCGTGGGGCCTCCGATCTGCAGACCGACCCAGGCGATGAAGAGAAGGCTCAGACCAGCAGCCGCAACGGCAGCCCACATGAAGCGCTTGCCGGCAGAAGTTCGCAGCCGGGACCTGGGCCGGATGCCCGCGATCGCGGGTTCGCCCGGCCAGGTGATGGCGCTGGCATTGCTCATCTTGCCAGCCCGAGCTTACGCGCCGGTCTGGCGCTCGCTGCGGCCGATCCGTCCAGCGCGGCCGCCATGGCCTTGATCTTCTTCGCGAGCGGGCTCGTCGGCGCCGCCGCGACCAGCAGTTCTCCGGTGACCGAGGCGCGATCGCAGCGGTAGCCGTCGTAGTCGAGGTCGATGTCGACCGGGCGGCCGATCGTCCGCTCGACGTCGGCCCGCTCGACCATCGCGCTCGGCCGGGGATGGTTCAGCACGATCCTGATGTTGCCATCCGGGATGTTCAGAACGCTGCGAAATAGGTCGAGCAGCTCCTTGGTGTCCTTCATCGCCGTGAGCTCGGGGGTCACCACCAGCACGACCTGGCTGGCCCGCTCGAGCACCGTCAACGTCATCTCCGACATCGCGACCCCCAGGTCGACCACGATGTAGGTGAAGGTGTTGAGCAGCCCGGAGATGCTGCGCTGCACCAGGTCCGCGGTTATCAGCTCGGACTGCTCGACGCGAAGCGCACCCGGCAGGACCAGCATGCCGGTCGGGTGATGGATGCACGCGCTGAGCAGCATCTCCTCGAGGTTCGCGTCGGACTCGCGCTCATGCATCGCGAGAGCGCCCGTGGGTACGAGGTTGGCCGTGAGCGCGGCGTGGTTGTAAGGCAGGCCAAGGTCGACGAGAACCGCCTCGCTGCGGTGCCGCATGCCCAGGGCCGCGGCGAGGTTCACCGCCAGCGTCGTCTTGCCCGAGCCGCCCTTGACCGAGTACACGGCGATCACCTGGCTGTCTGGGCCGCCCACATAGCTGGACGCCCGACCGACGAGCTGCTCGATCGTGGCCACGCGCTGCGCGATCACCTTGTCGAGCTCCTGCCGGGCGCTCGACCCAGGCTCCACGACCGCGTCGACATCGGCGGCCGTGAGCTCCATGAGCACGGTCGGCTCGACCGCCCTCACCGAATCGGGCTGCGCCGCCCCGGGCTTGAGCGCGCTGACGCCGAAGAGATCGCCTTCGCCCAGCAGCGACACGGTCACGCTGTGCGACTTGTCCCAGCTCGCGCGGACCTCGCACCGGCCGCGCTTGATGATGTAGACGCGGTCGGCGACGACGCCCTGGCGGACGATCTCGGCGCCCTTCGCGACGTGGCGCGGCCGAAGCCGGCGCGCCAGGCGGCGCAGGTTGTGATCCGGCAGCTTGAACAGCACGGCCACGCTCTGCAGCAGCGCGAGGCGGTCCTCCAGCTCTTGGGCGGGGACGTCGGTGCCGTCGCGGCCGCTGGCGGCGGCGCTCACTTCGTCGTCTCGGCGATGGCGAGCTGCGCCCGCACCTCGCGGCTCAGCACCTCCGGCACCCACGGCTTGGAAATGAAGCCCGCGCAGCCGGCGGCCTTCGCCGCCCGTTCGTGCAGGGGCATGACGTGGGCCGTCAGGGCGATGACCGGGATGGCGGCGGTCGCGGGGTCGGCCTTCAGCTCCTTGGTGAACTCGAGGCCGTCGGTGTCGGGGAGCTGGATGTCCATGAGGATGAGGTCGGGCTTCGAGGCTTCGATGATGGCGCGCGCCTGCTTGGCCGTCTCGGCGCCGGCCACGGTGAAGCCCTCGAGCTCCAGGGCGACGGTCGCCAGCATCAGGCTGCCGGGGTTGTCTTCGACGATGAGGATCAGGGCAGGGTCGTTCATGATCGCGCCGGGCAGCAGCATATTAATGGCCGGATTTACGGCCCACGAGATCAGGCGCTGCGGCGACGGCGCTGCTCTCTTTGTTCAAGGGCTTCCTTGGCCGCCGCCAGCTGGACGTAGAGGTCGCGGGTGTGCAGGAGGTTGCGCACCCGCAGCACGACCTCGGCCTGGTCGAAAGGCTTGGTCAGGAACTCGTCCGCGCCGAGGCCGAGCGCGCTGTTGCGGGCGAGCCGCGTCTCGTCGGCGCTGAGCACGATCACGGGCAGGAAGCCGAGGCTGTCGCGGACGCTTCGCAGGCGGCGCAGCAGCTCCAGGCCGTCCGGTGCGGGCATGTGCAGGTCCAGCATCAAGAGGTCGGGCTTGAAGTCGAAGAACGCCCGCTCCGCCAGCCGCGAATCCGTCACCGTCCGGACCTCGAGCCCCGGGTGCTGAGCGAGCATCGCCTCGAGGAGCTGGGCGTTCGCAGGCTCGTCGTCGACGACGAGCACCCTGCTCACGGTGCGACCTGGAGGTACCGTTTCAGGCTCTCGCCCAGCGTTCTGGTGTCGATCGGCTTGGCGATGTAGCCCACGCAGCCGGCGGCCAGGGCCTCCTGCTCGTCGCCGAGCATCGCGTGTGCGGTCATGGCGACTATCGGTATCGACGCGGTGGCGGCTCCGCGGCGCAGCTCGCGCGTGAAACCAAGGCCGTCGAGGCCGGGAAGCTGCAGGTCCATCAGGATCAGGTCCGGCGCCTCGGCATCGATCAGCGCGCGCCCTTCCTCCGCCGTGCTCGCAACCGAAACCCGGTAACCGTCGCGGTTTAGAACCGCGGTCGTCAGCATCTGGTTGGTCTCGTTGTCCTCGACCAGCAGGACCAGTGGCGCGCTCATACCGCGGCGGCGCTGCGTTTGTTGACGAGCTCTTGAAGCAGCTCGACCATGTCGGATGCTCCCACCGAGCCGCGACTCAGGATGGTGGAGACATGGCCGTTCAGGAGGCGCTTGTCGGCTTCGGAGAGGTGACGCGCGGTGAGGATCATGATCGGCGTGTCGCGCGTGCGCGGATCGGCGCGGAGCGCCTCCACCACGTCGAAGCCTGAGACCTCCGGCATCATCAGGTCCAGCAGCACGACGTCCGGAGGTTCGGCGATCGCGACCTCGATCGCCTCGCGGCCTCCGGCCGCCAGCACCACATTGAACCCTGCCGGCTCGAGGATGCGCGTGAGGTAGTGCCGGTTGGCCGCCTCGTCGTCGACGACCAGCACTGTGGTGCCGCCGCTGTCCTTCGTCGGCTGGACCTTGAATCGCGCGAGGCGGTCGACGAGCTCGCGCCCGTCCACGGGCTTGACGAAGTAGTCGAGCGCGCCCAGCGCCATTCCCAGCTCGGGGTTGTCGACCACGCTGACCACCACCACGGGAATGTCGCTGGTCTCGGGGTCGTGCTTGAGGCGGGTCATCACTTCCCAGCCGTCCAGCTCCGGCAGAAGTATGTCCAGCGTGATCGCCGCCGGGCGCAGGGTGCGCGCCTTGGCGATCGCCTCAGTGCCCGTGCGCGCGAACTCGACGCGGAACCCGCCGCTCTGGAGCTGGCGCGCGATCAGCTCGCCGGCGCCCGCATCGTCCTCGATGACCAGCACGAGCGGCCGCGAGGTGTCGGCGGGCCGGCCGTCTTCGATCGGCGGCGGTTCGACCGGCCCGCTCTTGTCCAGGTGCAGCGGCAGCCGCAGCGTGAAGACGCTTCCCTTGCCGGGTGTGCTCTGGACGCGCACGTCCCCGCCGTGCAGCTGGGCAAAGCGGCGGGTCAGGGCGAGGCCGAGCCCGGTGCCCTGCTGGAGCCGGCCAGGACCCGGATCCACCTGGTGGAACTCGCGAAAGATCTTCCCCTGCTCGTCGGCCGAGATGCCGATGCCGTTGTCGGCGACCGAGATCTCGAGCGCGGTGCGCAGCCGCCGCGCGCTGATCGTCACCTCGCCGCCGTCGGGCGTGAACTTGATCGCGTTGGAGACCAGGTTCAGCAGCATCTGCTTCAGCTTCCCCGGGTCGGCCGTGACGTCGACTCCCGGCGGGATGTCGGCCTCGACCTTGATCGATTTCTGTCCCGCAAGCGGCTCGACGATGCTGACCACCTGCGGCACGATCGAGGACAGCGGCAGCGTCTGCACGCGCAGCTCCATCTGGCCTGCCTCGACCTTCGAGAGATCGAGGATGTCGTTGATGAGGCTGAGTAGGTGCTTGCCGCTCGAGTGGATCTGGCCCAGGAAGCGTCGCTGCGTCGGAACGTCGTACTGCGACTCCTTCGCGTCGAGCATCAGCTCGGAGAAGCCGATGATCGCGTTGAGCGGGGTGCGCAGCTCGTGGCTCATGTTGGCGAGGAACACGCTCTTGTGCTCGCTCAGCTCCCTGAGCTGCGAGTTGGACTGCTTCAGCTGGGCGACCAGCCGCTTGCGGTCGAGGCCGACCACGACCGCGGTGATGAACTGCTTGGTGCGGTCCAATTCGTCGTTGCCGAACTGCGGCGTGAACGGGCCGGCGATGACCACCACCCGGCCTTTGGCGTGCTCGACGTCGAAGGGAAGCGAGATCAGGCGCACGGCCGACCCGTCGGCGCGGGCAAAGCGATGCATGCCGGTGCTCAGCTCGGGCACGTGCAGGCCGAGCTCCTCGATCAGTGTCTTGTCGAGACCGATGAAGCCGCGCGGCCTGCCCTCCGCGTTGAACGCGACCGCGCCCGCGCCGCCGGTGAGCCTGTTCACCCATTCGAGGGCGGCCTCGTTCAAGGTGATCGTGTCGTCGTCCTCGAGCAGCAGGCGCTCGAGGTAGAGGCGCAGGCCCTCCTCCTCGGAGGCACGCCATTCCCGGCGCAGCCAGGCCGGTGGCGAGAAGCTCGCGTACAGCAGCGGCACGATCAGGAGGACGACCAGCTGGATGGCCAGCTGCACGCCGGGCGCGATCGATTTCGCGCCGGCGCCCATGATGGCGACCGCAATCAGCAGGATGGCGACGATGGCGGCGAAGCCGAGACTCAGGGACCGCAGGCGCCAGGCCTGCACGGCCGGGAGGCCGCGAGCCACGAGCAGGAACCGCACGATCGGCTCGGTCACGGCCGCCGCCCAGATGAGGACGAGGACGATGGTGATCGGCAGCAGCACCGACGGCCGCGCGTGCGCGGCGGTGGCCACGATGTCGGCGACGACGGCCGCCGCCATCACGATCAGCGCTCCGACGTGCCAGCGGGCCGCGAGCGGGATGATCCCGACGCGGTAGCGGAGCAGGGCGTAGCCGGAGCCGATGAACGCGATCAGGCTGAGCTGCGACATCAGCGGCGGCGTGAAGCCGAGCAGCGAAGGGAGGCGCCCGAGCAGGATCACCAGCGAGAGCAGCACGATCGCGAGCGCCAGCCAGCCGGCGGAGCGATCGCGGTCGCGCCACCACTGCGCGGTCACAGCCAGTCCCAGCAGGAGGAAGGCGATCGCGGTCAGGTTGGCGACGAAGGTGATCAGGTCCTGCATGTCACGCGACGCCGAGGGCGCGGATGCTGGACATCTGGTCGACGAGCACCTGCACCGCTTCGGGGTCCCACTGCTTGGCGGCTCCGTCGACCAGGATGTCCACGGCCTCGTCGACGGATTTGGCGCTGCGGTAGGGGCGGTCGGTCACGAGCGCGTCGAATGCGTCGCACACGGCGACGATGCGGGCAAGGTGGGGGATGGCGCGGCCCGCGAGCCCGTCGGGATAGCCGGTCCCGTCGTAGTGCTCGTGATGGTGCCGGATGATCGGCAGCAGCGCCGCCCCCGACCGCAGCGGGCGCACGATGCTCTCGCCGATCTCGGGGTGACGGCGCATCGCGGCCAGCTCCCTCCCCTCCAGCGGTCCAGGCTTGAGGAGCACCGAGTCCGGCACTCCGATCTTGCCGATGTCGTGAATGATGCCGCCGCGGTACAGGGCCTCGAGCGCGCGTTCCGGGAGGCCCATGGTCTGGCCGATGTGGCGGGCCGACTCGGCCACGCGATGGGTGTGCTTCTCGGTGTACGCATCCTTCGCCTCGACCGCGGCCGCGAGCGAGAAGATCACCTGCTCGGCGCTGTCGAGGTTGTCGTAGACCGACTTGAGGCGAAGGGCGGAGCGAACGCGAGCGACGAGCTCCACGCGGTCCACCGGCTTGGTCATGAAATCGTCCGCCCCGGCTTCGAGCGCGAGGACTCGGTCGTGTGCTCGGTCGAGCGCCGTGAGCATGACCACGGGAAGTAGGCGGCCCCGAGGCCGGGCTTTGATCCGGCGGCACACCTCGTAGCCGTCCATTCCCGGCATCTGGACGTCGAGCAGGACGAGGTCGGGCGGCTCGGCTTCGACCGCCGCCAGCGCGGCCGGACCGTCCTCGGCGCTGCGCAGCCGGCAGTCGAGGTCGCCGAGGTACGCCTCGACGAGCGCGCGGTTCGTCTCGCCGTCGTCGACGACGAGCACGAGCGGCGCATAGTGCGAAGGCCGCCGCGACGCCGCGGCGCTCATCTCGCCCGCCTCGACACGGGCGTGCGTTCGAGCCGTTCTCTGCTGGTCATTCCCCCCGCTTGCAGGTACACGGTTCTCGTCCTTCTTTATCTGGATCTTAGGCCTGGCGTGCGAGAACCGAACCCCCATATAGGTCACTTCGAGACGCGGGGTGTCAGGTCTCTGTCTTCATCCGCGGCGGAAAGGGCAGCGGTCGATCGCCGGGTGTCGATCCCCGCCGATCGGAATCCAGAGACCACGATTTCTGAAGCCATTGCGTGCCGTCTGGCGGCAGGTCCACGCTAGGCATCGCGCGTTCGCCTGCGCCCCTCTCCAAAGGTGTAAATCAACGTCAAGCGGCTAATTAACATTGACCCATCGGCTAACGGCTTGGTCTATTGGCCCAGCCCCTTAAAGCCACCCTTCACGCGTTGCCTTGCGGGCGAGCTCAGTACGGTTCGAAGCCCCGACCCGCTGCAGGATCTGGCGCACGTGGAACTTGACCGTGGACTGGCTGAGGTGCACCGCCGTGGCGATGTCGGCGTTGGTCGTGCCTTCGACCAGCAGGCCGAGGATCTGCCGCTCCAGATGGCTGAGCCGCGGCGCGGCCGCCGCCTGCCGGCGCGAGCCGGCGGCGCCCTTCTCCAGCCGCTCCGCCATCTGCGCGCCGTCGATCGCGACCGCGGCGTGCCCGGCCAGGGCCTCGAGGAAGGAGAACCACTCCTCGTCCGCGTTCAAGGTGGCGCGCGTGAAAACCTCCAGCACGCCCGCCGGCCGGTTGCGCGCCACCAGCGGCGCGGCGCAGTAAGAGCGGAATCCCTCGCGCGCAAAGAGCGTCCGCCGGCGAAACTGCGCCAGCGCGGAGCTCTCGGTCACCGACTCGATGCGCGGCCGCGAGATAAGGCGGCCGGGCAGCCGGTCGTCGACCGGCAGCCTGTACTCGGAGATCGAGGTCGACTGGAAGCCGGCCTGCGCCGCCATCACGAGCATCCCCTCGCCTTCATCGAGCAGCAACAGGTCGGCGGCGTCGACGCGCAGGCCGACGAGCACCTGGTCGAGGATCATCTGCAGGGTCAGCCGCAGGTTCTGGCTGCTGGTGATCGCAAGGCCGATGTTGCGCAGCGCGGTCAGCCGCTCCAGGCGGCGCACCGCGTCGGAATAGAGCTGCGCGTTCTCCGCCGCCAGGCCGGCGCGGTCGGCGATCGCCTGCACCCACGCGACGTCGTTCGGGGTGAGCGGACTGACGGAGGTGCCCTCGTACACTCCCAGGGCGCCGACCGTCGCGCCCCGGGCTCGCATCGGCACCACGAGGGCCCCGATCGTATCCGCCGGCTCCCGGACCGGAAGCGAGTTCCGGGCCACGTAGTCGCGCACGTCGGCCCGGAGCATCTCCATGAAGGCCGCCGCCGGCATCTTCGGAATCACGACCGGCTGCCCTGACTCGATCACCTGCATGGCGATGGTGCTGGCACTGGCCTCCCCGGAGCTGTGCATCTCCTCGACGTACTTCGCCAGCAGCGGGTCGGCGTCGTTGGCGGCGATCACGCGCACGACGCGCGGATCCTTGCCGATGAGCGATGCCACCCAGGTGCCCGGCCGGATGCGGCTGAGGCCGCTGGTCACGGTGGCCAGGACCGCATCCGGACCGAGGCGCGCGTTGGCCATCTGCTGGGTCATGTCGGCGAGGCTCCGGGCCGCGTAGTCCGGAGCCGCCGGCGCCATCTCGCCGACGATGGCCGTGACGTCGGTGAGGGCGGCCACGACCACCGGGCCCTCGGCTGCCGGCGCGGGCTGCGCGTCGACCTGCACCCAGACCGCCGAGCCGTCGCGGCGCTGGATCTGGACGAGCAACCCGCGCTGGGCGGAGCCCGACCCGGCGGCGGCGATGGCGGCGGGAAGTCCGCCGCCCAGGAGGTGCTCGCGGTCCTCGCCCAGGAGCTCGCACGCGGCCGGGTTGGCGTCTTCGAGGCGGCCGTCCGGCCCGAAGACGACCACAGCGGCCGGAAGGTCGGCCGCCCTGACGTCGGCCAGGCGGGTCACCACCCCTGCGGCCCGCCCCCAGCTGTTAAGTGACGCACCCGTTCGCAGTATAGGCACGGGTTTGTCGTGCGCCTCCGCCTAACTTTGCCGAAAGTGTTATGTGTCACTTGACATGGCGGAGGGTTAGCGCTCTACTGGACGCCTCTCGCCCTCCTGGGCGAGTTCGAGTTCGCAAGGAGGGCTCCCATGCGCCGTTTCCTCATCTCGATGATCCTCGCCGTTTCCGCCGTCGCCGCGACCGCCATGTCCGTGGGCGCCAGCAGCTGGCCGTCGGGCTGCTGTTAAGCATCGACAAGGTTTGGGAAGCCGGGCGCGCTTGCTGTAAAGCAGTGATAGTCTCTCCACCGCTGTGGTAGTCAGCTCACTACCGGCTGGCAAGCGTCGCCGGCTCCCCGGCCTGGCCGTGCGCCCGGGCTCGATTCGCCAGGCGCGGGTTGAGGCCGGTCTGTCGCTGGCCCAGGTCGCGTCCGGCGAGGTCAGCCGGACCGCGATTTTCCTGGCCGAGACGGGCAAGACCCGGCCGACCCTGCCCACCATCCAGCTGATCGCGGCCCGGACCGGCAAGCCGATCGAATACTTCCTCGCGCCCGACGACCTCGCCGGCGTCGCGCTGCAGATCGACGTGCAGCGGTTCCGCGACCTCGCGATCACCGAGCGATACGACGAGCTACTCGCCGAGGCCGACAAGGCGATGGCCGCCGCAGCCACGCCTGTCGACCGCGCATATGCCGGCTTCTTCTTCGCCCAGGCACAGCTCTACCGTATGAATCCCTACGCCGCGTTTCCACAGCTGACGAAGGCCCGGGCGGCCTTTGAAGACGCAGGCGATCACTGGATGGTCGTGGAGTGCATGGACCTCGAAGCGACGGGCCTGCACCTGCTCGACGATCGCCGCGCGCTCCCGGTCGCGGAGGCAGCACTAGACGCGTGCCGCCGGCTGCGCCCCACGAACCGCTCGCTCGAGGCGCGCATCCTCGGCCGTCTCGGCTCGATTCACGTCGCTCAACATCGATGGCCGAAGGCCGTGGAGTTCTACTCGATGGCCGTGGAGGTCGCCGGTGAGCTGAAGGACCTGAGCCGGGTGGGCAAGATGTACAACGACCTCAGCATCGCCTACGAGCACCTGGGCGACCTGCACCGCTCGCGCGCCTACGCCCAGAAGGCGATCACCATTCACGAACTGCTGCACGACAGGCTCGCGGTCGCGCGGGCGGAGAACAACCTGGGGCTTGTCTTCATGCGCCAGGGTGACCTGGAAGAAGCCCGCGAGCATCTGACCCGCTCACTCGACATCTGCAACGAGGTCGGCGTCGAGATTGGGAAGTCGCACGTGCTCCACAGCCTCGCCGAGCTCGACCTCGCGGGTGGCGATCCGGACGGCGCTCGTCGCCGCGCCACCGAGGCGCTCATGCTCGCCGAGCATGCCCACGAGCCCGCCAGCATCGCGGACGCACGTGAAATCCTTGGCGAGGCGGCCGAAGCGCAAGGCCGACGCGAGTTCGCTGACACGGAGTACGGGACCGCCATCGCCGTCCTGCGCCGGGCCAAGCTGGCCGACCGCCTGGTGACGTGCCATGTCAAGTACGCGCGCCTGCTCGAGCGGCGCAGCGACACGGAAGGCGCTTTCGAGCAGATGAAGCTTGCGATGGCCGCCGCCCGGCCGGACCTGGCCGCACCCGCGGAGAAGAAGCCGGCGCAAGTGGAAACGGCGTAGCTCGCGACCCGTCGGGCGCCGTTCGGAATAGCCGGCGCCGCGGCATGGTAGTCGGGTCTGTGATCGATCCCAAGCACCACGTCGTCATCGAGTACTGCGTCCCTTGAGACTATCTCGACCGGGCCGTGCGCCTGGCGGATGAGCTGCTGAGCCGCTGGGCTCCGATCCTCCGGAGCGTGGATCTGGTCTCGGGCACCAAGGGCCGGTTCGAGGTCACGCTCGACGGCGAGCTGATCTTCAGCAAAGCCGGCCTGCAGAGGCACGCCAACCCGGGTGAGGTGACGGCCGCGGTGGAGCGCCGGATCGGTCCGCCTCTCGAGTGGCGCCAGTAGCGCCGAACGTCGCGCAACGTACCAAGCGCCCCGCGCGAGGCGCGAGGCGCTTGAAGGGAGAGTAACTACGCGCTGGTTACCAGTAGTACCAGCGTCCGCCGCCCTCGGCTGAGCGGAAGAAGAACCCGAGCACCCAGAGGACGAGTCCGATGATCAGGATCCACCACAGAAAGTTCAGTGACGCCGAAAGAAGCCCACCGCCTCCGAAGATCAGAAGCAGGAGCACCAGTACGATCAGTGCAACCAGCATTCGCCTTTACCTCCTTTCGCGGGGCCGGGGATTCCAGCCCGCGGATTCGCTTCTACTTCGGTAAACAGATGAGCACGCGAGGGTACTTACGGCCCGGCAGGCCCGCCGGCCCGGCCGAGCTCACAGCGTCATCGGGCGCTTGAGCGCCCACGCGATCACAGAACCGATCCCCGCCCCGGTGGCCGCACCCACCGCAACATCGCTCGGAAAGTGGTGGCCGAGGTACACGCGCGACAGGCCGACGCCCGCGGCCAGCGTGTAGACCAGCGGAGCGACGTTGGGATAGAAGGCCGTCAGCGCCGTCGCCGCGGCGAACGACGCGGCGCTGTGACCGGAGGGAAACGACGCGTCGAGCGGCTTGATGCCGACGACGAGGACCTCGCGGTCGACGAAGGGCCGCCGGCGCCTGAACACGGGCTTGATCAGCCGCTGCACCAGATAGGTAGTGGACAGCGCGGCGAGGGCCGCAGCGATTCCTGCGCGGCGGCCTTTCGGACCCCCAAGCCAGGCCAGCCCGATTCCGGCCGTCACCCATCCAAGCCCCTCTCCGGCGTCTGAGATCATGCTGCCGTAGCGGTCGCTCAGCGGCGAGTGGGGAAGCCCGTGGATCAGTTGATACAAGCGGCGGTCGAAGGTGGTCGGCGCCGGGCGTACCGGATTCGGTGCAGCCTCCACATCGAGACAACGCCGGTGCTCCGGTAAAGCACCGCGCTGAAACGTTTAACACTTGATATGAGTGTCCGCACGCCGGATCTCGAGGCGCAGGCGGAAAAGGTGCGCGAAGGCATGGAGAACGGCCTCGACCTCATCGAGGAGTACGGAGGGCCGCTCCTCGACCGCTACGGCAGGACCGCGATCGTCGTGGGCGTGGCCGTGGTCGCGGCGGTCGGCATCGCGTTGCTCATCGCGAGGCGCCGGCGCCGCCGGCCGCTGCTCACCCGCATGCAGGACGCGCTCCCCGACCAGCTGAGCTCTCGCCTCGAGCGCCCGATCTCCTCGATCAAGCAGGCGGCCGACCGCATCACGCGCTGAACGCGCGCCGCGTACAGCGCCGGCGGCTGGACGTTACTCCTGTGGGCGGTGGTGCTCCACGTGAGCTCTGCCGATGAACTCATAGGAGGACATTCCGTTTTGGGAACACTTCTGTTCATCATCCTGGTCGTCATCGTGCTCGCCGCGCTTCTCGGCGCCGGCGGCTACAGCGTGCGCAGGTACTGGAGCCCGGCGGGCTCCGAGGTCGTCGAGACAAGTGGTGACACGACAGGGGCCGGCGCCGGCATCGCGGCCGTGCTCATCGCCCTGCTCGTGCTGATGCTGCTGTTCTTCGGCTTCACCAAGTGGAACTGGTTCGGCAACGGGCCGAGCAACGGCCAGCCGAACACCCCGGTCGTCACGTCGCCGGCGGCCTCGCCGAGCAGTGGCGCCGGAGGCGGCGGCAGCTCACCGTCGGCTTCACCGAGCTGAGTCAGTCTTCGTAAGTAAGGGCATGGGGCCGGCCTGGTGCCGGCCCTTTTGCTTGTCGCGGCCGCAGACCGTGATGGGTCACGATTGAGGGCCATGAAGTTCGGCATCGCCGTCTTTCCGACCGACTACGCGATCTCGATGGCAGAGCTCGCGCCGGCGGTGGAGGCGGCCGGCTTCGAATCGCTGTGGGTCGCGGAGCATTCGCACATTCCCACCAGCCGCGCGACGCCCTACCCCAGCGGTGGCGAGCTGCCGCGGATGTACATGCACACGCTGGACCCCTTCATCACGCTGACCGCGGCGGCGCTCGCGACCAGGACGTTGAAGATTGGCACCGGGATCTGCCTGCTCATCCAGCGCGATCCGATCCACACCGCGAAGTCCGCCGCGAGCCTCGACGTCATCTCCAACGGACGGTTTCTGTTCGGCGTCGGCGGCGGATGGAACCGGGAGGAGATGGCCGACCACGGCACGGACTTCGCGACGCGGTGGAAGCTGCTCCGCGAGGAGGTCGAGGCGATCAAGGCGATCTGGATGGACGACGAGGCCGAGTACCACGGCGACATGGTCGACTTCGACCCGATGTGGTGCTGGCCGAAGCCGGTGCAGAAGCCGCACCCTCCGGTGCTCCTCGGCGGCAACGGGCCGAAGACGCTCGATCGCGTCATCGCCTACGCCGACGAGTGGATGCCGAATCGGGGCGCGGCCCTGGAACGCATCCCCGAGCTGCGAGAGAAGGAGAAGGCCTCCGGCCGGGGCCACATCCCCGTGTCCTTTTATGCGCGGCCCACGGCTGCGGACATCGAACGCGCGGCGGAGGCCGGTGTCGAGCGGTGCATCTGGTATGTGCCCTCGGAGGGCCGAGCGCCGGCGCTGACGAAGCTCGAAGAGCTCGCACGCCTCATCGAGCCCTACAAGAAGTAGGACGCGCCTCGTGAGGTTTGCCGCCGCGCTGGCATGCGTGCTGTTTTGGATGACCGGCTGCGCCGCCGGCACCGCGACAGCGGTGCCGCCCGCGCGCGTCTTCCTCATCGTCATGGAGAACCACTCCGCCGATGAGGCGCTGCAGGGATCGTTCACCGCGCGGCTCGCTTCGCGCAGCGGCGTGGCCACCGACTATCACGCGGTCGCGCACCCCAGCGTTCCGAACTACCTGGCGCTCACGTCGGGCCAGACGTGGGGCGTGACCGACGACGGCTATCACGCGCTTCCGCGCGAGGACATCGGCGACCAGCTCGCGCACGCGGGTCTCGAGTGGCGCGCTTACATGGAGGGTCTCACGCCGGCGGGGTGTCTCGACAGCCCCGAGCCGTACGATCCCGGGCACAACCCGTTTGCGTTCTACGGCGGCGGTTGTCCGCCCAACGTCGTGCCCTTCAGCGATCTCGCGCCCGACCTCGCCCGCGGCGACGTGCGCTTCTCCTGGATCGGCCCAGACAGCTGTCACGACCAGCACAGCTGCTCCCTCGCCACCGGCGACGCGTGGCTCACGGCCACGGTCGGGTCGATAACGAGCTCGGCCGCGTGGAGGCCTGGAGCTGTGCTGTTCGTGACGTGGGACGAGGACGACGGCGGCGCGGACAACCGCGTGCTCACGATCGTCGCGCGTCCCGGCCACGGCCACGTGGTGAGTGCCGCGGCCTACAACCACTACTCGCTCCTCGCGACCATCGAGCAGCTGCTCGGCCTGCCGTTCCTGGCCCGGGCGGCTCAGGCGCACCCGATGAGAGACCTTCTCGGCTAACCGCTACTTGTGCTTCTTGTGGCCGCCGCCTTCTCCGTAGCTCGTGTAGATCGTCCCGCTGGCGCTCGCCGACTGCGCCACCGGCGGAAGCTGGCTCGGACGGGGCGAAGGCGACGGCTTTGGCGATCCTGGCGGCGAATGCGCCTGGCTGACCGGTTGAGCGTACGAAGGAGTACCGAAGATGTCGGCGCCGCCGAACTGCGCCGCCAGTCCGATCGCGATGAAAAGCGTGCCCGCCGTGATGCCGGCCGCTTTGACCAGAGGGCGTCCCATACAGTGGGAACGCCCTGGCGCCGTCTTCGGCCTTACTCGATCAGTCGCCGCCTCCCGAGTCGTCGGTCTGGCCGGAGTCGTCGTTCTCGTCGGTGTCGCTGTCGTCGGCTTCAGGCGAAGGAGAAGCCTCGGGCGACTCGGTCGCTTCCGGTGAGGGAGACGCCTCGGGGGCCTCGGTCGGCTCCGGCGACGGGGACGCCTCAGGCGACTCGCTCGGCTCGGGTGACTCCGAGGGCTCGGGTGACGACTGGGTGAAGATCGCGGCGCCCGACGGGGACCCGAACAGGTGCACGCCCTGGGCGTGGGCCGTCACCCCGAGCGCGGCGACCAAAACGACGCCCGCCGCCACCGTGAACAGATTGAAAAACGGATTTCTCATCTCCTCTCCTTTAAACCGTTCGGTGTCCGGCTCGTGACCGGTGCGAACTAATCAACGCCGGAGCCGCCCTCAGTCGGAAGTCCCGGCTGACGGTGACGCGGTGGGGTGGCCGCCGCCGTCGGATTCGGGCGAGCTGGTCGGCTGAGGCGATTCCCCAGGCTCGGGTGATTGCGAGGGCTCCGGCGACTCATGCGTCTCCGGGGTCTCGGACGGCTCCGGCGATGCCGGCGACTCGACCGGTTCCGTCGGATGAGGCTCCTGGAACTGGTGCGCGGGTGAGGGCGAAGGGCTGAAAGTGCCGCCAAGGTTGCCGACCGACTGGATGAGCCACTGCCGCGGTTGCGGCGCGCCGAGCAGCGTGGCGGCCACGAGCGCCAGCGCGGCGAGTCCGCTGAGGACGAGACGCGCGCCGACGTGGGCTCGACTGCTTTGCGCCGCGGCGGCGGTCGCGTAGCGCGCCTGTGACGCGAGCGGCGCGCGCAGGGGTGCGCCGGACGTCAGCTCTTCGGAGAGCTGTGAAGCCAGGTGCTCAGGCAGCTCTCGCTCAGGCATCACCGAGTCCTCGGGGCTCACGTGGCAATACAACGCCGGCGGGCGGCGAAATCGGAAGCTCACCGCGCCACTCCGGGCCGAGAGCGTGAGCAAGCGCTTCTCGCGCCTGCCGGAGACGTGCGCCGATGGTGCGCTCGGACACGCCCTCGAGCCGCGCGATCTCCCGGTTGCTGTAGCCGTGGTGGTAGCGCAGCACGAAGTCGGCGGCGACTCGCGGCGGCAGCGCGGACAGCGCCTTGATCAGCTCCGAGCTCCCGGCCGAGTCCGCCGGGTCCGGCCCGGGCGCGGGACGTCCGAGCCTGCGTATGACCTCGCCGATGCCGCGCAGCCGCGCTCGCCGGCGGTAGGAGATGGCCGTGTTGA